>NZ_JBIWJA010000004.1:0-343983 GCF_044764905.1 Streptomyces sp. NPDC093586 | reverse complement strand
GCAGCAACGGTTCGAGCTTCGGGCCACGACGGGGCACTGACGCACCAGCAGCAGAAGTCATGCAATTTCTAACGATCAACTACTGGCGCAGGACAATAGCTGCCCGTAGGCAATCAGGGGTCTTCTTCCAGCCACCGAAGAACCATCCTTATTCACACCTGAGCGGGACAAGTCTGCTCCCCGGTCACCGTGCCAGCGCAGATGCGCAGTCCGGAACGCGGTACTCCGCTCAGGCGGGAAAGTCACACGTAATGGTGTCGGAGCGATTCGGTTGCAGCTCCGTATCGAGTATGTCGGGACACGTGCTCGTAACCGGTCCGCAGGATCGCGGTCGGTCTCGTCCCGGTGGTGGCCGTTGTCGTCGTCCCGGCTCTGCGTCTGGTGCGCCGGCCGGTCGGGAGGCGCCGGTCGTGCGAGGTCCGTGATGACCGCTCCCGTGTTCTGTGTCACCTCGGCGCGCGTCCCAGTAATGCCCGTCGCTCGCGGGGCGCTGTAAGGGTGGGCCACCCATGTGGCTGGTGTGCCCCGCGTGACTTCTTCTGTGGCCCTCTGCGGGCTTCCTATGGGGTGGGTGTGTCATGAGTCGTCGTACGTCGCACGCGTACAGACCGTTGAGCTTGAAGAGACGGGCGTGGCTGACGCTCGGTGCCGTGGTTCTGGGGGGCGGGGGCGTGGTGACGTACGCGGTCGCCAGCCCGTCCGACGAGCCCGGGGCGACGGGCCGGGCCAAGCGGCCCGTGAAGGTCTACGACCTCGCGCTGAAGGGGGCCACGAGCGGCAAGCGGGAGCTGCCGCGCACGGGCACCAGGCAGTTCTCGCTGGTCGGCGTGTCCTGGTCGGGGCCGGTCAAGGGGCTCGACGGCAGGGCTCAGGTGCGCACCCGCGATCTGGAGAGCGGTGAGTGGAGTGCCTGGCAGGACCTCGAGGTGAACATCGACCCGCCGGAGGACCCGGAGGCCGGGATGCGCGGCGCGTCCGAGCCGCTGTGGGTCGGGCCCTCCGACGGCGTCGAGGTCCAGGTCCTCCACGAGGACGGCACCACCGGCACGCTGCCCAAGGGGCTCGAGGTCAACCTGGTCGATCCGGGTGTGGTGACCAAGGCCGAGACCGAGGCGACCGAACCGGCGGCGTTCGTCGCCGAGGAGGGCGATCCGGCGGCCACGCCCACGGATTCCGCGGCACCCGCCGACGGGACGACCGCGACGCCGACGGACGGCGGGACCACCACGTCCCCCGCACCCGACGACTCCACGACCGCCCCGGCACCCACCGACACCACGGCCGCGCCGACGACCACCGGCTCGCCGTCCGCCCCCTCGTCCCCGAGCCCGTCGGCCACCGTGCCGTCCGCTCCGTCGTCCACCGTGCCCAGGCCGCCGGTCACCTCGCGCGCCGGCTGGGGCGCCGACGAGTCGCTCAGCCCCGACCCGTCCGAGTACAACGCCGATGTGAAGGCCGTCTTCGTCCACCACACCGACGGGGCCAACACCTACTCCTGCGCCGACTCCGCGTCGATCGTGCGGGGCGTCTACGCGTACCACACGCAGGTCAACGGCTGGAACGACATCGGCTACAACTTCCTGGTCGACAAGTGCGGCACCGTCTTCGAGGGCCGCAAGGGCGGCACCGACCTGCCGGTGCTCGGTGCGCACACCTTCGGCTGGAACCGCGAGTCCGTCGGCATCGCGGTGCTCGGTGAGTACACCTCCACCCCCGCCTCCAGCGCCGCGCTGGCCTCCGTCGCCCGCGTCGCCGCCTGGAAGCTCGGCCAGTACGGCGCCGACCCGGCCGGGACGGTGCAGCTCAGCGCCGGGGCGAGCCAGAAGAACTACTTCGGCACCGGCTTCACCGCGGGCACCAGGTACACCTTCAACCGGATCTCCGGCCACCGCGACGGCTACAACACCCAGTGCCCCGGCAACTCCCTCTACTCCCAGCTGCCGACCGTCCGCGCCTGGGCGGCCGGTCCGGTGCAGGGCCTGAAGGTGACCTCGGTCGGCGGCGCGGGCCTGTCCGGCACGACGTACTACACCAAGGGCGCCCTCAGCGTGAAGTGGGCGGCCACCACGCCCGCGGCGCTCGTCAAGAGCTACCAGCTGCTGGTCGACGGCAAGACCGTCGTCACCACCTCCGGTACGGCCACCTCCGCGAACACGACCCTGCCCCTGGGCAGCCACACCGTCGCGGTGCGGGCGGTGCACCAGTCCGGCAGGACCGTGACCACCGCCGCGCTGAAGGCCGTCGCGGAGACGACCGCGCCCACCTTCCCCACCACTCCGACGCTGTCCCTGCGCACCGGCACGGTCAACACCACCGCCGTCCCGGTCGCCCTCGGCTGGAAGGCGGCCGACGACAAGGCGCTGCGCGAGGTGAAGCTGCTGTCCCCGACGGCCGCCGCCTTCGGGCCGACCGTCACCGCCTCCCACCGCACCGCCGCGTCCGGCACGGCCGCCACCTGGTCGATGCAGGCGTACGACTACGCCGGTAACCACCGCACCGCGTCCGCCTCCTACACGCCGGTCATCCTGCAGGAGACGTCGGCGGTGAGGTCCGGCAGCTGGACGAGCCGTTCCTCCTCCAGTTACCTGGGCGGCAAGTCGTACTCCAGCGGCTCCAAGGGCGCCTCGCTCACCTGGACCTTCACCGGCCGTTCCGCCTCCTGGGTGGTCTCCCGGGCGTCCAGCTCGGGCCAGGCGTACGTCTACGTCGACGGCGTCAAGGTCAGCACGGTCGACCTGAAGTCCGCCACCACCCTGTACCGGCAGGCCATCTGGACGAAGACCTGGGCCGGCAGCGCCAAGCACACCGTCAAGATCGTCGTGGTCGGCACCAGCGGCCGTCCCACCGTCACCACCGACGGTCTCGTCCACATCAAGTAGGGGCCGGACAACGACGCGGCGCCCGGGCCGGCCGAAGCCGTCCCGGGCGCCGCGTTGCGGGTCAGGGGCCATATGCCCCGCCCGCCACCGGTAGGCCCTGTGGGACTCGAACCCACAACCAATGGATTAAAAGTCCACTGCTCTGCCAATTGAGCTAAGGGCCCAGGGCGTGTTGCGTGATGGTGCCACACCGAGCATAGCCCGACACGGCCGGGGCGCCGATCGGGTATCGGGGACTCGGCCGCGTCGGCGGGTGCCGGGGAGGGAGCGCCGCTAGGGATCCACCGGCTCCGGTGCGTTCGCGCGGGCCGCCGCTCGGGCGCGGGTGCGTTCGTGGTGGGGGTCGAGGAACCAGTGCCGGGCCGAGGCCAGCCACCAGGTCGCGGCGAAGCCGAGGACGGCCAGGACGGCGATCGGCGCGTAGTTGAAGGTCTCCCAGGTGACCGGGGACACCTGCGGCAGCATGAACAGGACCGTGATGACGCCGACCCACGTCACCGCGACCACGCCCACCGCCCGCGACCAGCGGCCCAGGTGCCAGGGCCCGCGTTCGAAGGCGTCGCCCCTGCGCAGGCGCAGGAAGGTCGGGACGACGTACGCGATGTAGAGGCCGATGACGGCGATCGACGTCACCGCCGCGTACGCCGTCACGTTGATCAGGTAGGGCAGGCCGAGGGCCAGGGCGCCCAGCGCGGCCAGCCAGACCGCGGCGACCGGCGTGCGGGTGCGCGGGCTGACGGTGTGCCAGACGTGGGACCAGGGCAGCGCGCCGTCGCGCGAGAAGGCGTAGATCATGCGGCTGTTGGCCGTCACCGACGCCATCCCGCAGAACAGCTGCGCCCCGATGACGACGAGCAGCAGCAGCTTGCCCGCGGTCGCGCCCAGCGCGTCGAGCAGGATCTGGGCGGGCGGGGCGCCGGTCGGGGAGGCGAGGGCGCCCTCGTAGGACTGGATGGCGAAGGTGAAGCCGAGCAGGAGGACGAAGCCGGCGATCCAGGAGGTCCAGATGGAGCGGACGATGCCCTTCGGGCCGGCGGTGGAGGCGTCGCGGGTCTCCTCCGTCATGTGGGCGGAGGCGTCGTAGCCGGTGAAGGTGTACTGGGCCATCAGCAGGCCGATCAGGACGACGTACGCGCCGCTGCCCCAGCCCGTGTTGTTCACGAACTCGCCGAAGACGAAGGACGCCGGCCGGTGGTGGTCGGGGACGAAGGCCAGCGCGCCGACGATGACCGCCACGCCGAGGACGTGCCACCAGACGCTGACGCTGTTCAGCAGGCCGACGATGCGGACGCCGAAGGTGTTCAGCAGGCCGTGGAGGATCAGGATCGCGGCGAAGAGGAGGATCGTGCGGCCCTCGGTGACCTCGAAGCCGAACTGGAGGTTCAGGTAGGCGCCGAGGAAGGACGCGGCGCCGAAGTCGATGCCGGCGGTCACCGCGACCTGGCCCAGCACGTTGAACCAGCCCGTGAACCAGGCCCAGGCGGCCGCCGTACGGGGCGGCGCGAGGCGATGCGCCCAGAAGTACAGGCCCGCCGACGTCGGGTACGCCGAGCAGATCTCGGCCATCGCCAGGCCGACGAAGAGGGTCATCAGGCCGACGGCGACCCAGCCCCACGTGATCACGGCGGGGCCGCCGGTGTTCATGCCGAACAGGTAGAGGGTCAGGCAGCCCGACAGCACCGAGATGATGGTGAAGGAGACCGCGTAGTTGGAGAACGCCGACATGCGGCGGGCCAGGACCTGGGTGTAGCCGAGCTGGGCCAGCCGTTCCTCGTCCGACAGCCCACTCGCCTTGGCGTCATCTGTCATGCCCCCAGCGATTCCCCTACGGAGGACGTGACATGCGTCACTCCTCGACCGGATGCGCGCTGCCCCGGCCGAAGAGTCCGCGGGCCACGGAAAAGGCCGTGGCCCCTGCCCGGTCGGTCGGGCAGGGACCACGGCCCCGATCACTGGCTACAGGCGTCAGCCGTTGCGCTTCCAGCGCGGCTTGTCGTCGCGGCGGCCGAAGGACGAACCGCGGTGGTCGTCACGGCGGCCGAAGGGGCGCTCGTGACCGCCGGCGCGGAAGCCGGGACGGTCGTCACGACGGTCGCGGTTGAACGGACGGTCGCTGCCGGGGCGGTCGCCCTGACGGTCGCGGTTGAACGGACGGTCGCTGCCACGGTGGCCGGGGCGGTCGTCGCGGCGGAAGCCGCCACGGTCGCCGCGGTCGTCACGACGCTCGAACGAACGCCCCCCGCGGTCACCGCGGTCGTCACGACGGTCGTCGCGGCGGAAGCCGCCACGGTCACCCCGGTCGTCACGACGCTCGAACGAACGCCCCCCGCGGTCACCGCGGTCGTCACGACGCTCGAAGGAACGCCCGCCACGGTCGTCACGACGCTCGTCACGACGGAACCCACCGCGGTCGTCACGACGCTCGAAGGAACGCCCCCCGCGGTCGTCACGGCGGTCGTCGCGGCGGAAGCCGCCACGGTCACCCCGGTCGTCACGACGCTCGAACGAACGGCCGCCACGGTCGCCGCGGTCGTCACGACGCTCGAAGGAACGCCCGCCACGGTCACGGTCGTAGGAGCGGTCCCGGTCCGCGAAGCGGTCCCGGCCGTTACCGGCCCGCTCGGTGCGCTCGGTCTTCTCCGTCTCACGCGGGCCCGACTGGGCCGGCACCGAGACCTCGGCCTCGGCGGCGGTGGCCACCTCGGCCAGCACCGTCTCCGGGTCCTCGCCCCGCTCCCGCGCGACCCTGGCGACCAGCCGGTCCGCCTCCTCGCGCAGCTCCGTGGCACGTCGCTGGGCCCGCTCCAGTTCCTTGGTGAGCTGGGCGACCTCGCGCTCGGCCTGCTGCGCCGCGTTGCCCGCGGACTCGGCCTGGACCTCGGTCATCGACCGGGCACCGGTGATCTCGGCGACCTCCGGGTCGAAGGCGTCGCCGCCCTGGATGATGTGGCGCGTGGCGTCGACGCCCGCGTCCTCCATCAGCCGGAAGATCTGGCGGCGCTGGTGCGGCAGGGACAGGGAGACGACCGTGCCGGTGCGGCCGGCGCGGGCCGTGCGGCCGGCGCGGTGCAGGTAGTCCTTGTGGTCGCCGGCCGGGTCCACGTTCAGCACCAGGTCGATGCCGTCGACGTGGATGCCGCGCGCGGCGACGTCGGTGGCGACCAGGACGTTGACGTAGCCGTCCTTGAAGTCTGCCAGCGTGCGGGTGCGCGCGCCCTGGGTCATGCCGCCGTGCAGCGCGTCCGCCTTCACGCCCGCGTCGCGCAGCTGCTCGGCGACGCGGTCGGCGCCCAGCTGGGTGCGGACGAAGATGATGGTGCGGCCCTTGCGGGAGGCGATGGCCGCGGTGACCGGCGCCTTGTCCTTGGGCTTCACGATGAGGATGTGGTGCGACATGGTCGTCACCGCGCCCTGGGCGGCGTCGACCTCGTGGCTGACCGGGTTGTTCAGGTACCGGTCGACGAGGGTCTTGATCTCGTTCTCCATGGTGGCGGAGAACAGCATCCGCTGACCGCCCGGCGGCACCTGGTCGAGCAGCTCGGTGACCTCGGGCATGAAGCCCAGGTCGGACATCTGGTCGGCCTCGTCGAGGACGGCGATCTGCACGTTCTCCAGGGAGCAGGCGCCGCGGTTGATGATGTCGCGCAGACGGCCCGGCGTGGCGACCAGGATGTCGACGCCCTTCTCCAGGGCGTAGATCTGGTTGCCCATGGACGTGCCGCCGCAGACGACCTTCATGCGCAGCCCGACGACGTCCCCGTAGGGCTGCAGCGCGTCGGCGACCTGCATGGCCAGCTCACGGGTCGGCGTCAGGATGACGGCGCGCGGCTTGTGCTTCTCGGTGCGGCCGCCGGCCAGCGTGGCCAGGGCCGGCAGACCGAAGGAGAGGGTCTTGCCGGAGCCGGTGCGGCCCCGGCCGAGGATGTCCTTGCCCTCCAGCGCGTCCGGGATGGTCGCGGCCTGGATCGGGAAGGGGGTGGTCACACCGTTCTGCGCGAGCTTGCGCACGATGCCCTCGGGCAGACCGAGGTCGGCGAAGGTGACCTCGGGGGCGCCGGCGGCCTCGGAGGTCTCGACGACCTCGGGGGCCTCCTGAGCCTCGGAGACGATCTCGACAACGCCCTCGGCGTTGTCGGCGTTCTCGGGCACGACGGCGTGATCAGTACTGATGATGGACATGCGAATGCGAAACCTTCCGGAGTCTCTCGTCGGCACGCGCCCGTCAACTCCGTGAATCGCGATTCGCAATACGACCGCCTCGATGCGGTCCATCACGGCAAGGGAGAGAGTACGCGCCACACGGCGCGCTCTGCGATGGCGCCGGGCAAATGGGATCAAACGATCTACCACCATACGCACCCCCCACCCCTGATGGCAAACCGGATAGCACATGCCCAGCTCAGCCGGTCCTTCACCCCATCTGCGGACCCACGCCCGCACCCCCCGGCACCCGGCCCGGACCTCACCGCCCGGCCTACACCGGCGCCCCCGCCTCCGGCGCCGGCTCGCGATGCGCCAGCTGCGTCCCCGGCGGCTCGTGCGCCGACGAGGACGGCTCCGGCGTCGGCTCCGGGGGCGGAGAGGCGGGCGGTTCCGGGGGCGGCGTCGGCTCCGGGTCCACCGTCCGCGGGGGCTCCGGGTCCACCGTCCGCGGGGGCGTGGGCTCCTCCGGTCCGCCCTCCCCCGGGGCGGACGCGGTCGCGTGCGCGGAGGGCGGCCCCGAGGCGGACCTGTCCTCGCCCTCGCCCTCACCGTCCTTGCCGCGACCCTTGCCCTTCCGCTTGCCGCGGTCGCCCTCGCCCTTCTCCTCTTTGCCGTGTCCACGCCCCTCGCCGGTGACCGCCGGGCCGTTCCCGGCCCCGCCGCCCGGCGCCGCCGGCCCGCCGCCCGACGCCTCGCCGCCGCGCTCCCCGGCCGAGTGCGACGGCCCGGCCTCCCCTCCGGAGTCGTCACCGACGCTCATGCAGCCGGCGGCAGCGGCGACGGCCACGACCGTGGCGGCCAGACGGACAGGTACGGACAAGGGGCGCACGGCGGCCACCTCCGAGGGGTCAGGAGTCGCCGTGCCCAACTCCCGTCACCCGCGACAGGACACGCGCCCCGCGCCGAAGACCGTCACCCGCATCCCCGACCGCGGGCCGCCGCCCGGGGCCCCTCACCCGTAGCCGAGGGCGTGCAGGCGCGCGTCGTCGATCCCGAAGTGGTGCGCGATCTCGTGCACCACCGTCACCTCGGTCTCCGCGACCACGTCCTCACGGGTGTCGCAGAACCGCAGCGTCGGCCCCCGGTAGATGGTGATCCGGTCCGGCAGCACACCGGCGTACCACTCCCCGCGCTCGGTCAGCGGCGTCCCCTCGTACAGCCCGAGCAGCTCGGGATCGTCCGCCGGCGGCTCGTCCTCGACGAACACCGCGACGTTGTCCATCAGCCGCGTCAGCTCCGGCGGGATCCGGTCCAGCGCCTCGGCGACCAGTTCCTCGAACTCCTCGCGCGTCATCTCCAGCACAGACCCATTGTCGGGTACGACACATCGGGTACGACACCGCCGCCGCGCACCGCCCACCACTCGCATATCCGCCCGGGGACATGGGCATACGGGACCAATGGCCCGCGTCCCCGCCGCCGTCCCGCACGTCCCGACCGAGGTGATGAACCGCATCCGCAGCGCCCCGCGCGCCCTCGTCCGCCGCCGGCGCGCCCGCCCGGCGCCCACGACGACGGAGCTCGTCCCCCGCTCCCGCCCCTGGACCCGCGCCCTCGGCCTCGTCGTCGTCGTCCTGCTCGGGGCCTGGCTCGGCCTGCTGGTCGTGGGCAACGTGCGCGTCCCGGTCGGCCCCATGAACACGACGATGACCCTGCGCCCCTCCCTGGCCGGCGGCACGAAGATCAACATTTCACCGCTGGGCGCCCTCCAGTTCGACAGCCACATCGCCCCCGTCCGCCTCGACGTCAACGTCGACCAGCTCGACCCGGACCGCGCCCAGGCGCTCGTCGACCACCCCGAACGGCTCTCCGGCCTCCAGGACGAGGTCGCGAAGGACGTCGAGCAGGGCACCCTCGATCTGGCCGCCCGCTCCTGCGTCGCCGTCGTCACCGGCGCCACCGCCCTCGGCCTCGCCGTCTACCGCCGCCCCCGCCGCGCCCTGGCGGCCGGGGGACTCGCGCTCACCCTCCTGGTCGCCTCCGGCGGCACCGCGTACGCGACCTGGAACCCCGACTCGGTCCTGGAACCCCGGTTCTCCGGCCTGCTCTCCTCCGCGCCCTCCCTGGTCGGCAACGCGCGCAGCATCGTCACGGAGTTCGACGTCTACCAGAAGGAACTGGCCCGCCTGGTGACGAACGTGACCAAGCTCTACGACGTCACGTCCACGCTCCCCGCCTACCAGCCCGACCCCACCACCATCCGCGTCCTGCACGTGTCGGACATCCACCTCAACCCGGCGAGCTGGAAGATCATCGCCTCGCTGGTGGAGCAGTACAGGGTGAACGTGATCGTCGACTCCGGCGACACCATGGACCACGGCACGGCGGCGGAGAACGGCTTCCTGGACCCCGTCGAGGACCTCGGCGCCCCCTACGTCTGGGTCCGCGGCAACCACGACTCCCGCGTCACCCAGGACTACCTGGAGGGCCTGAGGAACGTGCACGTCCTGGACGACGGCCGGGCCCGCACGATCGCCGGCCTGCGCTTCGCCGGCATCGGCGACCCGCAGTACACCCCGGACCGCTCCGCGAAGCCCGGCGCCGACGCCTCCCAGGAACTGGCCGGCGCCCGACTGGCCTCCGCCCTGCGCGACCAGACCAGGGCGGGCACGCCCGTGGACGTCGCCGTCGCCCACGAGCCGTCGGCGGCCCGCGAGGTCGACGGGACGGTCCCGCTGGTGCTGGCCGGCCACGTCCACCACGAGGACATGCAGGTCATGAAGTACGGCACCCGGCTCCGTGTCGAGGGCTCCACCGGCGGCAGCGGCCTGCGCGCCGTCGAGGGCAAGCACCCCGACCCCGTCCAGGCGTCGATCCTCTACTTCGACCGGGACAGCCGGCGCCTGCAGGCCTGGGACGAGATCAAGCTCGGCGGTCTGGGGCTCACGACGGCCGAGGTCAGCCGCCATCTGCCGAAGGAGAACCAGCCGGGCGCGGCCCCGTCCCCTTCCGGCACCACCCCGTCTCCCTCCGGTGCGGCCCCCTCCCCCTCCGGCGGCACCCCCTCCCCTTCGGGTGCGACTCCCGGTCCTCCGTAAAGCGTTTTGGCGATACCTCTCGTCATCGCCTATGCTTCTCACGTCCCCGACGCGCTGAAAAGCGCCCAGGCGGGCCGATAGCCCTCATCGTCTAGCGGCCTAGGACGCCGCCCTTTCAAGGCGGTAGCACGGGTTCGAATCCCGTTGGGGGCACGCAGTACGGTGTGCGACACTTGGTTCGCTGGTTCGCACACATCCACTTGGTCCTGTGGAGCAGTTTGGAGTGCTCGCCACCCTGTCAAGGTGGAGGCCGCGGGTTCAAATCCCGTCAGGACCGCCGAGGTTTCACGTGAAACCTCTCGGCTGGGTAGCTCAGTTGGTACGAGCGATCGCCTGAAAAGCGATAGGTCGCCGGTTCGACCCCGGCCCCAGCCACAGTAAGGCCCCGATCTTCGGATCGGGGCCTTGTTGTTTAGGTCCATGGGTCTGCCGACCCCACCCGTCCTGCTGGTCCCGCACCACGCCGGGCCCCGGGGCAAAAGCGTTCGCCAGGAATTTCCCGGGGATGCGATCCTGGAAGCCGTATGTCTACGCACCCCGCCCCCGCCCTCGGCGCCCTCGCTCCCCGCCTGACCGAGCTGTCCCTGCGTGACGCACATCGGCTCGGGCGGAGGCTCGAAGGCGCACGGAAGATCCGTAAGCCGGAGGCCCGTGCCGCCGTTCTCGCCGAGATCGAGGCGGAGGTGGCCAAGGCCGAGCAGCGCATCGCCGAACGCCGGGCCCGTGTGCCCGCCGTCACCTACCCCGAACAGCTCCCGGTCAGCCAGAAGAAGGACGTGATCGCGGAGGCCATCCGTGATCACCAGGTCGTCATCGTCGCCGGTGAGACCGGGTCCGGCAAGACCACGCAGATCCCGAAGATCTGTGTCGAGCTCGGCCGTGGCGTCCGCGGCATGATCGGGCACACGCAGCCCCGCCGGATCGCCGCGCGCACCGTCGCCGAGCGGGTGGCGGACGAGCTGGACACGCCCCTCGGCGAGGCCGTCGGCTGGAAGGTGCGGTTCACCGACCAGGTGAATCCGGACGCCACGTTCATCAAGCTGATGACGGACGGCATCCTGCTCGCCGAGATCCAGACCGACCGCGAGCTGCGCGCCTACGACACGATCATCATCGACGAGGCGCACGAGCGGTCCCTCAACATCGACTTCCTGCTCGGGTACCTCGCGCAGCTGCTGCCGAAGCGGCCGGACCTGAAGGTCGTCATCACGTCGGCGACGATCGACCCCGAGCGTTTCTCCCGGCACTTCGGTGACGCGCCGATCATCGAGGTCAGCGGCCGGACGTATCCGGTGGAGGTGCGGTACCGCCCGCTGCTGGAGGAGGACGGCGACGACGCCGACCGCGACCAGATCACCGCGATCACCGACGCCGTCGAGGAGCTGATGGCCGAGGGGAAGGGCGACATCCTCGTCTTCCTCTCCGGTGAGCGGGAGATCCGGGACACCGCGGACGCCCTGGAGAAGAAGAAGTACAGATTCACCGAGATCCTGCCGCTGTACGCCCGGCTCTCCCACGCCGAGCAGCACCGGGTGTTCCAGCAGCACACCGGGCGCAGGATCGTCCTCGCCACGAACGTCGCCGAGACCTCGCTGACGGTGCCGGGCATCAAGTACGTCATCGACCCCGGATTCGCCCGGATCTCGCGGTACAGCCATCGCACGAAGGTGCAGCGGCTGCCGATCGAACCGATCTCGCAGGCCAGCGCCAACCAGCGAAAGGGCCGCTGCGGGCGGACCAGCGACGGTATCTGCATCCGCCTGTACTCCGAGGACGACTTCAACGCGCGGCCGGAGTTCACGGACGCGGAGATCCTGCGGACCAACCTCGCCTCCGTCATCCTCCAGATGACCGCGGCCGGCCTCGGTGACATCGAGAAGTTCCCGTTCATCGACCCGCCGGACCACCGCAACATCCGCGACGGTGTGCAGCTCCTCCAGGAACTGGGCGCCCTGGACCCGTCGCAGAAGGACCCGCGCAAGCGGCTGACGGACACCGGCCGCAAGCTGGCCCAGCTGCCCGTCGACCCGCGGCTGGCCCGGATGGTGCTGGAGGCCGACAAGAACGGCTGTGTCCGCGAGGTCATGGTCATCGCGGCGGCCCTGTCCATCCAGGACCCGCGGGAGCGTCCCTCGGACAAGCAGGCGCAGGCCGACCAGCAGCACGCCCGCTTCAAGGACGAGACCAGCGACTTCCTCGCGTTCCTCAACCTCTGGCGGTACGTGCGCGAGCAGCAGAAGGAGCGCGGCTCGTCGTCGTTCCGCCGGATGTGCAAGCAGGAGTACCTCAACTTCCTGCGGATCCGCGAGTGGCAGGACATCTACACGCAGCTGCGCACGGTCGCCAGGCAGATGGGCATCCACCTCAACGACCAGGACGCGCCCGAGGACCGCGTACACGTGTCGCTGCTGGCCGGTCTCCTCTCCCACGTCGGCATGAAGGACGTGAAGGACGCCGGGGGGGAGGGCGGGAGGAGCACAGCCAAGAACGAGTACCTGGGCGCGCGCAACGCCAAGTTCGCGATCTTCCCCGGCTCGGCGCTCTTCAAGAAGCCGCCGCGCTTCGTGATGTCGGCGGAGCTGGTGGAGACGTCCCGGCTCTGGGCCCGCGTCAACGCGAAGATCGAGCCGGAGTGGGTGGAGCCGCTCGCCGGGCACCTCCTCAAGCGCACCTACAGCGAGCCGCACTGGGAGAAGGACCAGGCGGCGGTGATGGCGTACGAGAAGGTGACGCTGTACGGCGTGCCGATCGTGGCGCAGCGCAAGGTGAACTACGGGCGGATCGATCCGGAGGTCAGCCGCGAGCTGTTCATCCGCAATGCCCTGGTGGAGGGCGACTGGCGCACGCACCACAAGTTCTTCGCGGACAACCGCCGGCTGCTGACCGAGGTCGAGGAGCTGGAGCACCGTGCGCGGCGCCGGGACATCCTGGTCGACGACGAGACGCTGTTCGACTTCTACGACCAACGGGTGCCCGAACACGTCGTCTCCGGTGCGCATTTCGACTCGTGGTGGAAGCACAAGCGGCACGAGCAGCCCGACTTCCTCGACTTCGAGCGCGAGATGCTCATCAACGAGAAGGCGGGTGCGGTCACCAAGGACGACTACCCGGACTCCTGGCGCCAGGGACCGCTGAAGTTCCGTGTGACGTACCAGTTCGAGCCGGGGGCGGACGCGGACGGCGTGACCGTCCACATTCCGCTGCAGGTGCTCAACCAGGTCACGGACGAGGGCTTCGACTGGCAGATCCCGGGGCTGCGGGAGCAGGTCGTCACGGAGCTGATCCGGTCCCTGCCCAAGCCGGTCCGCCGCAACTACGTGCCGGCGCCGAACTACGCGCAGGCGTTCCTGGAGCGGGCCGTCCCGATGCAGGAGCCGCTGACGGTGACCATGGCGCGGGAGCTCAAGCGCATGGTGGGCGTGCCCTTCGAGGCGGAGGACTTCGACTGGGCCAAGGTCCCCGACCATCTGAAGATCACGTTCCGGATCGTCGACGAGCGGCGCCGCAAGCTGGCCGAGGACAAGGACCTGGAGTCCCTGAAGCTCCGGCTGAAGCCGAAGGCGCGCAAGGCGCTGTCGCAGGCCGCGGCGGCCACCGCCGAGCGCAGCGGCGGCGAGTCCCTGGAGCGCTCCGGGCTGACGGACTGGACGATCGGCACGCTCTCCCGGGTCTTCGAGACGCGCCGGGCCGGTCAGCCGGTGAAGGCCTACCCGGCGCTGGTCGACGACGGGGACACGGTGTCCGTGCGCCTCTTCGACACCGAGGCCGAGCAGGCGCAGGCGATGTGGAAGGGCACGCGCCGACTGATCCTGCGCAACATCCCGGTCAATCCCGCGAAGTTCGCGTCCGAGAAGCTGACGAACCAGCAGAAGCTGGGCCTGTCCGCCAACCCGCACGGTTCCGTCCAGGCACTGTTCGACGACTGCGCGACGGCGGCGGCGGACCGGCTGATCGCGGACTTCGGCGGGCCGGCGTGGGACGAGGAGTCGTACCGCAAGCTCTACGACAAGGTCCGCGCGGAGATCGTCGACACCACCGTCCGCACGGTGGGGCAGGTGCAGCAGGTGCTGGCCGCCTGGCAGGCCTGCGAGCGCCGTCTGAAGGCCGTGCGCAGTCCCGCGCTGCTGGCGAACCTCCAGGACGTACGGGCGCAGCTGGACGGGCTGGTGAAGCCCGGCTTCGTCACGGAGGCGGGCATCGGGCGGCTGCCGGACCTGATGCGCTACCTGGTCGCCGCCGACCGGCGCCTCCAGCAGATGCCGGCCAACGTCCAGCGGGACACGACCCGCATGGAGAAGGTCCACGAGATGCAGGACGAGTACGCGTGGCTGCTGGAGCAGATGCCCCGGGGGCGGCCGGTCCCGCGGCAGGTCCTGGACGTCCGCTGGATGATCGAGGAGCTGCGGGTCAGCTACTTCGCCCACGCGCTGGGGACGGCGTACCCGATCTCCGACAAGCGGATCGTGAAGGCGATCGACGCGCTGGCGCCGTAGCGGCGGCGCCGTGACGAGGAGCGCACGGAGGGTGAGTTCGACCCCGGGCCCACCCTCCTGTAGAGTCTCTTCTCGCAGCGCAACGCACGAAGGGCGCCGCAAAACCTGGTCCTGTGGAGCAGTTTGGAGTGCTCGCCACCCTGTCAAGGTGGAGGCCGCGGGTTCAAATCCCGTCAGGACCGCAACAGGAAAGCCCCGCACCTCTCGGTGCGGGGCTTTCCTCATGTCCTCGTCCCCCCGTGCGAAGGCCGCGCCCGCGGCGCAGCCGCAGTCGGGGACAGCACGCCCCGTCAGGCCGCGGCAAGAAGGCCCGCACCCTTCGGTGCGGGCCTTCCGCGCGTGCCCGTAGTCCGGGTGCCCGGGAAGGCCCTCGAGGCGCTGAGCGCCCCTCTCGCGGCCTTGACGGCGTCACTTCCGCTCGGTACTCCGTAGGCAGGGCACGTTCTCCCTACGGCCCCTGGGGGTGGCGCATGGCGGCAGCGGTCAGGCACGAGACGCGGGCGCTGCTTCGCGCGCACCTGTCGGCCGCGTCGTCGTACCGTCACCTGACGCGTCACTGTCCGATCTGCCACCGGCTGCTGCGGCTGGCGTGGGACTCCGCAACTCCGCCGGCCCCGCCCCCGGCTCCGTCGCCGTCGCCGCCTCCGACGGGCCGTCAGGAGGCCGTCGAGGAGGGGAGCGCCGCCGCCACGTGAGCCCTCCCGTTCCCAACGTCCGCATCCTGGCGGGCTGCTGGAACCATCGGCCCCCTAACGCACATATGCCAGGGCCAACAAGCGGCAGCATGTGTGACGGGTGTCACCGTGTGAGTTTTCGAGACGGTGGCACTTACGCCTCTCCTACAACTGGTCGATTTAATATGTGCAATTGCACTGCCCCGAAGGGCACTTCCCCGCCTCCCCCACGGCCTTCCCGTAGCGGATCCGACAACCTCCCCCAGAGTCCGACAAGGCCGCCCCCGGCCGACCGACACCCGGCACAAAAAAATCGCGCTGGACCCGGCGGAGTCCAGCGCGATTCACGACGCACCCGGTCGGTCACCCGACACATTCGAACGGCTTGGGCGTGGGGCCTGTTGGGGCAGGACCCGCGTCGGTTGGAGCTGTGGTTCCAGGCGCTCCGGCAGGTTGGGGGGCCTGCCGTTCTGCCCGGTTATGCGGTTGTTCAGGCCTCGCTGCGCTGCTGCGGAATGCCCGCGAGCAGAGCGCGGACCTCGGCCTCGCGGTAGCGGCGATGCCCGCCGAGCGTGCGGATCGACGTGAGCTTGCCGGCCTTCGCCCAGCGCGTGACCGTCTTCGGGTCGACGCGGAACATGGTGGCGACCTCAGCCGGGGTCAGCAGCGGCTCGGCATCAGGGGTGCGAGCGGTCATGAGCGGCCTCCTCGGGAGAACCGAACCTTCTCGGTTCTTTCCTCTAAATTCTGCACCTTGACCCGCGTTGCCCGAAATGGCGGACGCGAGTCGAGTCGGTTATAGGACGAACGGCTTGTCCTCGGCACTACAACTACACCATCTGTCCAGCCGCGTCGGCCAAACCGATGGAATTGCCCTCCCAGGTGTTCATCAGCGACGGATGCCGATGGACCGTGCCATAGCGGACAGTCACGCCACTGTGACGATCAGTCACAGGATGATCAGACGCCACCAGACCCCCCAAAGCGTGCAATGCTGAGATTCCGCCCACAGTGCATCACAACAGGACGGAGGGAGACCTCCCCGGACTCCTTGTCCTATTTTGGCATGAGGAGGGGGAAGGGGCGCAAGAGTGGCGTACGTGCGGTCCGTCACGCTTGACACATACGCCCGGATCGGGACGTACGTCCCCTGGTGACGTTGTTTCAGGTCACACCGAACGGGTGTCTGAGCGAGAGACGAAACCCCACATCGGGCGGTACGTCAAACGTCAGTTCGCGGACCGCCGGTCCCGCACCGACCGCCACCGCTCCACCAGCCGCCCGTACGCGGCGCCCGCGGCCGCCCCGTCCCCGTCGCGCAGCGCCTCGATGCCCTCGGCCACGTCCGCCGCCGAGTGGTCGTCCTCCAGCTCGCCGGCCGGCAGGGCGTGCACCAGTCCGCCGTAGTCCAGCTCCACCAGTGAGCGCGGATGGAACTCCTCGAGCCAGCGCCCCACGTCCACCAGGCCGTCGATCAGCGGGCCCTCGTCCATGGCCTGTTTCAGCGCCCGCAGTCCCCGGGCGACCCGCCGCCGCGCCTGCACCATCGGCGTCCGGTAGCGCAGCACCGGCGCCCCGGTACCGTCGCCGCCCTTGTCGTACTCCCGCTCCTCGTCGGAGACCAGCACGAACCAGTTGATCGGCACCTGCCAGGTGGCCGTGCGGATCCAGGGACGGGCGTCGGGGTTGCCCTCCAGCCAGCGCTCGTAGTCCTGCCTGGTCTGGCGGCGTACGACCGGGGGGAGCAGGGCGTCCAGGACGGGCTCGGGGAAGTCCTCGGCCAGCTCCCCGAGGGCCTGCCAGCCACGCAGCCGGGTCCGCCAGGGGCACACGCAGACCACCCCGTCGGCCTCGGTCACGAAGGCGTCGCCGCTCTCGTGCACCGGGACCGGCACCGGCGGGGTGGGCAGCAGGTCGGCCAGGGAACGGCGCAGTTCGTCCTGGTAGGAGGGCAGATCGGTGCGGCGGGCGTAGCGGGCCCAGTGGCCTCGCTCCGGTTCGGGGAAGGCGGCCAGCGGCTCGTACACCCGCAGGTACGCCGCGTAGGGGACGATCACCGAGGACACCTTGGGCACGCCTGCTCCCTCCCCCGCACTCCGCTTCGAAAACCTGCGGGAGCCGATCACAAACGCGCGGGAACCTCTGCAAATCGTCGCACGCCTGTACTCCGTGCGGAGGTGATCCTGGGCACCGGGCGGCGGTCGGGCACCGTCAGGCTCTAATCTCGTGCCACAGTCCCCGCCACCCGCACGGGGACCCTCTCCACCCGCCGCACCTGCACAGGAGTCACCACCGTGACCGACGTAACCGGCGCACCTGCTGATGTACTGCACACCCTGTTCCACTCGGACCAGGGAGGTCATGAGCAAGTCGTGCTCTGCCAGGACCGTGCCAGCGGTCTCAAGGCCGTCATCGCCCTCCACTCCACCGCCCTGGGCCCCGCGCTCGGCGGTACGCGCTTCTACCCGTACGCGAACGAGGCGGAGGCCGTCGCCGACGCGCTGAACCTCGCGCGCGGTATGTCGTACAAGAACGCCATGGCCGGGCTCGACCACGGCGGCGGCAAGGCCGTGATCATCGGCGACCCGGAGCGGATCAAGAGCGAGGAGCTGCTGCTCGCCTACGGCCGGTTCGTCGCCTCGCTCGGCGGCCGGTACGTCACCGCCTGCGACGTCGGCACCTACGTGGCCGACATGGACGTCGTGGCGCGCGAGTGCCGCTGGACGACCGGGCGTTCCCCCGAGAACGGCGGCGCGGGTGACTCGTCCGTGCTCACCTCCTTCGGCGTCTACCAGGGCATGCGGGCCGCCGCCCAGCACCTGTGGGGCGACCCGACGCTGCGCGACCGCACGGTCGGCATCGCCGGCGTCGGCAAGGTCGGTCACCACCTGGTCGAGCACCTGCTCGCCGAGGGCGCGCACGTGGTCGTCACGGACGTGCGCAAGGACGTCGTCCGGGCCCTCACCGAGCGGCACCCGTCGGTGATCGCCGTCGCCGACACGGACGCGCTGATCCGGGTCGAGAACCTGGACATCTACGCCCCCTGCGCGCTCGGCGGCGCGCTGAACGACGACACCGTGCCGGTGCTGACCGCGAAGGTGGTGTGCGGCGCGGCCAACAACCAGCTCGCCCATCCGGGCGTCGAGAAGGACCTCGCCGACCGCGGGATCCTCTACGCGCCCGACTACGTGGTGAACGCCGGCGGTGTCATCCAGGTCGCCGACGAGCTGCACGGCTTCGACTTCGACCGGTGCAAGGCCAAGGCGGCGAAGATCTACGACACGACGCTGGCCATATTCGCACGTGCGAAGGAAGACGGCATTCCGCCGGCCGCCGCGGCCGACCGGATCGCCGAGCAGCGGATGTCGGAGGCACGCGCGCGGCGCTGATCCGGGACGGCGCCCCGCACGCTCCGGAGGGTGCTCCGGAGGCGGTCTTCGAAGGTTTGACCGGTACCCGCCGGGGGGTGGTTGGAGAGAACTCTCACTTCTCCCGGCGGGTCGGCCGTCGAAACGTGGTTAAAATCGCCGTTGACCAGCGAGGACGGGGCGCCTCGAAGGTCCTGGGCGTAGCCACGTCCTGCGGGCGACGTACCGTATGGGCGTGGGCTCAGGTACCGTGGAAGCCCTACGGACCGGTCTCTCCACGGAGAGCCCGTTCCGGACCATGAACGCGTGTCAAGACTCTGGGGCCGTCGAGCCCCGTCGTTGAGGGGGTCGAGCCATGGGGCGCGGCCGGGCCAAGGCCAAGCAGACGAAGGTCGCCCGCCAGCTGAAGTACAACAGCGGTGGGACTGATCTCTCCCGCCTGGCCGAGGAGCTGGGCGCATCGACGTCGAGTCCGCAACCGCCTAACGGCGAGCGGTTCGAGGACGATGAGCAGGACGACGAGCTGTACGCAAAGTACGCCGACCTCTACGAGGACGACGAGGACGAGGACACCCAGTCCCCGCAGCATCGTCGCGGCGCTTGACCCTGCACTGAGCACTCGCCCGGTCGGTGACTTCGGTCACCGACCGGGTTCTGTGCTACCCGCATCGCCGTGCCGGTCTCGGCTCAGCGGGCGTAGTCGCCGGTCATCGTGGCGCCCGTCGCGTGGTCGCCGCGTGCGGTGATCTCGCCGGCCACCCAGGCGTCGACGCCGCGGTCGGCGAGGGTCGCCAGCGCCACGTCGGCGGACTCCCGGGGCACGACGGCGATCATGCCGACGCCCATGTTGAGGGTCTTCTCCAGCTCCAGGCGCTCGACCTTGCCCGTCCGTCCGACGAGGTCGAAGACCGGCGCCGGGGTCCAGGTGGAGCGGTCGACGCTCGCGTGCAGGCCGTCGGGGATCACGCGGGCCAGGTTGGCCGCGAGGCCGCCGCCGGTGACGTGGCTGAAGGCGTGCACCTCGGTGGTGCGCATCAGGGCCAGGCAGTCCAGCGAGTAGATCTTCGTCGGCTCCAGGAGCTCCTCGCCGAGGGTGCGGCCGAGCTCGTCCACGTGCGCGTCCAGGGCCAGGCCGGCCTCGTTCAGCAGCACGTGGCGGACGAGTGAGTACCCGTTCGAGTGAAGACCGGAGGCGGCCATCGCGACGACCGCGTCCCCCTCGCGGATGCGGTCCGGGCCGAGCAGCCGGTCGGCCTCCACGACGCCCGTACCGGCGCCGGCGACGTCGAAGTCGTCCTCGCCGAGCAGGCCGGGGTGCTCGGCCGTCTCGCCGCCCACCAGGGCGCAGCCGGCCAGGACGCAGCCCTCGGCGATGCCCTTGACGATGGCGGCGACGCGCTCGGGGTGGACCTTGCCGACGCAGATGTAGTCGGTCATGAACAGCGGCTCGGCGCCGCACACCACGATGTCGTCCATGACCATGGCGACCAGGTCGTGACCGATGGTGTCGTAGACGCCGAGCTGCCGGGCGATGTCGACCTTGGTGCCGACACCGTCCGTGGCGGAGGCCAGCAGGGGGCGGTCGTACTTCTTGAGGGCGGAGGCGTCGAAGAGGCCGGCGAAGCCGCCGAGGCCGCCGAGGACCTCGGGGCGCTGCGTCTTCTTCACCCACTCCTTCATGAGCTCGACGGCGCGGTCGCCCGCTTCGATGTCGACGCCCGCGGCTGCGTAGCTGGCACCAGTCGTGTCAGACATGACGATGAGAACCTCTGACTCTTGTGTCGTACGGCAGGTATTGCGGACGGACGGCTACGGGCGACGGATGGCGTCGGCGGCGGCCGTACCGGCGGGCCCGGCGGCCAGCTCGGTCTCCAGGAGCTGCTTGCCGAGCAGCTCGGGGTCGGGGAGCTCCATCGGGTACTCGCCGTCGAAGCAGGCGCGGCACAGGTTCGGCTTGGCGATGGTGGTCGCCTCGATCATGCCGTCGATGGAGATGTACGCCAGGGAGTCGGCGCCCAGCGAGGTGCCGATCTCCTCGATGCTCATGCCGTTGGCGATGAGCTCGGCGCGGGTGGCGAAGTCGATGCCGAAGAAGCAGGGCCACTTCACGGGCGGGGACGAGATCCGGATGTGGACCTCGGCCGCGCCGGCCTCGCGGAGCATGCGGACCAGGGCCCGCTGGGTGTTGCCGCGGACGATGGAGTCGTCCACGACGACCAGCCGCTTGCCCTTGATGACTTCCTTCAGGGGATTCAGCTTGAGGCGGATGCCGAGCTGGCGGATGGTCTGCGAGGGCTGGATGAAGGTGCGCCCGACGTAGGCGTTCTTCACCAGACCGGCGCCGAAGGGGATGCCGGATGCCTCGGCGTACCCGATCGCGGCGGGGGTGCCGGACTCCGGGGTCGCTATGACGAGGTCGGCCTCGGCGGGGGCCTCCGCGGCCAGCCTGCGGCCCATCTCGACGCGCGAGAGGTAGACGTTGCGGCCGGCGATGTCGGTGTCCGGGCGGGCCAGGTACACGTACTCGAAGACGCAGCCCTTGGGCTTCGCTTCTGCGAATCGCGACGTGCGCAGACCGTTCTCGTCGATGGCGATGAACTCGCCCGGCTCGATCTCGCGGACGTAGGAGGCGCCGCAGATGTCGAGGGCGGCGGACTCGGAGGCGACGACCCAGCCGCGCTCCAGGCGGCCGAGGACCAGCGGGCGGATGCCCTGCGGGTCGCGGGCGGCGTAGAGCGTGTGCTCGTCCATGAAGACGAGGCTGAAGGCGCCGCGCACCTGGGGCAGCACCTTGGCGGCCGCGTCCTCGATGGTCAGCGGCTTGCCGTCGTCGTCGACCTGGCCCGCGAGCAGCGCGGTGACCAGGTCGGTGTCGTTGGTCGCCGCGACCCGCGTGGAGCGGCCGTCCTGCTTGGGCAGGTCGGCGACCAGCTCGGCGAGCTGGGCGGTGTTGACGAGGTTGCCGTTGTGGCCGAGCGCGATGGAGCCCTGCGCGGTGGCCCGGAAGGTGGGCTGGGCGTTCTCCCACACGGACGCGCCGGTGGTCGAGTAGCGGGCGTGACCGACCGCGATGTGACCCTGGAGCGAACCGAGCGAGGTCTCGTCGAAGACCTGGGACACGAGGCCCATGTCCTTGAAGACGAGGATCTGGGAGCCGTTGCTGACCGCGATTCCCGCGGATTCCTGGCCCCGATGCTGGAGGGCGTAGAGCCCGAAGTACGTGAGCTTTGCGACCTCTTCGCCCGGAGCCCAGACACCGAAGACGCCGCAAGCGTCCTGGGGGCCCTTCTCGCCGGGGAGTAGATCGTGATTGAGTCGACCGTCACCACGTGGCACGTTCCCGAGTGTAGGCGAGGTCGACCACTGGTCCGAATTGGGGATCCCGGATCACCTGCGGCTCATTCGTCGGCCACGGCCCGGACGGTGGTGCCGTCTTCGCTGGTCAGCGTCATGGTTTCGTGGTCGATCCGGTAGTCGACCCGACCCTCGAAGAAGCGGAGCATCCGCTTCTCGGCGTCCATGAGTGAGCCTTCGCACATCATTCGGGTGGTGGCCGGGGCTCCCAGGGTGATATGTCCGTCGCGGACGGTGGCCCCGGCACTGACGCGATTGCAGGGGAGGCGGCCGGAGACGGTGCCCGCCGCCTTGTCGAAGGTGAGGTGGGCTCGGCCCTCTCCGCCCGGGGCGGTGACGGTCCACTCCGTGCCGTACAGGGGCGCGTCCTCGGTCCTGCTGAGGCGGACGGTGTCGCCGGCGGAGGAGGTGAGGGTCAGGCGGTCGCTCGCCGTGTCGGCGGTGAGGGGGCCGCCGGTGAGGACGCGGCCGAGGGACTTCTCGAAGTCCATGGACGTCTCCTCGCAGCCCCTCTCGGTGAACGTGGCGTCGCTGAGCCGGACGCGCTCGCCGTCGATGTCGGCACGGGCGCCGAAGGTGTTGCAGCCGGTGCTGCCGGCCGCCTCGCCGCTGTCGTCGATCCGGACCCGCGCGGTGTCCGGTGCCTGGTGGGTGGTGCCGTCGACGGTGACGCTGTCGATGCTCCACCGGACGCCGGTGAAGGACCGGTCCGCGCCCACCGAGCCGCTGCCGCCGTCCGCCTTCTCGCTGCCGCAGGCCGCCGCGAGCGGGGCGAGCGCGGCGAGGACCGCCACGGTCAGGGTGATGCCGTGCTGCTGCTTCTGCCTCTGCCTCTGCTTCTGCCTGTACATGCCGATTCGACGGAGGCGCGGAGGGTCTGGTTCCCCTCAGCTCATCAGCGGCAGCAGCCCGCCGAGGTCGGCCCGTTCGCCGCTCGCGCTCACCTTCGCGTCCGCCACGGCGTCCTTCCAGGCCAGCCGCCCGGTCGCGAGCCGGACCCAGGTCAACGGGTCGGTCTCGACGACGTTGGGCGGGGTGCCGCGGGTGTGCCGGGGGCCCTCGACGCACTGCACGACGGCGTACGGCGGCACCCGCACCTCCGTCGACCCGCCGGGCGCCTTCACGGCGAGCGCGTCGGCGAGCAGCCGGGTCGCGGCGGCCAGGGCCTGCCGGTCGTACGGGAGGCCGAGACCGGGCACGGCGGCGTTGAGATCGTCGGTGTGGACGACGAGTTCGACGGTGCGGGTGACGAGGTAGTCGTCCAGGGGCAGGGCGCCCGCGTTGGTCTCCAGGAGCCGGCTTCCGGGGTGCTCGGCGAGCAGCGCGCGCAGGTTCTCCTCGATGCCGGCGAGGTGGGCGTCGAGGTCGGGGTGGTCCGCGGCGAGCTTCCGGGTGAAGCCGTCGATCGCCGTGGAGTTGGCGGCGGTGGCGAAGGGCCACTCGACGACCTGGACGTCCTGCCTGGGCGGGGCGGGCCGGTCCACGGCGCGGTGCAGGGCGGTCAGGGCCATCCCGATGTGCGCCACCAGCTCCCGTACGGTCCAGTCCCCCAGGCGGGTGGGCAGCGCGAGCTGCTCGGGGGTGAGCGTGGCGACGGCGGTCCGTACGTGCCCGAACTGGGCGAAAACGGCGGCGCGGGTGCGGACGGGGTCGTAGCTGCGGGCGCGTTTCCTGGCAGGCGGCATGGCGGCGAGCCTAGTCCGCGAGACCGGTGGGCCGCTCGGGAAGCACCGGGTTCGTGCGGGGCCGGCCGGCCGGGGAGGGTTCGGGTACGTCGAAGAGCTCTCCGTTGCGGGGGACGCCGATGCCGCGCCAGGTGAAGGGGACGCCCCGGGCGGTGTCCGGGTCGGGGCCGTCCATCAGCTGGAAGTGGACGTGCGGCTCGGTGGAGTTGCCGGAGTTGCCGCACCGGGCGACGACCTGGCCGGCGTGCACCCGGTCCCCCTCGCGGACGGTGAACGTACCGCGCCGCACATGCGCGTACATCGCGTACGTGCCGTCACCGAGGTCCAGCACCAGATGGTTGCCGACGATGCGGCGGACCCCGGCCAGCTCGCGGACCGAGCCCTCGACGAGCATCAGGTACAGCAGCGCGGGCAGGGATGTGCGGCTGAGGTGGTCGCGCTGGCCGTCATCGGCCCGTACGACCATGCCGTCGGCCACCGCGAGCAGCGGGGCGCCGAACGCCGGGAAGTCGCGGCTGCGGCGGGCGAGCGGCCACAGGGCGCGGAAACCGGGACGGGCACCGGGCCCCGGCTCGGCGACGAGGTCGATGGCGAAGGTCTGGCCGTAGGCGTGGACGCCGTGGCTCGGGGTGCGGTCGGCCGGGCTGTTCAGCGCGGACCAGCGGCCGGTGACGGGCGGGGCGACCTCGACGGGCTCACGGGCGGTGCGCGGGGCGTCCGGGGCGCCGCCCCAGCGGTTGACCACGGTGATCAGGACGTACGCCAGGACCAGAGGCAGGAGATCCAGCCAGAAGGGGTGGTCCAGGCCGAAGAGGATGTCGGCGGCCACCAGGGCGACGAACCCCAGTTGCAGCGCCCGGAAGGTGATCATGGCGAGCTTGCGGACGGACATCGTGCCCCCTCGTCGATCGTGTCGTTCCCGGTCAGTGCCGGGCCGTCGACAGCGCCACCAGCAGCGGTACGACCCGCCCCGGCGGCACCTCGTGGCGGCCCCGGCCTGTGGTGTGCAGCCAGCCGGCGCCGGTGAGCTGGCGCAGGTGGTGGTAGATCTGGCCCGTCGTGCCCACCCCGTCCAGCTCGGCCAGTTCGGCGGCGGTGCGCCGGCCGCCGAGGATCTCGCGCAGCAGCCGCAGGCGGACGGGGTGCCCGAGCGCGGCGAACGCCTCGGCCGCCTCGGCCCAGTCGGCGTCCATCAGATCCTCGGTGAGCGCACCGTGCTGCCAGTCGTACCGCTCTCCGGTCGGCAGGCGTACCGAGCCGGTGAACAGCACCCCGCCGTCCGCCGCCTCCGACTCCGAGAGCTGCTCCTTCAGCCCCTCCAGGGCCCAGAAGTCGCCCTCGCCGGGAGAGGGCGGGGCGGGCCGGCCGGCGGCTTCCAGCGCGGCGAGGCGCCGTTCGAGGTCGGCCACGCGTCGTTCCAGTTGCTTCACTCAGTAGAGATTACGTAGTTTCGTAATTCCGTTCAACCGTCACTCGTACGTGTGTCTGGCAGTGCGGACCCGCCCCGGAGCGCCGCAGCCCGGAAACACTGGTCCGCGCCTGGAAGGAGGTGCAACATGACGGTTATGGCCGAGCACACGTCTCAGATGTCGGTGGACGAGTTCGAAACGATCGCCTCCGCCGCTCCCGAGACCGTCACGTTGGAGTTCGTTGACGGACGGATCGGGGTCAAGCCGGTGACAGACGGGGATCACAACAGCATCGTGTCCTGGCTGGCCAAACGCTGTATGCAGACCCGGCCTGACCTGGACCTGTATCAGACGCAGGGGCTACGGGTCGACGCCTACCGGCAGAGCAGGGCACGGCCGGACGCCGTGCTCGCACCCGAGGCCCACTTCGCGGGACACGGCGAATGGGCCGACCCGGCCGGAACGCTCATGGTCGTCGAGGTCACCTCGTACGACTCGGACACGGACCGGCGGGACCGGCACGAGAAGCCGGCCGCGTACGGGCAGGCGGGGATCCCCCTGTACCTCCTGATCGACCGGGACACCTGCACGATCACGGTGCACAGCAGCCCGGACCGGCGGGTCGGTGGCTACCGGGACGTCCGCGTCGCGAAGTTCGGCGAGACGGTCGTCCTTCCCGACCCGGTCGGCATCGAACTCGACACGGAGATCCTCAAGAACTACGTCCGCTGAGACGACGAGGTCCCGCCCGGAAGCGACCGGGCGGGACCTCTTCCTGTACGGCCGCTTACGCCAGCAGCGCCGGGATCGTGCCCTCGTGGGCCTCGCGCAGCTCGGTCAGGGGGAGGGTGAACTCGCCCTGGACCTCCACCGCGTCGCCGTCCACCACGCCGATGCGGGTCGCCGGCAGACCGCGCGCGGCGCACATGTCGGTGAAGCGGAGCTCCTCCGAACGCGGGACGGCGACGACCGCGCGGCCCGCCGACTCCGAGAACAGGAAGGTGAAGGCGTCCAGCCCGTCCGGGACGACCAGACGCGCGCCCTTGCCGCCGAGCAGCGCCGACTCCACGACCGCCTGGACCAGGCCGCCGTCGGACAGGTCGTGCGCCGAGTCGACCATGCCGTCGCGGGAGGCGGAGATCAGGATCTCGCCGAGGAGGCGCTCCCGCTCCAGGTCGACCTTCGGGGGCAGGCCGCCGAGGTGGTCGTGGATCACCTGGGACCAGGCCGAGCCGCCGAACTCCTCGCGGGTGTCGCCGAGGAGGTAGAGCAGCTGGCCGTCCTCCTGGAAGGCGACCGGCGTACGGCGGGCCACGTCGTCGATGACGCCGAGGACCGCGACCACCGGGGTGGGGTGGATGGCGGCCTCGCCGGTCTGGTTGTAGAGCGAGACGTTGCCGCCGGTCACCGGGGTGCCGAGCTGCAGACAGCCGTCGGCCAGACCGCGCACGGCCTCCGCGAACTGCCACATGACCGCCGGGTCCTCCGGCGAGCCGAAGTTCAGGCAGTCGGAGACCGCGAGGGGCTTCGCACCGGTGGTGGCGACGTTGCGGTACGCCTCCGCCAGCGCCAGCTGCGCGCCCGTGTACGGGTCGAGCTTGGCGTAGCGGCCGTTGCCGTCCGTGGCGATGGCGACGCCGAGGCCGGTCTCCTCGTCGATGCGGATCATGCCCGAGTCCTCGGGCTGGGCGAGGACGGTGTTGCCCTGCACGAAGTGGTCGTACTGCTGGGTGATCCACTGCTTGGACGCCTGGTTCGGGGAGGACACCAGCTTCAGGACCTGGTCCTTCAGCTCCTCACCGGACTGCGGCCGGGGCAGCTTGTTCGCGTCGTCCGCCTGGAGCGCGTCCTGCCACTCGGGGCGGGCGTACGGGCGCTCGTAGACCGGGCCCTCGTGCGCGACCGTGCGCGGGTCGACGTCGACGATCTTGCCGCCGTGCCAGTAGATCTCCAGACGGTCGCCGTCGGTCACCTCGCCGATGACGGTGGCGATGACGTCCCACTTGTCGCAGATCTCCAGGAAGCGGTCGACCTTGCCGGGCTCGACCACCGCGCACATGCGCTCCTGCGACTCGCTCATGAGGATCTCCTCGGGCGAGAGCGTGGAGTCGCGCAGGGGCACGTCGTCCAGGGTGACGCGCATGCCGCCGGAGCCGTTCGACGCCAGCTCGCTGGTCGCGCAGGACAGGCCCGCGGCGCCGAGGTCCTGGATGCCGACGACCAGCTTCTCCTTGAACGCCTCCAGGGTGCACTCGATGAGGAGCTTCTCCTGGAAGGGGTCGCCGACCTGGACGGCGGGGCGCTTGGACGGCTTCGCGTCGTCGAAGGTCTCCGAGGCCAGGATCGAGGCGCCGCCGATGCCGTCGCCGCCGGTGCGGGCGCCGTAGAGGATGACCTTGTTGCCCGCGCCGGACGCCTTGGCGAGGTGGATGTCCTCGTGCCGCATGACGCCGATGGCACCGGCGTTGACCAGCGGGTTGCCCTGGTAGCAGGCGTCGAAGACGACCTCGCCGCCGATGTTGGGCAGGCCCAGGCAGTTGCCGTAGCCGCCGATGCCGGCGACGACGCCGGGCAGGACGCGCTTGGTGTCGGGGTGGTCGGCCGCGCCGAAGCGCAGCGGGTCCACGACCGCGACCGGGCGGGCGCCCATCGCGATGATGTCGCGGACGATGCCGCCGACACCCGTGGCCGCGCCCTGGTAGGGCTCCACGTACGACGGGTGGTTGTGCGACTCGACCTTGAAGGTGACCGCGTAGCCCTGGCCGACGTCGACGACGCCGGCGTTCTCGCCGATGCCGACGAGCATCGCGTCGTTGGCGGGGGCCTTCTCGCCGAACTGACGGAGGTGGACCTTGGAGGACTTGTACGAGCAGTGCTCGGACCACATGACCGAGTACATGGCGAGTTCGGCACCGGTGGGCCGACGGCCGAGGATCTCCACGACCCTCTCGTACTCGTCCTTCTTCAGGCCCAGCTCGGCCCAGGGCAGCTCGACGTCGGGGGTCGCGGCCGCGTGCTCGACCGTGTCCAGAGGCGTCCGGCTCATGCGTTGACCAGCTTCTTGAGGATCGAGGTGAAGAACGGGAGGCCGTCGGTGCGGCCGGTGCCGATCAGCGGCTCGACGGCGTGCTCGGGGTGCGGCATCAGGCCGACGACGTTGCCCGCCGCGTTGGTGATGCCGGCGATGTCGTTGAGCGAGCCGTTGGGGTTGACGTCGAGGTAACGGAAGGCGACGCGGCCCTCGGCCTCCAGCTCGTCCAGCGTGCGCCGGTCGGCGACGTAGCGCCCGTCCATGTTCTTCAGCGGGATGTGGATCTCCTGGCCGGCGCTGTAGTCGCCGGTCCAGGCGGTGTCCGCGTTCTCCACCCGCAGCTTCTGGTCGCGGCAGATGAAGTGCAGGTGGTCGTTGCCGAGCATCCCGCCGGGCAGCAGGTGGGCCTCCGTGAGGATCTGGAAGCCGTTGCAGATGCCGAGCACGGGGAGGCCGGCCTTCGCCTGGTCGATGACCGTGTCCATCACCGGCGAGAAGCGTGCGATGGCCCCGGCGCGCAGATAGTCGCCGTAGGAGAAACCGCCGCACAGCACCACGGCGTCGACCTGCTTGAGGTCCTTGTCCTTGTGCCACAGCGCCACGGGTTCGGCGCCGGCGACGCGGATCGCGCGCTGCGTGTCCCGGTCGTCGAGGCTGCCGGGGAAAGTGACGACGCCAATACGAGCGGTCACTTCACGGCCTCCGCGGCGACATCCCCGGACTCGACCTTGACGGTGAAGTCCTCGATCACGGTGTTGGCGAGGAAGGATTCCGCAAGATCGTGGATGCGGGCGAGGGCGGCCTCGTCGACCGGCCCGTCAACTTCCAGTTCGAAACGCTTTCCCTGGCGGACGTCCGAGATCCCCTCGAAACCCAGTCGCGGCAGTGCGCGCTGCACCGCCTGGCCCTGGGGGTCGAGGATCTCCGGCTTGAGCATGACGTCGACTACGACGCGTGCCACTGGCACTCCCGGTGTGTGGTGCTGAGCAGGTTCCTTCAGACTACCCGTACAAAATTTCTACGCGCGTAGCCTTGGAGGAAAGCACGTGACGTCTGTCACGGTTCCCCATCGGGGGGAGATCCGCGAGAAAAGGTTCGGGAAAGATCCCGGATCCACCGCGGACGCCTATTGCGCGGCAGACACGCGGAGAGATTTAGTCGGGCTTCCCATTGCAATGCCGGGCACTGTACAAATGAAATGTCATTAGCCGATACTTTGCCCAATTACAGGCGAACAGTCGGCATCATCGCGGCGTCCTGGCACGTCATCGCGGAGATGCCGCACGAAGGGACCGATATTCGTGGCGCAGCGTGTCGTGGTCACTCTCTTTGACGACATCGACGGCTCGGAAGCGGCGGAGACGATCGCCTTCGGGGTCGACGGCCGGATGTACGAGATCGACCTGAACGAAGCCAATGCCCGGAAACTGCGCAAGGCCCTCGAGCCCTACGTGTCGGCGGGCCGGAAGCGGTCGCGGTCCGGGAAGGCGTACCGGCAGACGGAGGTCGCGCCCGATCCGGCGGCCGTCCGGGCCTGGGCCCAGGCGAACAGGATGGACGTGCCCGCGCGGGGCCGGATCCCGAAGAAGGTCTACGAGGCGTTCGCCGAGGCGCAGTGAGCGGTCGCGGCCGGCCCCGCCCGGCCGCCGCCCCGGCGGTCCGGCGGCCGGGCGGGGGCCGCCGACGGCCGCTCAGCCGCCCGCCGCGGCAGCCGACTTGCGCAGCACCCCGGGTGATCAGCTAAAGTCTGGAGCACGCCGAGGGGCGAGGCCGAAAAGCCCAGCTCACGGAACATGCGGGTGTAGTTCAGTAGTAGAACATCCCCCTTCCAGGGGGAAGGCGCAGTGTGCAATTCCTGTCACCCGCTCTGCACCGCCGTACCGATCACTCAAGTCGATCAGGTAGGCTGGTGCTCGCACCGATCGGTGAACGCCGGTCGGAGGCAACGCGGACGTAGCTCAGTTGGTAGAGCGCAACCTTGCCAAGGTTGAGGTCGCGAGTTCGAGCCTCGTCGTCCGCTCGGGAATCAGACCCCGGTCCTCCAGGACCGGGGTCTTTTCGTGTGCCCTGTTCCAGAACGTCGTCTGACATTTGTCATGCCGAGCGATGACGGCACGCACTGCCGCAGGGACCGCGGTGCCGGGACGCTTGGGGCATGCGAGCAAACGGACACGAGCACGTGATCGAGGTCACCGACCTGCGGCGTGTGTACGGGGGCGGGTTCGAGGCGGTGCGCGGGATCGACTTCTCCGTGCGCCGCGGGGAGATCTTCGCGCTGCTGGGCACCAACGGAGCCGGCAAGACCTCGACGGTCGAGCTTCTCGAGGGTCTCGCCGCACCGGCCGGCGGGCAGGTGCGCGTCCTCGGACACGACCCGTACACCGAGCGGGCCGCCGTACGCCCCCGCACCGGCGTGATGCTCCAGGAGGGCGGTTTCCCCTCCGAGCTGACCGTCGCCGAGACCGCGCGGATGTGGGCGGGCTGCGTGAGCGGGGCCCGGCCCGAGGCGGAGGTGCTGGCGCTGGTCGGGCTGTCGGGCAAGAGGGGCACCCGCGTGAAGCAGCTCTCCGGCGGCGAGCGGCGCCGCCTGGACCTGGCACTCGCGCTGCTCGGCGAGCCCGAGGTCCTCTTCCTCGACGAGCCCACCACCGGACTGGACGCCGAAGGCCGCCGCGACACCTGGGAGTTGGTGCGCTCGCTGCGCGACGCGGGTACGACGGTGCTGCTGACCACGCACTACCTGGAGGAGGCCGAGGACCTCGCCGACCGGCTCGCGATCCTGCACGAGGGCCGCATCGCCGCCACCGGGACCCCGGCCGAGGTGACCGCCACCCAGCCCTCCCGGATCTCCTTCGAGCTGCCCGAGGGCTACTTCGTCGGCGACCTGCCGCCGCTCGGCGAGCTGGGCGTGAGCGAGCACCGGGTCGACGGGCGGGTCGTGCGGCTGCGCACCCGGGAACTCCAGCGGGCGGCCACCGCGCTGCTGGTGTGGGCCGAACGGGCCGGCGTCGAACTGCGCGGACTGGACGTGCGGTCCGCGTCCCTGGAGGAGGCGTTCCTGCGGATCGCCGAGGAGGCGTCCGCGGGGACCACGGCGACGAAGGAGTACGCGGCATGACCGGCACCGGAACCGGAACCGGAACCAAGGAGCGTGCGGCGCGGGAGGGCGGGCCGGCCGTCACCACGCCGCTGGGCCGGATGACCGCGCTCGCCCGCGCCGAACTGACGCTGCTGGGACGGAGCAAGGGCACGCTCGTCGCCGCCCTGTTCGTGCCGCTGGTGCTGCCGGTCAGCGTGCGGTCGGCGGCCGACGAGATGGACCTCGCCGGGGCCGGACTGACCGTCGGCACGGTCGTCCTGCCCGCCGCGATCGGCTTCTCCCTGCTGTTCGCCGTCTACGCGGCCCTCGTCGGCGTCTTCGTCGTCCGGCGCGAGGAACTCGTGCTCAAGCGGCTGCGCACCGGCGAGCTGCGGGACGCCGAGATCCTCGGCGGTGCCGCGCTGCCGGCCGCCGTCATCGGACTCGTGCAGTGCCTGCTGCTGACGGCGGGCTGCGCGGTCCTGCTCGGCCTCTCCGCGCCGTCCGCGCCCCATCTGGCCGTCATCGGCGTGCTGTTGGGCCTCGTCCTGTGCGCCGGCCTCGCGGCGGTCACCGCGGGCTTCACCCGGACCGGCGAGAGCGCGCAGGTCACGCCGATGCCCCTGATGATCGTCTCGATGATCGGCTCCGGCCTGTTCGTCCCGCTGGAACTGATGCCCGACCGGGTGGCCTCCGTCTGCGAGCTGCTGCCGCTGACCCCCGTGGTCACGCTGGTCCGCGGCGGCTGGACCGGTGATCTGTCGGCCTTCGAGGCCCTGGGCGCGATCGCCACGGCGGTGGCCTGGACCGTGATCGCGGTGTTTGCTGTACGGCGATGGTTCCGCTGGGAACCGCGACGCTGACGTACGGGCGGGCCGGGACCGGGGCCGGAGAGAGCGGGATGGACGGGGTGAGCGGGGACATGCGCAGGCCACAGCGCTGGTGGCGGCGGAAGAGCACACCGGCGAAGGTGGAGACGTACACACGGTGGTCGTTCCACTTCTTCGGGGTCATCGAGGTCCTCGCGCTGGGGGTGACGAACTACGGCCAGGTCGGGCCGCGGCTCGCGACCGGGATGTGCCTGCCGGTCGTCGCCCACGCCGTGCTCTGCATGCTGGTCGCATCGCGGGCACTGGACTGGACGCGCGGCCGGCGTGCGCAGCCCGTCCGGCTGCTGTGGGCGCTCGCCGCGCTCACCGCGGTGATCGCCGTCGCCGCGATCGGTCTCGCCGAGCGCGGACCGGGCGGGCAGGACGTGGACTCCGCGGCAGGGGGGATCTTCGGAGGGGTGCTCTGCTTCGGCGCCGGCACGATCACCCTCGGCGTGCACAACCGGCGCCGGGTGGTCGCCGTCGTCGGCGGCTTCGCGTTCGGTGCCGGAGTCGTGTCCTTCCCGTTGGGCATGCCGGGCCTCGCCTCGCTCATGGTGGCGTGCTTCGTGCTGGTGGGCGGCGGGTTCCTCGCCTTCACCTCGATCTTCTCCGTCTGGCTGCTCAACGCGGTCTACGCGCTCGACGAGGCCAGGGAGACCCGGGCCCGGCTCGCCGTCGCCGAGGAACGGCTGCGGTTCGGCCGCGACCTGCACGACGTGATGGGGCGGAACCTGGCCGTGATCGCGCTCAAGAGCGAGCTGGCCGTGCAGCTGTCCCGGCGCGGACGGCCCGAGGCGGTGGAGCAGATGATCGAGGTGCAGCGCATCGCGCAGGAGTCGCAGCGGGAGGTCCGCGACGTCGTCCGCGGTTACCGGGAGGCCGACCTGGAGGTCGAACTCGCCGGTGCCCGGGGCGTGCTGATCGCGGCCGGGATCGACTGCGAGGTGCGCGGCGACACGGCCGGGCTGCCCGCCGAGGTGCAGTCGGCGCTGGGCTGGGTGGTGCGGGAGGCGGCCACGAACGTGCTGCGGCACGGGGACGCGGAACGGTGTGCCGTGGTGGTGCGGTTGTCGGAGGGGCGTGTGGTGCTGACGGTGGAGAACGACGGGGTGACGGAGCCGGCCGGGGCGGGGTCCCCCGGTGTCCGGGGCGGCCCCGGGACCTCCGGCGGCTCGGGGCTCGCGGGGCTGCGGGAACGGCTGTCCGCCGTGGGCGGCACGCTGGAGGCCGGGCCCACCGGCAAGGGCGTGTTCCGGCTCACGGCCGAGGTGCCGCTGCCCCTGGCCGTCGGCTCCGTGCTGGAGGTGGCGTCGTGACGGACCCCGTGCGCGTTCTGCTCGCCGACGACGAGCATCTGATCCGTGGTGCGCTGGCCGCCCTGCTCTCCCTGGAGGACGACCTCGTGGTGGTCGCCGAGGCGGCCACCGGCCCGGAGGCCCTGGCGATGGCCCGGGCGCACACGCCGGACGTGGCCGTACTGGATCTCCAGATGCCCGGCGCGGACGGTGTGAAAGTCGCCACGTCCCTGCGGACGGAGGTGCCCGGCTGCCGGGTGCTGATCGTGACCAGCCACGGTCGGCCCGGGCATCTGAAACGGGCCCTGGCCGCCGGGGTGCGCGGCTTCGTCCCCAAGACGGTCAGCGCCCAGCGCCTCGCGGAGATCATCCGCACGGTGCGGGCCGGAAACCGTTACGTCGACCCGGAGTTGGCCGCGGACGCGATCTCCGCCGGGGACTCGCCGCTGACCGCGCGGGAGGCCGAGGTGCTGGAGCTCGCGGCCGACGGGGCGCCCGTCGCGGAGATCGCCGAACGGGCCGCGCTCGCCGAGGGGACCGTGCGGAACTACCTGTCGTCGGCCGCCACGAAGCTCGGTGCGGAGAACCGGCACGCGGCGGTGCGTCTCGCGCGGGAGCGGGGTTGGGTATAGTGGCTGTCGCACCACGGCGAAGACCGCGGCGCAGGCGAACGTAGCTCAGTTGGTAGAGCGCAACCTTGCCAAGGTTGAGGTCGCGAGTTCGAACCTCGTCGTTCGCTCCACGGAAGAAGCCCCCGGTTCCGGCCGGGGGCTTCTTCGTGTCTCCGCGTCCTACCAGCGCACGCCCGTCAGGCGCTCGTACGCCTCGACGTACTTGGCACGGGTCGCGTCCACGACGTGCTGCGGCAGCGGCGGCGGGGGCTGCTCGCTCCTCCGGTCCCAGCCGGACTCCGGCGACGTCAGCCAGTCCCGCACGAACTGCTTGTCGTACGACGGCTGCGCACGGCCCGGCTGCCACTGGTCGGCGGGCCAGAAGCGGGAGGAGTCCGGGGTGAGGACCTCGTCGGCGAGGACGAGGTCCTCACCCTCGAAGCCGAACTCGAACTTGGTGTCGGCCAGGATGATCCCGCGCTCGCGGGCGATGTCCCGGGCGCGGGAGTAGACGGCCAGGGTGGCCTGGCGCAGGCGGGCCGCGGTGTCCGCGCCGGTCCGGCGGGCGACCTCCTCGTAGGAGACGTTCTCGTCGTGCTCGCCGACCTCGGCCTTGGTGGCCGGGGTGAAGATCGGGGCGGGCAGCTCCGAGCCGTCGACGAGGCCCTCGGGGAGGGCCAGGCCGCAGACGGTGCGGGTCTCGTCGTACTCGGCCAGGCCCGAGCCGGTGAGGTAGCCGCGGGCCACGCACTCCACGGGGACCATGCGCAGCGACTTGCAGACCAGGGTGCGGCCCTGCCAGTCGGCGGGGGCGCCCTCGGGCAGCGCGGTGCTCAGGACGTGGTTGGGGGCCAGGTCGGCGAGCTGGTCGAACCACCACAGGGAGAGCTGGGTGAGCACCCGGCCCTTGTCGGGGATCTCGGTGGGCAGCACCCAGTCGTAGGCGGACATGCGGTCGCTGGCGACCATCACGAGGTCGCCCGCCTCGTTCCGGTACAGGTCGCGCACCTTGCCGGTGTGCAGATGCACCAGGCCCGGAACCTCAAGCGGCTCGGGCTTTTCGACGAATCCGGACACGGTTCCTCCCCGTGGTTCTGTCCAAGTACGTCGATTCTCCCGTACGCGGCGGCCGGTCTCCCCGCGGGGTGGCCGCGGGCGGGATCAGTCGCGTTTGCAGATGCGGTCCAGGAGGTTGGCGGTGGCCCGCTGGACACGCGGGTCGACGTGGCCGGGGCGGTCCAGGGCCGGGGACCAGGCGAACGTCCCGGACGCGAAGACCCAGGCGCCGGACGGCGCCCGGTACAGGGACGTCTCCTGGTGGCGCCGGGCGCCGCGGACGTCGGTGTACGGGGAGTGGGCGAGCAGCACGCGCTCGTCGTGCTCGGGGAGCGGGGTGCGCGGGAAGTAGCGGTCGGCCTCGCCCGCGACCAGGCCCTCGATCCCGTCGCCCTCCTGGGCGCCGGTGGCCTCCCACAGCCAGTGGCCGGCGTTGCGGACGATCAACGGGTGCGGTTCGGGGACGCGGCCGGCGTACTGGATGCCGAGCAGTTGCTGCTCGGCGCGGTCGATCTCCCGCCACAGCACCGGACGGCCGGGGCCCTGGCGTTTGCGGCAGGTCAGCAGGCGGTCGGGGACGCCGGAGGGGGAGGGGGACAGCTCCACCTGCCAGTACATGGTGTTGGCGGACAGGAAGACCAGGGAGGTGCCGTGGTCGCGGGCCTGCTCGGTGGTGCGGCGCATGGCCGCGGACCAGTACTCGTCGTGGCCGGGGAAGACCAGGCCCCGGTAGCGGGTCGGGTCGACGCGGCCGGAGTGCAGGTCGCGGGCTTCGGCGTAGGCGAGGTCGTAGCCGTAGCGCTCGGCGAAGCGGATGAAGTCGTAGGCGTGACCGACGTGCAGGGGCAGGCCGGCACCCGCGTAGGGGCGGTCGAAGGAGACGGTCGTCGCGGCGTCCGCCTCGCCGAGCAGCCGGCCCTCCTCGTCCCAGGCGTGGTAGAGGCTGGCGCCGGTGCGGCCGTCCTCCGGGTAGAGGTTGTACGCCTGCCAGGTGATGTCCGGCAGGAGCAGCAGGAGGTCGGCCGGGTGGTCGTCGCGGACCGTGAAGGGGACGTGGGAGCGGTAGCCGTCGGCGGTGGTGAGGACGGCGACGTACGCGCCGATGTTCCAGTACGACGGTATCTGCAGCCGCCAGGACAGCCACCAGTGGTGGCAGGAGACCGTGCGGTCGGCGGCGAGCGGCGCGGGCTGGACGATGCCGGACAGGCGGGGGCTGGTGGTGATCTTGGCGGCGCCGTCCCCGCCGTAGTGGCCGATCCGGTAGACGTCGACGCTGAACTCCTGCGGCGGGTCGACGGTGATGTGGAAGTCGATGGCCTCGCCGGGTGCGACGGCTCCGGTGGCGGTGAAGCCCTTGATCTGGCGGCGGACGTCGTCGGCGGCGCGGGGACCGCCCGTGGTGGAGCGCCGCTCGGGGCCCCGCCTGCCTGTCCCGGCCCGGGAGCCGGCCCCGGCCGGGTCCGGGTCGGGTTCCGGGTCCACGTACCAGGGGACGACCTGGCCGGTGTCGCTGAAGTAGGTCTCGCTGCCGCGCAGCCAGGGGACGGGGCCCTGGCCGAAGGGATCCGTCACGGCGTGCGCGAGTGCTCCCGACTCCCAGCGGCGGATGTGCTCGGGCCCCATGGGACTGTCCCCTCCCTCGTGCCCCCGTGGGCGTGCGTATGACGAACGCCTTTGCCTGTGCGCGATCGGTCCCAGCACATCACATTCAGCGCGCGCGTTGTCACTGTTCGTTGTGAAGTGACCGAAAGTGGAGTCGATGAGTCCGACTCCCGGGGAGCCGTGGCCTCAGACCAGGCGTACCGGTTTCTCCGCGCGTATGCCGAGCTCCGTCAGCCAGGCGCGCAGGGGGGCCGGGTCGCCGGTCTCGACGAGGCTGCGGACGCGGGGGGCCAGGTCCGCGGCGCGGACGCCGTTGACCAGGAGGGACGGGCCGTCGAGCCAGTCCAGGCCGGGGGTGGCTCCGGCGGTGTCCATCGCGGCGCAGCACACCATCGCCGTGATGTGGTCGGTGAGGACCTCGCGGCCGGTGCGCGGGGGCTGGAGCGGGAGGAGGGGCAGCACGCGGTCGTCCCAGAGGGCGCTGTCGGGGCCGGCCCGGCCCGCGGCCGCTCCGGATCCCCGGGTCCGGCTCCCGGCGGTTCCGGTCTCCTCGCGAGCCAGTTGCGCGCTGAGCCCGGCGGCCAGGGCGGCGCCCCGGGGGGTGGTGTCGGCGAGGTCGTCATCGTCGTCGCCGGGGGCGGGAGCGGGGGCCTGGCGGGGGGCGGTGGTGAGCACGGGATCGTGGACGACCGGCTCGGCGCCGACCCCCGTGCGGTCCCCGGTCCCCGCCCGGTCCCCGGTCTCCGCCTCGGGCCTGGCCCCGGACTCGGTCTCGTGCCCGTCCCGGTCCACCGACGGGCCGGACGTCGGCGTGGCGGGGCGGTCCGTGAGGTGGTCCAGGACGCGGGCCAGGGTGGGGCCGTCGGTGCCCGGGGCGGCGTCCTCGGCGGTGCGGCGGACGCCCAGGGTGTCCAGGACGCGGTGGAGGCGGGCGGCGTCCGCGCGCCAGGTCCGGTCGACGACCTCCTCCGGATACTCGTCCCATCCCACCGGCGCCCAGTCCGGGCCGGTCTGTGCCGGTCCTCCGTGGAAGAGGCGCGCGGCGAGCAGGGAGACCGCCTCGTCGACCAGTCCGGGCTCCTCCAGCAGGTCGCAGGCGGGACGCTCGCCCAGGCGTGAGGTGAAGCCCTCGGCCAGGCGGTCGCGGCGGGACAGCTCCGTGAGCGCCGCGACGACGCCCATGTCCAGGCGGGCGGGCCAGCGGCCCATCCGCCAGGCGGGCAGCGCCACCCGCGTCAGCAGCCGGTCCCAGCCCGCGTACGCCAGCCCGACCTGCTCCTGGGCGACGATCCGCAGCCCGTAGTCCACGGCCTGTGCGCGCTCGGCGGCCGCCGCCGCGACGCCCCGCTCCATCTCGGCGGCGTGGACGCGGCAGCTGCGCAGCAGCAGCCGGGACACCTGGCCGAGGCCGGCCCACACCGCACGGGGCAGCAGGCGGCGGTTCCGCGCCGAGGCCACCGCGACCGCGGCGTCCAGGCCCCGTATGAAGCGCCGGGCGGCGGCTATGTCGGGGTGCGCCGACGGTCCCGTACCGGCGACGACCGGGGCGAGGACCGCGCGCAGCTCGCCCACGCGCATCCACCACAGGAAGGGCGAGCCGATGACGAGGACGGGCGCGGCGGGACCGCCGCGGCGGGCGGGTCCGCCCGGACCGGCCACGTCCCCGTGCCGCTCCTCGGGCGGCGGACCGTGGGCGGGGTGGGTGCGGTCCTCCAGCCAGCTGTCGCAGTCCGGCGTGAGCGCTATCGCGGACGGGGCGGGCACCTCGAGCCGGTCGGCGAGGTCGCGCACCATCCGGTAGAGGTCCGGCGCCGACCCCTCGGCGACCGGGACCGTCGGGGTCATGGCGGGCCGGGCACGGGCGACGACCAGGGCGATCCCCGCGGCGACCGACAGGACGAGGAGGGCGAGCGCGGACACGGTCCAGCGGGCGGCGTCCCAGCCCGCGCCCACGAGATGGCCGGTCCGGCCGCCCGCGAGCAGGATCACGGCGGCGGCGGCGGGCAGCAGGGCGACGGCCAGCGCCCGGCTGCGGACGCGCAGCACGGCCAGCGCCCGGGAACGCGCGGCCTGCGCACCCGCCTCCACACCACCGATACCGGTCACGACCTGACCTCACCCCCTCCTTGCCGCCCTGGGACCGCGCTCTCGCTGTTGCTCACTCCCCCACTGTGGCACCCGCCACTGACATCGCAATGCCGGTGGGCCAAGTGCCGGAACGCTTGCGCGGCACCCTAGTTGGGGCCTTCGCGCCCGTCAGCCGTATGGCGCATCGGTCACTCGATGGAATGGCTTTGGGGAAAGGTGGATGACGGACAGCAAGGATCAGGCCCCGGCTCCTGGGACGGAACCGGGGCCTGTCGGGCCGGGTGCGGAGAGGCCGTTCTCCGGGGAGGTCAGGCCCCCGTCGCGCCCTGCGCCGCCGCGTCCGCCGCCGCCTTCGCCGCGATGTCCGTGCGGTGCTGGGAGCCGTCGAGGCCGATGCGGGCGACGGCCCGGTAGGCGCGGTCGCGGGCCTCGGTGAGGTCCGCGCCGGTGGCCGTGACGGACAGGACGCGGCCGCCGGCGCTGACCACGGCGTCGCCCTCGCGCCGGGTGCCGGCGTGCAGGACGTAGGCGTGCGGGGCGTCCTCGGCGGCCACCTCGTCGAGACCGGTGATCGGATCGCCGGTGCGCGGGGTGCCGGGGTAGCCGTGGGAGGCGACGACCACGGTGACGGCCGCCTCCTCGCTCCAGCGCAGGGGCTCCAGGTCGGCGAGGTTGCCGGTGGCGGCGGCCATCAGCAGCCCGGCGAGCGGGGTCTTCAGGCGGGCCAGCACGACCTGGGTCTCGGGGTCGCCGAAGCGGGCGTTGAACTCGATCACGCGGACGCCCCGGGAGGTGATCGCGAGACCGGCGTAGAGGAGGCCGGAGAACGGGGTGCCGCGGCGGCGCATCTCGTCGACGGTCGGCTGGAGCACGCTCTCCACGACCTCGTCGACGAGCTTGGGGTCGGCCCACGGCAGCGGCGAGTACGCGCCCATGCCGCCGGTGTTCGGGCCCTCGTCGCCGTCGAGGGCGCGCTTGAAGTCCTGGGCGGGCTGGAGCGGGCGCACGTTCTCGCCGTCGGTGACGGCGAAGAGGGACACCTCCGGGCCGTCGAGGTACTCCTCGACGACCACGCGCTCGCAGGCGTTCGCGTGCGCCCTGGCGGCCTCGATGTCGTCGGTGACGACGACGCCCTTGCCGGCGGCGAGTCCGTCGTCCTTGACGACGTACGGGGCGCCGAAGGCGTCGAGGGCCGCATCGACCTCGGCCGGGGTCGTGCAGACGTAGGAGCGGGCCGTGGGTACTCCGGCGCCGGCCATCACGTCCTTCGCGAAGGCCTTGGAGCCCTCCAGTTGCGCGGCCCGGCCGGAGGGGCCGAAGACCGGGATGCCCGCCTCGCGCACGGCGTCGGCGACCCCGGCGACGAGGGGCGCCTCGGGTCCGACCACGACCAGGTCGGCACCCAGCTCGGTGGCCAGCGCCGTCACGGCCGCGCCGTCGAGGGCGTCGACCTGGTGCAGTTCGGCGACCTCGGCGATACCGGCGTTGCCGGGTGCGCAGTGCAGCGCGGTGACGTCGGGGTCGAGGGACAGGGAACGGCACAGGGCGTGTTCGCGGGCGCCGCCGCCGATGACAAGGACCTTCACGGGGGTCAGCCTAATGGGAACGGGCCCCGGCGGTTTGTGCGGGCTTCCGAAGGGGCGGGCGGGGAGGGCTTGTGCGTTCCTCCAGCAGGCGCCCCCCTTGCCGGGCCGTGCCCGGGCGGCGGAGGGCGCCTACTCGTGCGCGATCTCCTCCACCACCGTCGCCCCCAGCTCCCGTACGAGCAGGTCCTTGCCGGAGAGGGCCGACTCGTCGAGGTCCGGGTCGTCGTCCTCCGGGATGTCGTCCTCCGGCGAGACCGGGGGCGGCGGCTCGGGAGCCGCGGGCCGGGGAGCGGGGTCGCCCGCCGGAGCAGCCGAGCCGTGGGCGGGGGGAGCCGCGGGGGCCCCCGCGCCCTGGGCCGGCGGGCCCGCGGGTGCCGGTGCCGCCGACCGCTGAGCGGGCGCGACGCCGGCCGGTCCCCCGTAGCCACCGCCGCCGTACCCGCCGTACCCGCCGGACGGGGCGGCGGAGGGCGGGGGCGCCGAGCCACCGGAGGGGTCGACGACCGCGTCGACCTTCCACTGCACGTTGAACTGCTCGGCGAGGGCCTGCCGCAGCACGTCCTCGCTGCCGCTGCTCAGGAAGTTGTCGCGGGCCCCGGCGTTGACGAAGCCGATCTGGAGGGTCGTGCCGTCGAAGCCGGTCACCTGGGCGTTCTGGCTGAGCAGGATCCAGGTGAACCGGCGGCGGTTCTTGACCGCCTCCAGGATGTTGGGCCACAGCGAGCGCGGGTCGGGTCCGCCGGCCGGGACCGGCGCCGGGGCGGCGGGCGGCACGACGGCGGCCGGCGCGGGGGCGGCGGGAGGCTGGGCCGGGGCGGCCGGCGCCTGGGGCTGTCCGCCGCCCGCCGGGGCTGCCGTGGGCCATCCTCCGGGTCGCCGCCCGCCGCCCGCGGGAGCCGCGGTGGGCCAGGCGCCGGGCGCGGGCGCGGCGGGTGCCGGAGCGGGCGTCGGCGTAGAGGCGGGAGCGGGCGTCGGCGCCGGAGCAGGAGTGGGCGTCGGCGCAGGAGCGGGGGTGGGCGCAGGAGCGGGGGTGGGGCCGGCGGCAGGCGCCGAAGGCGCGCCTTCCCCGGCCGCCGCGCCCTGGCCGCCGACGCCGGCTCCCCGTACCGCCGCCCGGGCCGCGGCCGGACCGCCACCCGGCGGGACCGGCGCGGCGGCCGCCGGGCTCGCGGCACCCACGGCACCGGTGTGCGCCTCGGGCCCGGGCACGTGTCCCATGGCGGGCGCCTGGGAGCCCGCCGAGAACTGCACCCCGCGTTCGATCCGGTCCAGCCGGGCCATCACCGACCGCTCGTCCCCGTACGCGGCGGGCAGCAGCACGCGCGCGCAGATCAGCTCCAGCTGGAGGCGGGGCGAGTGGGCGCCGCGCATCTCGGTGAGGCCCTCGTTGACGAGGTCGGCGGCGCGGCTCAGCTCGGCCGCGCCGAAGGACCGCGCCTGGGCCTGCATCCGCTCGACGACGTCGGCGGGGGCGTCGATGAGCCCCTTCTCCGCGGCGTCGGGCACGGCGGCGAGGATGACGAGGTCGCGGAGCCGCTCCAGCAGGTCGGTGACGAAGCGCCGCGGGTCGTTGCCGCCCTCGATCACCCGGTCCACGACCTCGAAGGCGGCCGAGCCCTCTCCCGAGGCGAACGCCTCGACGACGGAGTCGAGCAGCGAGCCGTCCGTGTAGCCGAGGAGGGCCGTCGCCATGGCGTACGTCACACCGTCGGCACCGGCTCCGGCGAGGAGCTGGTCCATGACGGACATGGAGTCACGCACCGAACCGGCACCCGCCCGCACGACCAGCGGCAGCACGCCGTCCTCGACGGGGATGTCCTCCTTGGCGCACACCTCGGCGAGGTAGTCGCGCAGGGTGCCGGGCGGCACGAGCCGGAACGGGTAGTGGTGGGTCCGCGACCGGATGGTCCCGATGACCTTCTCGGGCTCGGTGGTCGCGAAGATGAACTTCAGGTGCTCCGGCGGCTCCTCGACCACCTTGAGCAGGGCGTTGAAGCCCGCCGACGTGACCATGTGGGCCTCGTCGATGATGTAGATCTTGTACCGGCTGTGGGCGGGCCCGAAGAACGCCTTCTCGCGCAGGTCACGGGCGTCGTCCACGCCACCGTGCGAGGCGGCGTCGATCTCGATGACGTCGATCGAACCCGGCCCGTTCCTCGCCAGGTCGCGGCAGGACTGGCACTCGCCGCACGGCGTGGGCGTGGGGCCCTGCTCGCAGTTCAGGCAGCGGGCCAGGATGCGCGCGCTGGTCGTCTTGCCGCATCCGCGCGGTCCGCTGAACAGGTACGCGTGGTTGACCCGGTTGTTCCGCAGCGCCTGCTGCAGCGGGTCGGTGACATGCCCCTGCCCGATGACCTCGGCGAAGGACTCCGGGCGGTAACGGCGGTAGAGCGCGAGAGACGACACGCATACGAGGTTATAGGCGCCCACCGACAACCGGACCGCCCCGAGAAAGCGAGCGCCCCCCACGCACCCGCCAGAGCCGACCTACCCTTGCTGCCTTCCGGCCCTGGGGGAGTTCAGTCAGATAGCGCCGCGTGAGGGGCTGGGCCACACGTTACCCGATCCGGGGGCCCGAGAACGAGTTCGCAAGCACGCTCCGACGTCATGTAATGTTTGCCGCGGAGGATTCGCCTAGAGGCCTAGGGCGCACGCTTGGAAAGCGTGTTGGGGGCAACCCCTCACGAGTTCGAATCTCGTATCCTCCGCCAGTGCCTCACCGGGCACGATGTCGAAGGGCCCCCTGGAAACAGGGGGCCCTTCGACGTTGTCCGGCGTCGCCGTCCTCGCGGTCGTCCCCGCCCGTGTCGTACGCCACAGGGTCAGGGCAGGATCCGGATCCGCCTCGACTCGCTCACCTGGTCCACCTCCGTCACGCGGACCGCCGCCTTCCTGGTCCAGGTGCCCGGGAGGGGGAGGGTGAGGGGGTCGGCGCTCCAGTAGCCGCCGCGGTCGACGTGCTCGGCGGCGATCGGGCCGATCTTCCGGTCGGGGAGCGTGAAGGAGAGGCGCGGTCAAGGACAGGGTGACGGTGCGGGGCGCGCGGGAGGACGGTGCCGTCGCCGGGGTCGGTGGAGCGGAGGGCGGCGTGGGCGGACGCCGGTCCGGCGCCGCCGAGGACCAACAGGACCAGCACGGCCGCCGACGGAACCGGCCCCCGTGCCCTTCGGAACCTCGGGGCCGGACCGCCACGCCTCGGGGCCGGACCGCCACGCCTCACGTCGCGCCTCCGCCGCCGGGCCCCACCGCTTCGGGAGTACGTACGGACGCGGGCGCCGTCGCGCTCACCGCGGGGCCGGGCCGGCCCTCACCACGTCGGGCGGGCCGTGACCCCGCCGTCCACCACCAGGTCGTGGCCCGTGATCCAGGACGCCAGCCGCGAGGCGAGGAACACGCACGCGTCGCCCACGTCCTCCGGGCGCCCCAGCCGTCCGGTGGGCGCCGCCCGTCGCCACCGCCGTACGCCGTCCGGCCAGGTCTCCTCCAGCCCTTCCCGGTCGATGAGGCCGGGCGAGACGGAGTTGACCCGCACGCCCCACGGGCCGTACTCCAGGGCCGCCGAACGGGCGTGCGCCACGACCGCCGCCTTGGAGGCGCCGTAGTGCGCGTGGCCGGGAGCGGGGGCGCCGGCCTCGACGGAGGCGATGTGGGTGACCGTGCCGCCGCCGTCCTGGGCCCGCATGATCCCGGCGGCGGCCTGGGTGCACGCGAAGACGCCGGTGAGGTTGGTGTCCACCACGGTCCGCCACTCGGCGGCCGTCATCCCGGCCAGCTCCCGCACCGGCTGCACGCCCGCGTTGTTGACCAGCGCCGTCAGCCGTCCGCCGCCCCAGTCGGCGGCCTCCTCCACCAGGCGCCGGCAGGCGTCCTCGTCGGTGAGGTCGGCCCGCAGCACCACCGCCCGGCCGCCGTGCCCCCGGATCCGCGCGACCGCCTCCCGTGCCGCCCGGACGCCCGTGCGGCAGTGCAGCGCGACCGCCGCGCCCTCCTCGGCGAACCGCAGCGCGATGCCCCGGCCGATGCCGCCGCCCGCGCCGGTGACCAGGGCGACCTGTCCGTCGAGGAGCGTCATGGCCGGCACAGTCCCACGATCCGGGCGGCCTCGGCCGGATAGCGCGCCGTGAGGACGGCCGGGTCGCCGTGCTCGTAGTCCCCGTAGGTGAATCCGGGCGCCATCGTGCAGCCGAACAGCGTCCACGCGCCGCCCGCCGCGACCCGGCCGCCCATCCAGGTCCCGGCGGGGACGGTGAACTGCACGTGCTGCCCGCCCAGGACGTCCGGTCCGAGCACCGCCGTGCGCGCGCCGCCGTCCGGGCCGAGGAGCAGCAGTTCCAGCGGATCGCCGAGGTAGAAGTGCCAGACCTCGTCGGCGGGCAGGCGGTGCAGGGCGGAGAAGTCGTCCGGGCGGGCGGTCAGCAGGGCGACGACGGCGGAGCCGGTGGGGCGTCCGTCCGGGCGCGGCGGACCGGCCCAGGTGCGCCGGAACAGGCCGCCCTCGCGCGGGATCGGCTCCAGCCCGTAGTGCGCGACGAGATCCTCAGGGGTCACCGGGGTCACCCGCCGAAGGCTACCTCCCGGCGCAGGAACGCGAGTTGGGCCTTCTTCTCGGGCAGGTACACGTCCGGCAGGTCGATCTCGGGCAGCACGACCCGCGGCCCGGCGGTGAAGCCCTGCTTGAGGAAGCGGGCGATCGCCTTGTCGTTGCGCACGTCCGGGTCGACCACGATCCGCTCGCGGTCCAGTCCCAGCAGGACGTAGGCGACGAGGGCCCGCGACAGCGCGGCGGTCCAGCCGGGCCGCGCGCCGTCCTTCCCGGCCGGGGCGAGCAGCAGGTGGACGCCGATGTCGCCGGGTTCGACGTCGTAGCACTCGCTCACCCGGTCGGCCCCGGGTTCGTAGGTCTGGAACAGGGCGACGGGCTCGCCGTCCCGGACCACCAGGAAGGCGTGGTGGGTGTCGAGGCCGGCCATGTGGGCGTAGATCCCGGCGACCTGGTCCCGGGTGAGGCCGTTCATGCCCCAGAAGGCGGCCCGCTCCTCGCTCACCCAGCGGTGGACCACCCCGGCGTCCGCGGTGGGGTCGAGGGGCAGGATCCGGACGGTGCCGAAACCGTCGAGCACCTGCTCGTGGACGGCGGGACGGGAGAGGTACGGGTCAGACATCGGACTCCTTCACGAGCCGGTCGAAGTCGGTGACCACCGGGACGAGTTCCCCGGCGAGCCACAGGGGCTGCTGGTCGCGGTGGTGGGGCGAGCCGGGGAGGCCCGAGGCGCCGTGGGGGACCACCCAGCGGCTGTCCTGCCGGTCGGCCAGGTCCCAGACGTACCGGGCGGCGGGGCCGCGGGCGGCGCGGTCGGTGAGGCCGGGGACCGCGGAGGTGCACAGCACGCAGTCGTGGTCGCCGGACAGGCCGGGTTCCTCCGCGGAGGCGTCCGGCAGCGCCCGCCAGGGGGCGAGGCGGTGGGTGTCGCCCCAGGTGCCCGTGGGTTCCCGGGCGGCCACCTCCTCCAGGGCCGCGCGGACGGTGCCGGCGCGGTCGATGCCGTACAGGTCCTCGGCGCGCAGCAGGTGTTCGAGTGCGTAGGCGACGCGCGGCACGAGCGCGAGCCACGGCAGGAACACCTCGGGGTAGGCGGGCGCCGCGGCGGCCTCGGCGAAGGCCGGGTGGGCCGCCAGGCGCCGTACGACCGCGCCGCGCACGGCCGCGTAGGCCGCCGCGCCGGTGCTGTCGGCGTCCATGCGGCGGTCCCAGGCGAGGAGGCGGTCGCGCAGGGCGCGGGCCGCGGGGGTCAGGCCGTCGAGGGCCGCCAGCAGGTCGAGGAGCGGGGCGGCGGAGGCGAGGTGGGTGTCGGTGTGGATCGCGGACATGCCGGCGGCCGACCAGCGGTCCTCGGCGGCGAGCAGGGCGGCGATGCGCTCGGCGCGGTGCGGCGGGGCGAACTCGACGCCGAGGGGGGCGGCCGGGCCGCGCTGGTTGGCCATCACGGCGACGCCGTCGGTGAGGCCCGCGCGGGGCGTCTCGTGCCAGCCGGTCCACTCGTGCCCGGGCTCCCACGCGGGCACGGTGCGTACGCCGTTGGCGGCCGCGCGCACCGGCACGCGGCCCGCGACCCGGTGCAGCAGCCCGCCCTCGGTGTCGGCGGCCTGCACGACGTTGACCGGTTCCACCCACGCGTCCAGGGCGCGGTCCACGTCGGCGGCCCGGCGGGCCCGCAGCAGCGGCAGCAGGGCGGAGAAGCCCAGGTCGGCGGCGACGCGCGGCGGGTGACGCAGGCTCAGGGCGAGCGGGGTGCCGTCGTCCAGACCCTCGGGCCCGCCGGCGATCACCGGGCCCCGGTCGGTCTCGACGACCTCGACCTCGACGGGCTCCTCCCCCGCGACCCGGATCAGCTCGGTGTGCCGGGCGGCCCGGTGCCAGCGGCCGTCGGGGCCCAGCGCCTCGACGCCGGCGCCGGTGCGGCGCAGCCGTTCGCGGTACAGGTCCTGGTAGTCGGCCATGGCGTTGGTGATGGCCCAGGCGACGGTGCCGGTGTGGCCGAAGTGGGCGATGCCGGGGACTCCGGGCACGGCGAGGCCGACGACGTCGAACTCCGGGCAGGACAGGTGGATCTGCTGGTAGACGCCGGGTTCCTCGATGTAGCGGTGCGGGTCGCCGGCGATGACCGCGTGCCCGGTCACGGTCCGTTCGCCGCTCACCAGCCAGCCGTTGCTGCCGGCGGTGCCGGGTCCGTCGGTGGCGAACAGGGCGACGGAGTCCGGTCCGAGGTGCCCGGCGATGTGCTCGCGCCAGAGCTTGGCGGGGAACCCGGCGAAGAGGATGTGGGTGGAGAGCCAGACGGCGAGCGGGGTCCAGGGCTCCCAGCGGCCGGGGGCGAGGCCGGTGCGCGCGAACTCGGGGGCGGGGGCGTCCCGGGCGAGCGACTCGTTGACGCCGTCGGTGTACGCCCGTACCCAGGCGGCCGTCTCCGGGTCCCGTTCCTCCAGGGCCGCGAAGCAGCGCCGGGCGGTGTCGGCCAGCAGGGCCCGGCGGGCGAACCGGTCCCAGGGCAGGGCCTCCGCTCCGAGGAAGGACGCCGAGGTGCCCTGGGCGCGGTGCCGTTCGACCTCCAGCTGCCAGGCCCGGTCGCGGGCGGTCACGCGGCCCTGGGCGCGGGCGAGTTCGTGCACGCCGTCCGCGCGCAGGTGCGGTATCCCCCAGGCGTCGCGGTATATCTCGGCGCTCACCCCTGTGCCCCTACTTTCCTTTAGGTTAGGCTCACCTAAGTCATACGTCGTGGCGGAATCGTACGCGAAGGGTGAAGAGCCGATGGGGCAGGGGCGGGGCTGGGAAGGCGCGGTCCTCAGGCTGATGCGCGCGAAGGACTTCACGTTCACCGTGACGGACGCCGAGGACGTGACCCCGGACTTCCGGCGGCTGCGGCTGTCCGACGGCGGGATGCTGGCGGCGACCGGCGTCCACCCCACGATGTGGGTGCGGCTCTGGTTCGACGACGCGGGCAAGCCGCACCAGCGGGCGTACACGCTGGTCGACCCGGACCCGGCGGCCGGCACCTTCGGCCTGGAGTTCGCCCTGCACGAGGGGTGCGCCAGCGACTGGGCGCGGGCCGCGAAGCCCGGCGACACCATCGAGGCGACGGTCCAGGGCACCGGCTTCCAGCACCCCGACCCGGCGCCCTCGCGCCTCTTCGCCGTCGCCGACCCGGCGTCCCTGCCGGCCCTCAACTCGCTGCTCGACGCGCTGGACACGGTCCCGGCGACCATCTGGTTCGAGGGCGAGACCACCGGCCTGCCCCTGCGCACCGATCCGGCCCGGCACGAGATCCGCACGGTCCCGCGCCGCGACGGGGGCGCCCGCCTGGTCGCCGAGGTGCGGGAGGCGCTGCCCGGGCTGCTCCGCGACACCACCGAGCCGTACGTCTGGATCGCCTGCGACACGGCGACGACCCGCGCCCTGTCCACCCACGTCCGCAAGGACCTGGGCGTGCCGAAGCAGCGGGTGAACGCGCTGGGGTACTGGCGCGCGACCTGATCCCGCGCGCGCGGCCGCCCGGCTCCGACAAGCGGGAGGCACAGGTCTTCCCGGCCCCGCCGGGCAGGAAGTCCGGCATCCGCCCCGAGGACCGGGGCGGCGGGCGGCGGGAACGTCGCGCCCGGACCGGGGCGGCCGGGCCCGGCCCCTGGCCGCGGCCCCGGAGCCGCCCGCGCGGTCAGCCCACCGGACCGCTCCAGGTGGCGGGGACGTCACGGCCGCACCCAGCATGGACCATGACCGAGCCACCGAACAGCTCCCCCGGGGGCCCGCCGTACGACGACCGCGGGGTCCACGCCCGGCACGGGACCCGCACCGGACCCCCCGGCGGACACGAGCCCGAACCGCCCTTCGAAGGGCCCCTGCACCTGCTGTCCCGCACCGCCTGGCAGACGGTCCTGCTCACCGGGATCGCCTCGCTGGTGCTCGGCGTGCTGGTCCTGGTCTGGCCGGGCGCGTCCCTGCTCGTCGCCGGTGTGCTGTTCGGCCTCTACCTCCTCGTCAGCGGCGTCCTGCAGCTCGCGGCCGCGTTCGGCACGCACAGCAGGACCTCGCTGCGGGTCCTCGCGTTCATCAGCGGGGCCGTGTCGATCCTGCTGGGTCTGTTCTGCTTCCGCGGCCCGCTCCAGTCGGTCCTGCTGCTCGCGCTGTGGATCGGCATCGGCTGGCTGTTCCGCGGCATCACCCAGACCGTGGCCGCCGTCCACGACCCGGCGATGCCCGCGCGCGGCTGGCAGATCTTCCTCGGGATCGTCACCGTGCTCGCCGGTATCGTCCTGATCGACTCTCCGGTCGAGTCGGTCGCCGTCCTCACGCTGGTCGGCGGCTGGTGGCTCGTCGCCGTCGGCGTGGTCGAGATCGTCACGTCCCTGGGCATCCGCAGCCGGGCCCGCCGGGTCCCGCACACCGTGTGAACGGCGTGCGCCGGGCGGGGACACGGACCCGCGTGAGCCCCGTTCCGCACGCCACCGCCCCGGACCGCGCCGAACGCACGCCACGCGCCGTCCGCGCCGTCCGCGCCGTCCGCGCCGGGCGCCCCGTGCGAACAGCGGCCGCCCGCACGGGAGGAGAGGCGTGACCGACGGAGAAAACAGCGGTCACCGCGCCCGGGCGGGACGTTCCCGCAGCCACCCCGCCGGGGTCCCCTTCCCGTTTGCCCTCGTTTACGGCGTCTTTTCCGGCGCCGCACTGCGCCGCCATGGCTGCGCCCGCGACGCCCGGGCCGGTAGGCTTTCCGTGTGATCTTCAAGCGCATCGGAAACGGCCGGCCGTACCCCGACCACGGCCGGGAGAGCACCCGGCAGTGGGCGGACGTCGCGCCGCGCCCGGTCCGCCTCGATCAGCTCGTGACGACGAAGGGTCAACTGGACCTGGAAACCCTCCTCGCCGAGGACTCCACGTTCTACGGCGACCTCTTCGCGCACGTCGTGAAGTGGCAGGGCGACCTGTATCTGGAGGACGGCCTCCACCGCGCGGTCCGCGCGGCGCTGCAGCAGCGCCAGGTGCTGCACGCGCGCGTCCTCGAACTCGACTGACCGGGACCCGCGGCGGCCTCCCCACCGGCCTCCGCAACACCGTGGCTTGACCCTTTCGGGTGACATTGCGCCGAACCACGGATCACCGACTGATCATCTAATAGGCATCGCCGTCCGGGCGCACTACGCTGCGCCCATGAGCATGCTGACTCCCCCTGGCATGGGCGGCCAGTACAAGATCACGGGGGACAAGTACCCGCGGATGCGACCGGCCCGCCGACGCGGCAGGCTCGCGTTCGCCGCCGTCGCCTGTGCCACCGTCCTCGGGGTCCTCGGCTGGGGCACGATGCAGCTCATCGACGTCTTCACCGGCGGCGACGAGGCGTCGGCGGCCGGTGCCGCGGCGGGCTGCCGGGCCGCCCCGGCCCGCGCGAGCGCGTCGCCCGCCGCCGCGGCCGTGCCGAAGCCGGCGCAGGTCACCGTCAACGTGCTCAACGCGACGACCCGCGGCGGCCTCGCCCAGCAGACCGCCGACGAGCTGAAGAAGCGCGGCTTCCGCATCGGCGACGTGGGCAACGCGCCCAAGGAGTTCGACAAGAAGCTCGACGCCTCCGGCGTGCTGCTCGGGCCCGCCTCGGCTTTGAAGGGATCGCTGCCCGTGCTCGGCACCCAGCTCCCGGCCGCCGAGCGCCGCACCGACGCGGCCCGCGGGGGAACCGCCGTGGACCTGATCATCGGCAACGGCTTCAAGGGACTGGCGAAGCCGGCGGACGCCGACGCGGCGCTGGCCCGGCTGACCGCGCCGCAGCCGACGCCCGCCGCGGAGAAGAAGGGCTGCTGAGCAGCCGTACGGACGCGCCGCGAGCGGCTACTCGGCCGCTCCGTACATCCGGTCGCCCGCGTCGCCGAGGCCCGGCACGATGTAGCCCTGGTCGTTGAGGCGCTCGTCGACCGAGGCCGTCACGACCGTCACCGGAGTACCGGCCAGCTCGCGCTCCATCACCTCGACGCCCTCGGGGGCCGCCAGCAGCACCACGGCCGTGACGTCGTCGGCGCCGCGCTTGATCAGCTCCCGGATGGAGGCGACCAGCGTGCCGCCGGTGGCCAGCATCGGGTCCAGGACGTACACCTGGCGTCCGGACAGGTCGTCCGGCATGCGGGTGGCGTAGGTGGAGGCCTGCAGCGTCTCCTCGTTGCGCACCATGCCGAGGAAACCCACCTCGGCGGTCGGCAGCAGCCGGACCATGCCGTCGAGCATGCCGAGGCCGGCGCGCAGGATCGGCACCACCAGCGGGCGCGGGTGGGAGAGCTTGACGCCGGTGGTCTGCGTGACCGGCGTCTGGATGTCGACCTGTTCGGTGCGCACGTCGCGCGTGGCCTCGTAGGCGAGCAGGGTGACCAGCTCGTCGGCGAGACGGCGGAAGGTCGCGGAGTCGGTGCGCTGGTCGCGCAGCGTGGTGAGCTTGTGGGCGACCAGGGGGTGGTCGACGACGTGGAGACGCATGTCCCCCACAGTAACCGGGCCCCGCCGCACCGGCGTCCCCGCGCCCGGGCAGACCCGTGACGGGCGCTTCACCCGCTCACCGGCGTCAAACCGTCCGTCCGGGGGAAGGTGGGAGGGACGGACGCGGGGTGGTGAGACTGTGCCTGACCGGGACACGCACGACACGTCGTCCCCGAGCGAGGAGCCGGGGAAACGGCGGACGACGGGGACACGGCCGAGGACGGGGCCGGAGCACGGGCCGGGACCGGGGCCGGGGCCGGAGTACCGGCCGGGGCCGGAGGCGGAGGCCGAGCGCCGCCGGCGCCGGGCCCAGTTCCTGCGCGACCTCGCCGAGGCCCGGGAGCTGCGGGACCGCGTCCAGCCGCGCCGCGCCAAGGCCGCCCGGCTGCGCCACGCGATGCGCATGCGCACGTTCCGCTGGTGACGCGCGGGCCCGCTCCAGGGCCCGTCGGGGGAAGATCGCGCGCCGCGCCGACGGCACGGGAACGCGGTGCACGGCCCCGCGGAAAAGCCGCGTACGATCCGCGAGTGGCGGCACGCACTGCGCCACCGGGTCCGGTTCGGACACGTACGCACGGACCCGCGATCGAAACGGCGGGACACAGGGCGCCGAAGACGTCCCCCGAGGGCCTTGTTTCTGCCACGATTCCGAGTGGGTGGGGCTCGGAGGAACGCTTGCCCCGCCCACAGCCTCCGCCGGGGGGACCCCCAACCGGCACGCCTATGACCAGTGGGAGAGTCACGGTGTACTTCGCCGCACTGCTCGCGCGCACCGAAGACGGGTGGGAAGCGAGCGACACGGAGCTCGACGATGTGGAGACCCTGTCGGATCTGGCCGACCTGGCCCGGGAAGCCTCTCCCGACGAGGACACGGTGCTCGTGCTGATCGAACAGGAGGACGCGTGGTTCGGAGTCGTCCGCGTGGACGGCGAGGAGGATCCGCGCATCTACGTCTCGGACGCCGCCGCGGCCGCCCGCAGCAGCTACGGGGAGATCCTGCTCACCGACGAGCTGCTCGGCCGGGATCCCGGTGACGACGCCACCGACCTCGACGCCCTCGACCTCGACGGCACGGAGGACGGTGAGTCCGATGACGACGACGGTGCCGACGGCGACGACGACGCGGCCGCGGGCCCCGGCGAGTCCGCCGTGCCGCACGGCCCCGTCGGCGACGCGGAGGTCCTCGAGGACCTCGGCGTGAGCGAGAAGGAGCTGCGGTCGATGTCCGGGGACGCGGTCGGTGAGATCGCCGAGGCGCTGGGCGCCTCCGAGGTGCTGGAGACGGTCCGCTGACCGCACCGATCGACGAGGGACCCGGTCCGGTGCCGACGGAACCGGGCCGGGAACCGGCCGTGCCGGACCCGGTGCGCGACCGGTGGCGGCCCGCGATGCGGCTCGCCCTGGCCGAGGCCGGGCACGCCGCCCGGGACGGGGACGTTCCGGTCGGCGCCGTCGTGCTGGCCCCGGACGGCAGCACCGTGCTGGCGGCCGGGCACAACGAACGCGAGGCCACCGGTGACCCGACCGCCCACGCGGAGGTGCTGGCGATCCGGCGGGCCGCGGCCCGGCTCGGCGACCGGTGGCGGCTGACCGGCTGCACGCTCGTCGTCACCCTGGAGCCGTGCACGATGTGCGCGGGCGCGCTCGTGCAGTCCCGGGTGGACCGCGTCGTCTACGGCGCCCGCGACGACAAGGCGGGCGCGGCCGGCTCCCTGTGGGACGTCGTCCGCGACCGGCGGCTCAACCACCGGCCCGAGGTGATCGAGGGCGTGCTCGCCGAGGACTGCGCCCTGCTGCTCACCGACTTCTTCCGCGACCGCTGACGTACGCCGCCGGGGCCCGGATATCGATTTCGAACCATGCCGCACTGTGCTGTAAGGTCTCTCTCGGTAGCGTGTCCGAGCGGCCGAAGGAGCTCGCCTCGAAAGCGAGTGTGGCGCAAGTCACCGAGGGTTCAAATCCCTCCGCTACCGCAGCAGAAGGGCCCGATCTTTCAGATCGGGCCCTTCGTCTTTCCCGGGTGACGGCGCGGCCGGCCACCGGAACGAGGCATTGATCGCACACGGGAGCGGACGGCTACACTCACCGCCGGTAGCGCAGAGTCCGAGGAAGTCCCAGGGGGAGGCCGCGGTGGCGGTGAACGCGAAGAAGATCGCCGTCTACGTGCTCGTGGTCTTCGTGCTGTACGTGATCATCACGGACCCGGCCAAGGCCGCCGACTACGTCCAGATCGGGTTCCAGGGCATCTCCGACGCCGCGGGAGCGGTGGGCGACTTCATGACCTGGGCCGCCAACGGAGGAAAGTGATGATCCGTCACCTGGTGCTGTTCAAGCTCGACGAGGGCGTCGAGCGTGACGACCCGCGCGTCGTGAAGGGTGTCGAGGCCTTCCGGGCCCTCGGCGGCCAGATCGAGGAGCTGCGCTTCTGGGAGTGCGCCTGGAACATCAGCGACCGCCCCATCGCCTACGACTTCGCCATCAACTCCGCCGTGGACGACACCGACGCCCTGCGGCGCTACCTGGACCATCCGGCGCACCAGGCGGGCGTCGCGCTGTGGCGCGAGTTCGCCACCTGGGTGATCGCCGACTACGAGTTCTGAGGCACCGCGCGCCCCCAGCCCCCCGCCGTTCCCGGCGGGGGGCTGGTCCGCGTACGGGAACCGCCTCGCCCCGTACACCCCGAATGCCCTCAACACGGCGTTATGGGGTACTTGCGCACGGTGCACATGTCTTGTGATGCTATGACCGCTTTTGACGGAGAGTTGACCGATGAGTTGATGGATCACGAGGTGGAGTTGACCGTGCCGGCCAGTACTGCGCCTCAGGCACCGCCCGCACCCCCCGCACCCCCCGCACAGGCCCAGGAAGCACCCGCGGGGCACGCCACGCCACAGCGCAGCCGGGGTGCCGACACCCGGGCCCTCACCCAGGTGCTCTTCGGACAGCTCAAGGGACTCGAGCCGGGCACGCCGGAGCACGACCGCGTGCGCGCGGCGCTCATCGAGGCCAACCTCCCGCTGGTGCGCTACGCCGCCGCGCGCTTCCGCTCGCGCAACGAGCCGATGGAGGACGTGGTCCAGGTCGGCACCATCGGGCTCATCAACGCCATCGACCGCTTCGACCCGGACCGCGGCGTGCAGTTCCCGACCTTCGCCATGCCCACGGTGGTCGGCGAGATCAAGCGCTACTTCCGCGACAACGTGCGCACCGTGCACGTACCGCGCCGGCTGCACGAGCTGTGGGTGCAGGTCAACAGCGCGACCGAGGACCTGACGACCGCCTTCGGGCGCTCCCCGACCACCGCCGAGATCGCCGAGCGGCTGCGCATCGGCGAGGACGAGGTGCTCTCCTGCATCGAGGCGGGACGCTCGTACCACGCCACCTCGCTGGAGGCCGCGCAGGAGGGCGACGGGCTGCCCGGGCTGCTCGACCGGCTCGGCTACGAGGACCCCGCGCTGGACGGCGTCGAGCACCGCGACCTCGTCCGCCACCTGCTCGTCCAGCTCCCGGAGCGCGAGCAGCGCATCCTGCTGCTGCGCTACTACAGCAACCTCACCCAGTCGCAGATCAGCGCGGAACTCGGCGTCTCCCAGATGCACGTGTCGCGGCTCCTGGCGCGCAGTTTCCAGCGGTTGAGATCCGCCAACCGGATCGACGCGTAATCCGGACGCGCCATCCGGCGCACATCCGAAAGCATGAGCGAGCAGTCACCGCTGCGAGCGAATCGCTCACCAGGGCCGATGCGGGCGGATTCCGTCCGACAGTCCGTCAGACCCCCTCTTTCCAGGGGGTTTTCGCGTCTCGGATGTCGACATGTCACTACAGCGCGTTGCCGACATGTGACATTCTGCCGGAAGCGCGTTTGCCGGGGCTTCGGCGCCGGTATTCAGGTGAAGGCTGCGTTCCCACCGTGGGAGCGTGCGCCGCGACCGTCCCGCGACCCAAAGGGGGTGGCATGTCCGTAGACCAGGGCAGCTCGAAGGTGCTCGCGCTCGCGGAGAGCGAGACCGCGCCCGACGCGCTCCAGGCGCTCGGCTCCATCGATGACGTCCCGACCCTCGACGCCGTGCCGGCTCAGGCCCTCCCGGCAGCCGAAGCCCCCGCCCTGGCGGCCTCGACGACCATCGACACCCGCACCCTGTCCCGCTCCCTGTTCCTGCGGCTCGCCGCCCTCGACGAGGACAGCCCGGAGCGCGCGTACGTCCGGGACACCCTGATCGAGCTCAACCTCCCGCTGGTGCGCTACGCCGCCGCGCGCTTCCGCTCGCGCAACGAGCCGATGGAGGACATCGTCCAGGTCGGCACCATCGGACTGATCAAGGCGATCGACCGCTTCGACTGCGAGCGGGGCGTGGAGTTCCCGACCTTCGCGATGCCGACGGTCGTGGGCGAGATCAAGCGGTTCTTCCGGGACACCTCGTGGTCGGTGCGCGTCCCGCGCCGGCTCCAGGAGCTGCGCCTGGCGCTGACCAAGGCCAGCGACGAGCTCTCCCAGAAGCTGGACCGCTCCCCGACGGTCGGCGAGCTGGCCGCCGTGCTGGGCGTGTCCGAGGAGGACGTCGTCGACGGCCTCGCGGTCGGCAACGCCTACACCGCCTCCTCGCTGGACTCCCCCGCCCCGGAGGACGACGGCGGCGAGGGCTCGCTGGCGGACCGGCTCGGCTACGAGGACACGGCGCTGGAGGGCGTGGAGTACCGCGAGTCCCTCAAGCCGCTGCTGGCCAAGCTGCCGCCGCGGGAGCGGCGGATCATCATGCTGCGCTTCTTCGCCAACATGACCCAGTCGCAGATCGGCGAGGAGGTCGGCATCTCGCAGATGCACGTCTCCCGGCTGCTCACCCGCACCCTGGCGCAGCTGCGCGAGGGCCTCATCTCCGACTGAGGACCGAACGGACCGGAGCGGACCGGACCCGCCCCGCCGTCGGCCGGCGGGGCCCCACGACGGCAAGACGACAGCAAGACGACAGCAAGGCGACCGCCGCGGCACCCCTGGGTGCCGCGGCGGTCGCGTGGTCCGTGGGTCCGCTCCCCGCCCTACTTCAGCGCCAGCCAGGCCACGGCCGCGACGACCACCACGACGGCCACGACGCCGACGATCAGGCCGATGCGGGGGCCGGAGGAGGCGACGGGGTCCGCCTGCCGGGACTGGGGGGCGCCCTCGTCGACGAACGCGCGGAACATCTGGGTGCTGCCTGCGGGGTCGTAATTGCCCTGGGGGCCCTGGTTGTTAGCCATGGGCCGAGACACTAGCGAATCCGCCGGTACGGCCCAAGTGCGGGGCTCCGAAGACCCGTTGCCCCAGGCCACCGGCCCCCACCTGGATGTTTACTATCGCAATACTTGCCTTTGCCAACTTTTTATGGGCGGACCCCCGTTTTTATTTGCCTGTAGCAACCAACCGCTCGTATGGTTGCCCTAAGCAACGAATGCGGGAGGTGCGCATGGCCGAGAGGGCGCAGTACGAGGAGCTGATCCGTCAGTTCAGCGCCTTCGGCGTCGTGAAACGGGAGATGAGCCGGATCCTGCCGGCCGAGTGTCCCAGCGGATCCGCCGCCGTACTGACGCTGCTGGGCCGCCATGGCGACATGCGCATGAGCAAGCTCGCGGAGCTGCTCGCCGTGGACATGTCGGTGACCAGCCGCCATGTCGCCCACATCGCCGAGCGGGGCTGGATCGAACGCTCCCCGGACCCGGCGGACAAGCGCTCGCGCATCCTTCACCTGACGCCCGCGGGCCAGGCCCAGCTGGACGACCTGTCCGAACGGACGACCCAGCTGCTGGCCCACCGCCTGAGCGACTGGACCGACGAGGAGGTCGGCCAGCTCACCCGGCTCATGACCAGGCTCAGGGCGAGCTTCGACGACTGCCGGTCCCCCGTGGGCCGGCCCGCCGTACCACCCGCGGTCGAACAGACCACCCGTACACCCGCAGTCACCACGTAAGTAAAGGAAGTCCATGGCAACGACCACACCAGCCGGTGTGCGGGCTCATGCCAAGCACGGGGGAGGCTCCTCGGGAGACGCTCCGATGACGCACCGGCAGATCATGGAGGCGCTGTCCGGGCTGCTGCTCGGCATGTTCGCCGCCATTCTGTCCTCCACGATCGTCACCAACGCCCTGCCCGAGATCATCGGTGACCTGGGCGGTGGCCAGAGCGCCTACACGTGGGTCGTCACCGCCTCGCTGCTGGCGATGACCGCCTCCACCCCCCTGTGGGGCAAGCTCGCGGACCTGTTCAGCAAGAAGGCCCTGGTCCAGATAGCCCTCTGCGTCTACGTCCTCGGCTCCGTCGTGGCCGGTCTGGCGCAGAACCCGGCGATGCTGATCGGCGCGCGGGTCATCCAGGGTCTGGGCGCCGGCGGTCTGTCCGCCCTGGCCCAGATCATCATGGCCGCGATGATCTCGCCGCGTGAGCGCGGCCGGTACTCCGGCTACCTCGGCGCGACCTTCGCCGTCGCCACCGTCGGCGGTCCGCTGCTCGGCGGCGTCATCACCGACACCAGCTGGCTCGGCTGGCGCTGGTGCCTCTACGTCGGTGTGCCCTTCGCGCTCATCGCGCTGCTCGTGCTCCAGAAGACGCTGCACCTGCCGGTGGTCAAGCGCAAGGTCAAGGTCGACTGGGCCGGTGCCTTCTTCGTCACCGCGGCCGTCTGCCTGCTGCTGATCTGGGTCACCTTCGCCGACGACAAGTACGACTGGATGTCCTGGCAGACGGGCGTCATGGTCGGCGGCGCGATCGTCCTGTCGGCGATCTTCTGCTTCGTCGAGACCAAGGCCAGCGAGCCGATCATCCCGCTGCGCCTGTTCAAGAACCGCACCATCAGCCTGGCCTCGCTGGCCTCGCTGTTCGTCGGCATCGCGATGTTCGCGGGCACCGTCTACTTCAGCCAGTACTTCCAGCTGGCCCGGGACAAGTCCCCGACCATGTCGGGCGTCATGACCATCCCGATGATCGGCGGCCTGTTCGTGTCGTCGACCGTCTCCGGTCAGGTCATCACCAAGACCGGCAAGTGGAAGGCGTGGCTGCTGGCCGGCGGCGTCCTGCTGACGGCGGGCCTCGGCCTGCTGGGCACCATGCGGTACGACACCCCTTACTGGCGCATCGCGATCTTCATGGCGCTGATGGGTCTCGGCGTCGGCATGATGATGCAGAACCTCGTGCTCTGCACGCAGAACCAGGTGGCTCCGAGCGACCTGGGTGCCGCGTCCTCCACGGTGACCTTCTTCCGGTCCCTCGGCGGTGCGGTCGGCGTCTCGGCGCTCGGCTCCGTGATGTCCTCCCGGATCAGCCACTACGCCTCGGACACCATCGGCTCGCTCAGCCCGCAGGAGCAGGCGGCGGCCGCCAAGTCCTCCGGCAGCGGCGCGATCCCCGACATGGACCTGCTGCCCCCGGGCATCCGCAACTGGCTGGAGAGCGCCTACGGGCACGGCATCGCCGACATCTTCCTGTACGTCGCGCCGATCGCCCTGCTCGCCTTCCTGGTGACCCTGTTCATCAAGGAGGTCCCGCTGCGCACCACCGGTGCCCTGGCCCAGGCGGCGGAGTCCACCACCGAGACCGCCTCCCCGGCGGCCCCGGCTCCGGCCGAGGCCACCCGGGTCGCCGAGCCGGTCCCGGCCGGCGCGGTCGCCACCGCCGCGCAGGACGCCGACACCGCCGTCCAGCCCGCGGCCACGCAGCGGCTCGCCGCCGTCGCCACGACGGCCGGCCCCGAGGCCCCCGTCTCCGGCGGCATCCCGGTCCGCGGCTTCGTCCGCGGCGCCGAGTCCGCGCCGGTCCCGCAGGCCGCCGTCACGCTGATCTCGCTGGCGGGCCGGCAGCTGGGACGGTCGGTCGCCCAGGCCGACGGCTCCTACGCGGTCGACGCGCCGAACGCGGGATCGTACGTCCTGATCGCCTCCGCCGACGGCTTCCAGCCGCAGGCGTCCACGATCGTCGTCAACGACGAACCGGTCGCCTACGACATCCTGCTCAGCGGCACCAGCGGGCTCACCGGCCTGGTCCGTGCCGCGGAGAGCGGGCAGCCCGTCAAGGACGCGATGGTGATCGTGACCGACGTGCGCGGTGACCTGCTGGCCACCGCCGCCACCGGGGACCAGGGCGAGTTCGACTTCGCCGAGCTGGTGCCGGGCACGGTGACCGTCGCGGTGAACGCCGCCGGGTACCGGCCGCGCGCCCTGCCCGTCGAGGTGGGCGGCACCGGTGTCACCCGCGTCGAGGTCGACCTGCAGGCCGGCGCCCAGGTCCAGGGCGTCGTGCGGGCGCCGCACGGTGTGCTGGCCGACGCCCGCGTGACCCTGGTCGACGCGGCCGGCAACGTGGTCGGCACGGCCACCACCGGCGCGGACGGGGCGTACGCCTTCACCGACCTGGACGCCGGTGAGTACACCGTCATCGCGACCGGCTACCCGCCGGTGGCGACGGCCCTCACGGTCGCCGGCCAGGGCGTCGACGACCACGACATCGAGCTCGCCCACCCCGGCGAGTAGCGATACCCCGGCCCGTGGCGGCCCGCGCGCTCCGAGCGGAGGCGCGCGCCGTCACGGGCCGGTCTCTTTCGACCGATACAAGACTTCTCGGGCCCGTACAGACCTGTGGGCCCGCTTCCTGGGGAGAACAGGGGAAAACGGGATGGGACTGACCGCGAGGATCCGTACGCGGGACGGATGGGCCGTGTCGCACGCGGTCGTCACGGTGACCGACATGACCGGCACACAGGTGCTGCGGGCCGAGGCGGACGCCGAGGGCGCCGTCCGGGACACCACGCAGCTGGCGCCGGGCGCGTACACCGTCATCGTCACGGCCGTCGGCTACGCGCCCGCCGCCTCCAGCGCCATCGTCACCGCGAGCGGCCGGGCCGAGGTCGGCACCGTGACGCTGGCCCGCCAGGGCGGCACCGAACTGCCGCCGCCCGGGCCGTGGACGATCGACCCGGTGCACTCCACCGTGGCCGCGGTCGCGCAGCACCTGGGCATCTCCAGCGTGCACGGCCGCTTCACCGACTTCTCCGGCACGGTCGAGATCGCGCCGGACGACGTCACCAAGTCCCGGGTGGAGGCGGTGATCAAGGCGGCCTCCATCGACACGGGCAACGGCATGCGCGACACCCACCTGCGCTCCGCGGACTTCCTCGACGTCGAGCGGTTCCCGGAGATCACCTTCCGGTCCACCGGGGTGACCCAGGCCGGCACCGACCGCTGGACCGTCCACGGCGAGCTGGGCCTGCACGGCGTCGTCCGCCCGGTCGACCTGGACCTGTCCTACCTCGGCACCGGCGCCGACCCGTGGGGCGGCACCCGGGCGGCGTTCCGCGCGACCACGGAGCTGCGGCGCGAGGACTTCGCCATGAACTACAACCAGGTCCTCCAGGCGGGCATCGCCGCCATCGGCACCACGCTCAGGGTCGAGCTGGACATCCAGGCCGTCCAGGGGGACTCACTGCCGGCCGCGTGAGGCGCCGTCGGACGCCCGGGCCACCAGCTCGTCGCACAGGTCCCGGAGTTTGACGTTCGTGTGCTGCGAGGCGTGGCGCAGCCGTTCCATGGCCCGGTGGGCGTCGATCCGCTCCCGGGCCATGAGGATGCCGACCGCCTGGTCGATGACGCTGCGGGAGAGCAGGGCGGTGCGCACGTCGGCCGCCGAGGACCGCTGCCGCTCGATGCGCAGGGCCTCGTTCACCGCGTCGGCGGCCCGCACCGCGAAGGTGCGGGCCGCTTCGCGTCCCTCACCCAGCGAGCCGGGTTCGAGGCCGTAGAGGTTGAGCGCGGCGCCCGTCTCGCCCTCGACGGTCAGCGGCAGCGCCAGCACACAGCGCACCCCGGTGGCCAGCGCGTACTCCGTGTAGGCGGGCCAGCGGGTCTCCTCGGCCAGGTCGGGGGAGTACCGGGGGCCGCCGGTCTCGGCGGCGTCCACACAGGGGCCCGAGCCGTTCTCGTACTGGCGCAGGTCCAGGCCCCGGGGGAGGCCGGAGCTGCCGGCCAGGGTCATCAGCCGGTCGGCGCGGCGCACCGTGATCGAGCAGGCGACGGCACCGGGCACCTCCCGCACCGCGCGGTCGGTCAGATCGCGCAGCAGGGTGTCGAGCCCCTGACTGCGCGCCAACGCCCGGTCCAGCGTCTCGGAGCTCTCGGGGCTCTGTGCGGTCATGCCCGTACGCATATCCCGACGGTGCCCATCGATGCCCGACGGTGCCCGTCGATGCCCGCCGGTGCCCGTCGATGCCCGCCGGTGCCCGTCGCCCTCTCGTCACCCGGGGGTGTCGTTCGCGTCGACGATGCGGCGGGCCAGGTCGCGCAGCTTGACGTTCTCCCGCTGCGAGGCCTTGACCAGGGAGTCGAAGGCGCCGGCCGCGTCGATGGTCATGCGCTCCATGAGGATGCCGGTGGCCTGGCCGATCAGGTCCCGGGTGCGCATCGCCTCGGTGAGCTGCTCGCGCACGGTCGCCGAGTCCAGGGCGAGACTGACGTGCGCGGTGAACAGGCGGCCGATGCGGGTGGCGTCCTCGTCGAAGGCGCGCGGTTCGCGCGCGTACGCCGTCAGCACGGTCAGGCGGCGTCGGTCGGCGCGCAGCCGCAGGGAGAGCGCCGAGCGGAGACCGAGGTCGGACAGGGCGTTGCCGCCGCCGTCGGCCCCGGTGTCCTCTATCCGCACCACGGGCGTGGTCCACAGCCGCTCCCGGTCCGGGTGCGGCTCGCGGCCGGGGTGCCGCAGCTCGGCCGAGCGCACGACCTCGTCGGTCCAGGCGAGCGCCCGGCTCCCGCTGCCGCGCTCGATCTCCGAGATGCCGGCGTGCTCGGCGCCGGGCAGGAGGTGCACGGCCAGCTCGACGGCGGTGCGCAGGGTGGTGTCGGCGGTGCGTGTCTGGTGCAGCTGCCGGGCCGCCGCGGCCAGGACCTCGGCCAGCTCGAAGCCCACCGGAAAACGCGACACATCAGTAAATTCGGACGCAGCCACCACGAACCTCTTCGGCATGCACGGCCATGTGGCCGTGCGCAGGAGAGCTCCGCAGCACATTCCCGACTGCGAGCACAGGACGCACAGAACTTTAGCCGCTCGGCTGCGTGACGGTGACGCCCGGCCGACGGAGCGGGCGGGCACCTTTCACGGTCCGCCCCGGCGTGGTGAAATGGAGCCCGGGTCAGGAAGCGGCCTTGCCGGAAACCGGACGGACGTCTGTCAGGTGAGTGACGTGACCTTCCTCCCCCAGCCCTGCGAGCCGTGCGACCCGCCCGGCTGCGCCGTACTGCCCCTGCCCCCGGAGATCGACTTCTGCAACGCCGCGGGGCTGCTGCCGATGATCTTGACCGCGGTGGGCCATCACTCCGGCGGGCTGCGCCTCCTCGTCCTGGACCTGACCGGAACCCACTTCATGGACTCCCAGGGCATCCGCCTCGTCGAGGAGGTACGGCACCGGCTGCGCGGCCGGGTCCAGCTGCGGGTGGTGGCGACCCCGGGGACCGCGCCGAGCCGGGTCCTGGAACTGTCCGGCCTGCGCCGCGACGTGCCGGTCCACGACCACCTCGCGGAGGCGCTGCGGTCCGTGAGCGGGCTGTCGGCCTAGGCTGGCCGCATGGCACCGAACATCGCGACCAACACCCGCGTGTCCCTGGACGAGTTGCTGGACTTCGTACGCCCCCGGCACCGCGCGATCCTGATGACCCGCAGGGCCGACGGCAGCCCGCAGGCGTCGCCGCTGACCTGCGGGGTCGACGACTCGGGCCGGATCGTGGTCTCCACCTATCCGGAGCGGGCCAAGACGCGCAACGCGCGGAGGGACGAACGGGTCGGCCTGGTCGTCCTCAGCGACGAGTGGAACGGCCCCTGGGTCCAGATCGACGGCACGGCGGAGGTCGTCGACGCGCCCGACTCCGTGGAGCCGCTCGTGGAGTACTACCGCAACATCGCCGGCGAGCACCCCGACTGGGACGAGTACCGGCGGGCCATGGTCGAGCAGGGCAAGTCGATCATCCGGGTGACGCCCGTGAGGTGGGGTCCGGTGGCGACGGGCGGCTTCCCGGCCCGCCTGGTGAAGGACGACTGAGCGGCCGCCACGGCCTAACCCCGCGCCACCATCGTCTCGATGCCCGCGATGAGCAGCTCCAGGGCGAAGTCGAAGTCCCGCTCCAGCATCTCCGCCACGGTGTCGCCGCCGCGGGCCGCCATGATGTCCCGGGACTCCTCGAGGACGCCCGCGGTGTCCGGCGACCCGGTCACCGCGCTCATGGAGTGCTGGAAGTACTCGTCCGGGCTCAGGCCGGTGTCCGCCGCGCGGCCGAGGAAGTGGCCCTCGATCGTGCCGTAGCCGTAGACGAACTGGAAGACGGCCGAGATGGCGCCGGTCACCCGGTGCGCGGGCAGGCCGGTGCGGCGGATGACGCGCTGCACCGCCCGGGAGAAGGCCAGCGAGTCGGGGCCGATGTTGAGGTAGGTGCCGATCAGCTGGGACAGCCAGGGGTGGCGCACCAGCAGCGCACGGTACTCCCCGGCCAGCGTGCGCAGCTGGTCGCGCCAGTCCTCGTCGGCCTCCGGATCGGGCAGCCGCAGCTCGCCGAAGACGGCGTCCAGGGCGAGTTCGAGCAGTTCGTCCTTGGTGTCGACGTACCAGTAGACGGACATCGCCGTCACGTCCAGCTCCGCGGCCAGGCGGCGCATGGAGAACTTCGGCAGGCCCTCGGCGTCCAGCAGCCGGACGGTGGCCTCGGTGATCCGCTCCCGGTCGAGCCCGGTCGGCTGCCCGCCGCCCCGCCGGCCGCGACGGCCCTTGTCACCGAGCCAGACACTGGCCTTCGGGCCCTGCCGGCCTGCCTTCGCCATGCGCACCTGCCTCGCTCTCGGTTGCCGGTCATGCTAAACGCCCCTGAAAGGGGCGCGGGGCTGCATCGATGTGCGGCTCCGCCGCGTGGGCGCGACCGCCACGATCCGCCCGCACTCGTCCGTCGACGCGATCCGCCCGGGTCCTCAGGCCGATCCCTTCTCCGCCCGCCGCAGCAACACCGCCGCCACCGCCCCGCCGAGCAGCACGGCCACCGCCCCCACCAGCTGACTGCTCTCCAGCCCGGAGGAGAACGCGTCGACGACCCGTTCCCGCTCCGCCGCCCCCTCCGCCGAGGCCAGCGCGGCCGGCAACGAGGCCGCGGCGACCGGGACCAGTGCCGCGAACCGCGAGTTCAGCACCGCGCCCAGCACGGCCACGCCCAGGCCGTTGCCGAACTCCGCCAGCGTCCCGTTGATGCCCGCGCCGACCCCGGCCCTGGCCGGCGGGATCGAGCCCATGATGGCGTGCGCCATGGCCGGGTTGCCGAGCGCGCACCCCACGCCGATCAGCAACAGTCCCAGCAGTGTGCCCGGGTAGCCCACGCCGGTCAGGGTGGCGATGGCCACCAGGCCCGCCGACATCAGCACCATGCTCAGCATGACCGCCACCGGTGCACCGAGCTTGACCAGCCACTTCGCCGCCACCCCGGAGAAGTTCAGCACCACCACCGTCACGGCCAGCGGCGCGGTCGCCAGCCCCGCCCGCAGCGGGTCGTACCCGAGCACGAACTGCAGGTGCTGGGTGAGCAGGAACAGCGCGCCGCCCATGCCGAAGGTGATCAGCATGAGCCCGGCGACCGCACCCGTGAACCGCTGGTCGCGGAAGAAGGCCGGATCGAGCATGGGGTACGGGATACGGCTCTCCCAGTACGCGAAGAGCGCGAGCACACCCACCGCGACGGCCGCCGTGGCCAGTACCCGGCCCGATGCCCAGCCGTACTCGGGTCCGGAGATGATCGCGTAGACCAGCGCCGCCATGCCGATCGTGGAGAGGACGGCGCCCGGCAGGTCGGGGCGGTCGCCCTGCCGGTTCTTCGACTCGGGGACCAGGACCACGACCGCGACCAGGCCCAGCGCCACGACCGGCAGATTGATCAGGAAGATCGCGCCCCACCAGAAGTGGTCCAGCACGAAGCCGCCGATCAGCGGCCCACAGGCGAAACCGAGCGCGCTCACCGCACTCCAGACGCCGATCGCCTTCGGATGCTCCTCGGGCGCGAAGATCTGCATGACCACGGCGAGCGTGGTGGTCAGCAGCAGCGCGCCGCCGACGCCCATGCCGGCCCGTGCCGCGATCAGCTGGCCGGAGCCGTCCGCGAGGCCCGCGGCCAGTGAACCGAGGCCGAACAGCGCCAGACCCGCGGCCAGCATCTTCTTGCGGCCGTAACGGTCGGCGGCGCTGCCCGCGGTGAGCAGCAGGCCGGACTGCACCAGGGAATAGGCGTTGATCATCCACTGGATGTCGGAGGTGGCCGCCCCCAGCTCGTCGGTGAGCGAGGGGATGGCCACGTTCAGCACGGTGTTGTCCAGGACCACGGTCAGCTGGGCGAGGCTGATCACACCGAGGATCAGCCAACGCCGGGGGTGTCCCTGGACGGGGGACGGGGTCTGCGTCCGGCCTGGTCCGCGTTCCTGTTCCGGTGAGGACGTCGCCATGCTGTACAGCGTAGAAGAACTCTCATACGCTGTACAGCAGACGTCGTTCCGCCCGGTCAGGCGACCGGCCGCGTCAGGTCGTAGAACGTGGCCGAGCCCGCCGTGACCTTCGTGAAGGTGGCCTCGACCCACGAGGTGATCTGCGACGAGCTGCCGGAGCCGCCGCCCGTGCCGCCGCCCGTGCCGCCGCCGGAGACGAAGTAGTGGATCCGGCCGTCCGCCACGTACTTCTTGAACTGGGCCAGTGTGGGGGACGGGTCCGTGCCGTTGAAGCCGCCGATCGCCATCACCGGGTCGCCGGTGCCGAGCTGGTAGCTCGCGGCGTTCTGCGAGCCGATCGCCGCCGCGACCCAGGTGTACCGGTCGGCGTCGGTCTCCAGCAGCTTCTTGGCCTCGGAGTCGACCTGGGCGCCGTTGAGCAGGCCGCCCATGCCGCCTCCCATGCCGCCCGCGCGGCCACCCTCGCCGGTGGCACCGTTCTGGCCGCCGGGTGCCGCCTGGCCGTTCCGGCCGCCGCCGGGGAGGCCGTCGCCCTGCTGGTTCCGGCCCGGCACGCCGCCCGGGAAGCCACCGGTGCCGTTGCCCGGACCGCCCTGGCCCTGCTGCCCCTGGCCCGGCGCGTTTCCGCCGCCCGGGAAGCCGCCGCCTCCGGGGCCGCCGCCCCGGCCGCCGCCACCCGGACCGCCCATCCTGCTCGCGCCGGCCGGACCGGCCGTGACGATGGAGCCGCTGTGCCCCTCCCGCACGGTGCTGAGCGTGTACGCGGCCGGCCCGGCCAGCGTCGTCACGACGCCCAGCCCCGCCACCGCGAGCACGGTCCGCCGCCCCAGCCGTCCGGCGAGGACGAGCCCGAGCGCGGCGACCAGGCCGCCGACGAGGACCAGCCACCGCAGCCACGGCAGGTAGTCGGGCGTCCGGTTCAGCAGGACGTACCCCCAGGCGGCGGTCGCCGTGACGGCGGCGGCGAGCGCGAGGGACGTCCAGGTCCGCCCGCGCCGCTCCCACAGGGCCGCCGCGCCCATGCCGACCACGGCCGCCAGGTACGGGGCGAGGGCCACCGTGTAGTACTGGTGGAAGATGCCCGCCATGTAGCTGAAGACGACCGCGGTCATCAGCAGCGAGCCGCCCCAGACCAGGAAGGACGCCCGGGTCGCGTCGGCGCGGCCCCGCCCGCGCGTGGCGACCAGACCCGCGACGAGCAGGATCAGCGCGGCCGGCAGCAGCCAGGAGATCTGGCCGCCGGTCTCCGCGTCGAACATCCGGTCCCAGCCGGTCTCGCCCCACTGTCCGCCCGCCCCGCCGCCGGGGCCGCCCCCGCCGCCGACGCTGCCGGTCTCCTCGCCGTTGAGCCGGCCGAGGCCGTTGTAGCCGAAGGTCAGCTCCAGGAAGCTGTTGTTCTGCGAGCCGCCGATGTACGGCCGCGACGACGCCGGCCACAGCTCCACGACCGCGACCCACCAGCCGCCGGAGACGACGAGCGCGACGGTCGCCAGCGCCAGCTGCCCCAGCCGCTTTCTCAGCCCGACCGGGGCGCAGACGCCGTAGACCAGGGCGAGCGCGGGCAGGATCAGGAAGGCCTGGAGGGTCTTCGCCAGGAACGCGAAGCCGATCGCGACACCGGCCCACACCAGCCACTTGGTCCGGCCGTCCTCCAGCGCGCGCACGACGAGGTGGCAGGCGACGGACATCAGCAGCGCCAGCAGCGCGTCCGGGTTGTTGAACCGGAACATCAGCGCGGCGACGGGCGTGAGCGCCAGCACCGTGCCGGCGAGCAGTCCGGCGGCGGGGCCGAAGCGGCGGCGCACGGCCGCGTACACGACGGCGACCGTCGCGACGCCCATCAGCACCTCGGGAACGAGGACCGACCAGGAGCTCAGCCCGAAGACCCGCACCGACAGCGCCATCGGCCACAGCGCGGCCGGGGGCTTGTCGACGGTGATGGCGTTGCCGGCGTCGAGCGAGCCGAAGAAGAACGCCTTCCAGGACCGGCTGCCCGCCTGCACGGCCGCCGAGTAGAAGGAGTTGGCGTAGCCGGAGGCGCTGAGATTGTAGAGGTAGAGCAGCGCGGTGGCCAGCAGCAGGCCGAGGAGGGCCGGGCGTACCCAGCTCGGGTCCTCGGGGCGGCCCCGCCACAGTACGCGCGGCAGGGCCCGCGCGGGCGGCCGGGGAGGAGCGGCCGGGGGCGGGGCACCGCTGCCGGGAGGACGCGTCTCCCCTTCGTACGTCGTCCGGTCGTGGTGCGTCGTCATCGTCCGTCCCTCGGGTCGGTGTCGGCGGGGCGTACCGGCTGGAGTCGCACGGTGGCGTCCCCCCGGGTGTGGTCCGCGACGTCACCGGCGCGGAAGGAGGTCGTCGGGTAGGGGGGCGTGGCGTACGGGGCCGTCCCGTGCGGGGGTGCTCCGTACGGGCGCGGGTCCGGGGCGGGCGGCGTCCGCGGGGCGGCGGGCGGCGCGTCCGGGAACACCCAGGCCCGGAAGAGCAGGAAACGCAGCACGGTCGCGGCGAGGTTGGCGGCGATCAGCACCGCCAGCTCGGTGGAGTGGGCCGGGTCGTCCGTCGCCGCGCCCAGGGCGGCGAGGGAGCCGCTGGTGAGGGCGAGGCCGATGCCGAAGACGACCAGCCCCTGCGCCTGGTGGCGCACCGCGCCGCCCCTGCCCCGCACCCCGAAGGTCAGCCGCCGGTTGGCGGCGGTGTTGGCGACCGCGGAGACCAGCAGGGCGAGCGCGTTGGCGGACTGGGAGCCGGCGAAGAGGCGGAACCCGCTGTAGAGCAGCAGGTAGAACAGGGTGGACAGGGCCCCGACGACGCAGAAGCCGACGAGCTGCCGGGCCAGGCCCTGCGGTACGTCCTCGATGTCCCGGTCGCGCGGGTCGTCGCCGAACGGCCGGGCCAGCCGGTCCAGCGGCAGCGAACCGGTGGCCAGGGCCTTGCCGACCCGCCACACGCCCTTGAGGTCGTCGGTCGCCGTCCGCACGATGTGCACGGTGGAGTCCGGGTCGTCGATCCAGTCGACCGGTACCTCGTGGATCCGCAGCCCGGCCCGCTCGGCGAGCACCAGCAGCTCGGTGTCGAAGAACCAGCCGGTGTCCTCCACCAGCGGCAGCAGCACCTGGGCGACGTCCCGGCGGATCGCCTTGAAGCCGCACTGGGCGTCGGAGAAGCGGGCCTGGAGGGAGCCGCGCAGGATGAGGTTGTAGGTGCGGGAGACGAACTCCCGCTTGGCGCCGCGCACGACCCGGGAGCTGCGGGCGAGCCGGGAGCCGATCGCCAGGTCCGAATGCCCGGAGATCAGCGGGGCGACCAGCGGCAGCAGCGCGTTCAGGTCGGTGGACAGGTCGGCGTCCATGTAGGCGAGGACCGGGGCGTCGGAGGCCGACCAGACGGTGCGCAGGGCCCGGCCCCGGCCCTTCTGCTCCAGCCGGGAGGACCTGACCTCGGCGATCTCCGCCGCCAGCCGCGCCGCCACGTGCGGGGTGGCGTCCGTGGAGGCGTTGTCGGCGACCGTGATGCGGAACGCGTACGGGAAGGTGCGGGTGAGGTGCTCGTGCAGTCTCAGGACGCACGGCCTCAGGTCCTTCTCCTCGTTGTGGACGGGGATCACCACGTCCAGGACAGGCGTACCGGCTCCTGCGGCCGGGAGGTGCTCCCGCGCCGGCAGGGAACCGGGAGAAGAGTCGGTTCGCATGGGACCGACTCTTCTCAACTACCCTGTCGCGCCGGTGTGGTGAGGCTGTGCCACACCTGTGAGTGCGGGTGCGCGCCGTCCTGTGCGGGCAGGGCGGGCAGGCGCACGGTGAAGACCGTCCGCCCGGGCACGCTGTCGACGCTCACGCCGCCGCCGTGCGCGGCCGTCACGGCCTGCACGATGGCGAGCCCGAGGCCCGTCGAGCCGGTCGCCCGGGACCGCGCGGAGTCGCCGCGCGCGAAGCGCTCGAAGACGTGCGGCAGCAGCGCGGACGGGATGCCCGGCCCGTCGTCCTCGACGTCCACGCACAGCCAGGACCCGCTGTGCCGCACCCGCGCGGTGACGGTCGTACCGGGCGGGGTGTGGGTGCGGGCGTTGGCCAGCAGGTTGACCAGCACCTGCTGGAGCCGGGCGGCGTCCGCCGACACCGGCGCCGGTTCGTCGGGCAGGTCGAGCCGCCAGACGTGGTCGAGGCCGGCCGCGCGGGCGTCGCTGACGGTGTCCACGACGAGCGGGACGAGGTCGGCCCGCCCGAACTCCAGCGGCCGTCCGGCGTCCAGGCGGGCGAGCAGCAGCAGGTCCTCGACCAGCAGGGTCATGCGCCCCGCCTCGGACTCGATGCGGCCCAGCGCGTGCCGGGTGTCGGGGCCGACCTGTTCCCGTCCCCGGCGGGTGAGTTCGGCGTACCCGCGGATGGAGGCGAGCGGCGTGCGCAGCTCGTGGCTGGCGTCCGCGACGAACTGCCGTACCCGCGTCTCGCTCTCCTGCCGGGCGTGCAGGGCTCCGTGCACGTGGTCCAGCATCCGGTTGAGCGCGGCACCGACCCGGCCGACCTCGGTGTGCGGGTCGCACTCGGACTCCGGGACGCGCTCGTCGAGGTTCACCTCGCCCGTGTGCAGGGGCAGTTCGGAGACGCGGGTGGCGGTGGCGGCGACCTTGCGCAGGGGGCGGGTGGCGACGCCGACGATGACGGTCCCCGCGAGGCACGCGGCGACGAGGCCGGCGGCGGTGACGCTGGCCTCCACGAGGACCAGGGTGTTGATGGTGCCGGTGACGTCGGAGGTCGGGAGGGCGGCGTAGTAGCCGTCGCGGTACTCCACCCGGTAGTCGCCGAGGCCGGGGATCTGGACGGTGTGCGCGTCGTCGTCCCGGGGGACGGATGCCAGCGCGGCGCGCTGCGCCCGGCTCAGGGAGACCGCCGTCGTCCGGCTGAGGTCGGTGCTCCCGTCGTCCTTCCTGCCGTACTTGGCGTCGACGACGGCACCGCCCCGCACCTCGGCGACGATCGTGCCGCGCGGCTGCGGCCCGTGCCTGACGAACTCGTCGAGGTCCATCCGCTGCGGGGACCCGCCGCCGGACTCGGGCTCGCCCGGCGGCCCGAAGCCGGACACGCGCATCGCGACCTCGCGCACCTGCCCGTCCAGCTGCTCGTACAGGTGCGAGCGCAGCGCCAGCGTCGTCACCGTGCCGATCACCGCGCACACCACCGCGATCAACGCCACCGACGCGACGACGAGCCGCGTCCGCAGGGTCCGCGGCCGCGGCCGGCGCCGTCGGCTCACGAGACCGCGGGCTTGATCAGGTAACCGGCGCCGCGCCGGGTGTGGATCATCGGCTCGCGCCCGGCGTCGATCTTCCGGCGCAGGTAGGAGATGTACAGCTCGACGACGTTGGCCTGCCCGCCGAAGTCGTAGGACCACACGCGGTCCAGGATCTGCGCCTTGCTCAGCACGCGCCGCGGATTGCGCATCAGGAAGCGCAGCAGCTCGAACTCGGTGGCGGTGAGGTGGATGCCGTCACCGCCGCGGGTGACCTCGTGGCTGTCCTCGTCGAGGGTGAGGTCGCCGACGACGAGGACGGAGTCGGAGCGCCGGTCGGCGGCGCCCGAGCGGCGGATCAGGCCGCGCAGCCGGGCGACGACCTCCTCCAGGCTGAACGGCTTGGTGACGTAGTCGTCCCCGCCCGCGGTCAGCCCGGCGATGCGGTCCTCGACCGCGTCCTTGGCGGTCAGGAACAGCACCGGAACGTCCGGCAGGTCGCGGCGCAGCCGCCCCAGCACGCTCAGCCCGTCCATGTCGGGCAGCATCATGTCCAGCACGACGGCGTCGGGCCGGAACTCGCGCGCGGCCTGGACGGCACCGTGCCCGTCACCGGCGCTGCGGATCTGCCAGCCCTCGTAGCGCAGGGCCATGGACAGCAGTTCGGTGATGGACAGCTCGTCGTCCACCACAAGCACCCGGACGGGGCTCCCGTCCGGCCTCAGCAGTTCGGTGCGCCCCTGGGGCGAGGTCGTGGTCATACCGCACACGGTGTCGGGGCGCTCTGAGAGCACCCTTTCCCCGAGCTGTGATTTCTCTGAGAAACCCACAGGGTCCTCTCAGGGGCCTCACGGGCCCGCCACCGGCCGGTCGGCCTTCCGTCAGCCGCCGACCGGTCCGCACGGGACGCCGGCTCAGAACAGCCCGTCCTGGACCCCGGCGGCCCCCCTGAACTCCCGTACGGGAACCGCGCATCGGTCCCCCTCTGCGGCCACCAGCTCCCACCCCGTCATCAGCCGCGTGTCGAGCACGACGACCCCCCGCTCCGTCGCGAGATGCAGGTCCGGCCCGGCGACCGCCACCAGCTCACCCCCGACCGCGCCCCCCGCCACCAGCTCGACCACCTCCCCCACGGCTCCCGGCCCCCGCTCCCCCTGCGCCCCTTCCGCGAGCCCGAACGCCCGCACGTGATCCACGCACCGGAACGGCTCCGGCGTCAGCGACTCCGGCCAGCCCCCGAGCGCCACCGCCCGCCCGTGCAGCTCGGCGATCTCGGCCGCCCGCTCCCCCTCCGTCCCGGGCAGCGCGGCCCGCACCGCCCGCTTCCGGTCGTACGGAATCCGGTCGGGCACCCCCAGGGCGGCCCGCAGCAGCTCCTCGGTCCGCCGCGCGGCCATCAACGGCCCGGTCCCCAGCCAGCCGAAACACACGGCCCCCTGCTCCAGCAGCCGCGCCGTCCCCCGCTCCACCCCGGTGATCCCCACCTTGACGAGTCCCGGTCCGAACCACGCCAGGTACACCCGGTACGGCCGCGGGTCGTCGGCGATCGTGTCGGCGGCCACGGAGTGCGCCCGGTCCAGCCGCGCGCACTCCTCGCACCGCGCCCCCGTACTCCGCCCCGGCACGACCACCCCGCCCGGACACGCGTGCCCCCGCGCCCCGGTACAGGTCCGCACGCTCCCGGCCGGGACCCCGAAGGCCACCCGCTTCCCCCTGGTCAGCGCACTGCGCCGCCCACCGACCCACGTCAGCACAGGACCGCCGTCCACCCACCGCAGCCCCGCGCACTTCCATGCCTGTGCCATCACCCCGAGCGTACGAGCCGCCACCGACAACGCCGACAACACCCGATCGGCTTCACCACCGGGCAGCCCGAAAACGCGAGAGGCCCCGGATCTCTCCGGGGCCTCTCGTCTGTGTGCACTCGGCAGGATTCGAACCTGCAACCTTCTGATCCGTAGGCGGGTGCGCTAGCCCGCTGCAGTAGACAACCACGACGATCACAGCAGGGAGAGCCACCCGCAAGGTGCCTACGAGGTAGCTCATAGTGCGCCTCTGTGCGCCTCTGTTGATGTCAGTCGCTGATGTCAGGTGGTGGGGTCATACACCTGACTGTTGCGGCCCTGGCCGCGGCGTCATGGCTGGCGAGTCGGCGATCGTCGGAGGTTGCAGGGGATTCTGCTGCCCCTGGCCAAACCAGTAGCCGATGATGGCACCAGCGATGCCGGTGACCGGGGTGACGTAGAGAGCGAAGTCTTTAGCGGCAACCCCCGCGATCATCGCAACCCAAGGCGAAGCGATGATCGCGAAGACCACGGCCACCAGCGCCCAACCACGAACGCCCTCCGCGCGGCGGACGAGCCCAGCCTGTTCGAAGGCGAGGTCCGCCCGGTGCTTGCGGTCTGCAAGTTCCACTTCCCAGCGCCGCTCAAGCTCGCGTAGGCGGGCTTCGGCCTCAACTTCTTCCGGTGTCTCTGGGCGCTTGCCCAGGTGGAACGTGCTCCCTGCCCCCTCAGCCGCAAGTTGTTGGTTCCGCTCTGACAGAGCAGTCACCGTCTGTGAGAGCTGTTCGATCTCATCCACTTGCTGGCCGTACAGGCGAAGGCTGCTCTCCTTGTCTTGAAGCAGAAGCCGATGCTCCGTGATCCACTCCTGGAGGGTGTCCGGCATTCTGCCGATGCGCCACTCATGGGTGAACCCGTCGATCTCGTCCTCTCCTGAATTCTCTGCAGACACGAGCCTCCCCCTTCTCCGGCATGCATCGCCGGTACCGTACAGGCAGGAGGTAGGGCTCGATGGTCTGTTAGGCCACATCCTCCGGAGCTGCGGTTTCGTCCGTAAACCCGTGAGCTGCGGGGGCAGTCGCCCGCTGCGCGAGCCACCCTGACACCCTGGGGCCACCGTTTACGGCACTCCCCTCGTGAACCGTCCGGACGTGCCGGAAGCCGTGACTCAGGTAGTACGCCTGCAAGCCGACGTTCGTCGTCCAGGCGTCCAGGCGGAGCCACTCGGCACCCGCACGATGTCCACGGTCCCCGGCCCAATCGAGCAGCCGACCGCCAAGGTCCCTGCCGGCGTGCGTCCGGGCTACGGTCAGCTTGTTGATGAACAGGGAGGGTTCCTGTAGCTCGTCTGCGGTCCACAGTCCCTCTTCTGCTTCCGGGGTCAACGTGATCGTGGCCGCCGTGGCGTCACCGTCGCGCACCATGAAGACTTCCCCCGCCTCAATTGTGGCGAGCAACTTGTCAGCCGGATAGGGACGCTGCCACTGGTCGGTGCCGAGACGCGACAGCCAAGCCGCCGCCTCCTGCCGGAAGGCGAGCAGCTTGGCCAGGTCGTGCGGTTCCGCTGGGCAGATTCTCACTGAGGCTCGTTCTCTTCCCGGCCGGACAGGGAGCCGATCTCGTAGTTCATCTGGTTCAGGTCACCCCGGAAGGTGGTGACCGTGCAGCGGATCGGCCGATCCTCCGAGTAGCCGGTACGCGTCCAAAGCAGCACGGGCACCCCGGCGCCGATCTCCAAGAGGCGTGCCTCTTCAGGAGTCGGCATGCGTGCCGCGATCTCGTCGAAGTAGCCCACCTGCTCGATCCCGTGCGAGGCGAGATACCGGGTGGTCCCCTCTTCGATGTCGCCCGGCTCAGCGAGCCGCGGGGACCGCTCCACGAGCCACCCCGGATACCAGGTGGCTTGTGTCGACCACGGCACGTCATCGACGTACCGGTGGCAGAACCGCAAAACCGTGGTGGACCCCACGTCGACCTTCAGCCGCTCCGCCACATCCGCAGACGCCGGGGTCATCTCGACTCGGAACGTCTGGTGCGGACGGCGGCCGGCGTTCGTCACGTCCGTGCGATACGCGTCACCGTTCTGGGGGAAGCTCAGGTTCTCAAAGCGAGACGCGTTGAGCTTGAACACTTCGTGGGAGCGAACCTCGTAGCCGAGACCCTGGCTGGACGAGACGAGACCCTGGCTGACCAGGAGACTCAGCCCATTTCGCACAGTGTTCCTGGAAGCGTCAAAGCGCTTCATCAGCTCGCTCTCCGACGGCAACCGCGCGCCCGGCGCGTACGTGCCGCTGTCGATCTCTCGGCGCAGGGCATCGGCTACCTGCCGGTACTTCGGTTGCTTGCTCATGCCCCCATCATGACTCACTCGCTCAACTTGTTGGTACATGTGGGCCCCAATCCCTTGACGACTCACTGTCCGTGGGTGCAGCATCACTGCATCAGCTTGTACCAACAAGTTGAGCAAGCGGAGCAATTCCCTTGAGTTGCTTTCGCCTGCGCTGCTGCACAGGGCGGGGACGCTGCAATCCCGCTAAAGGCCAGGTGGAACAGGGTTTCGGCCCGTACTGGCGAGGTGGCCCGGTGACCGCGAGCAACGGCCGGAGAGTGGGGACACGGTCCCCCTTGCAGTGCTTCATCCCTGTTCGCTCGCCCTGAAAGGAACGCAGATGCATCAACGAAGACTTTGGGCGTCTGCCGTGATGGACCGGCCGGCGGCGCCTGGACAGGACCACGGTCCCCCTTCGGCGACGCAGCGCTGATGCTGCGGCCGGCTGCCTCTCCCGCCCGTCCGTTCCGCGCGCTGCGTGGGGACGTACGGGCGGGAGCGCGGGGAGCCGGATGTTCCGACTTCAACGGCGCGCGCCCCCGGAGTTGCCGCTCCGGGGGCGCTGTTCGGGCCGTTCCCGTCTGTGAGAGGAACACGACCCAATGAACGTCATCGTCACTGTTCAGGACGCTGTTACGGCGTTCGCGGACTTCATGGAGCCGACGGACGCGGAGCTGGACGCGATCGAGCGGGAGATGCCCGTCATCCTGGCGGACGTCGACCTGCTGGACGCGCACATCGTCACCCTCGACCGCACGCCGACCGAGCTGGACGCCCGCCGCATCCGCCGGGCCCGCCGCCGCGCCCTCGCCGCCCGCGTCGCGCTGCTCAACTCCACCGCGGCCGGTGCGAGCCTTCCCGGGGGTGCCGCGTGAACACCGACCGGAACCTGACCGCCGCGCACGCCGAGGTGAAGGCGGAGATCGCGCGGACGGACACGAAGACGGCGCTGCTGCTGGCGTTCGTCGGCGCGGTGCTCGCCGGCACGTGGTCGGTCGCCCGCGACCTGCCGCTGACCGCCCCCGCCTACGTCGCGGGCGGTACCGGGCTGGCGCTGTTGGTCGGTGCGGCCGGTCTGTTGCTGCGGTCGGTGCGGCCGAACCTGGGCGGGCGGCACGGCTTCCCCCTGTGGGCCACCCTCACCGCCGACGAGATCGGCGCCGCCGTCACCTCGGATCTGGCTGCCGACATCGCCGGGCTGTCCCGGCTCGCGGTCAAGAAATTCGCCTGCCTGCGCCGCGCGGTCGACCTCACCATGACCGGCGGCGCGCTGCTCATCCTCGCCGCCCTGCTCAGCCTCGGGGGTGCGGCATGAGGGACTACCTGAGTGAGGCTGCCGAGATCTTGCGCAGGGCGGACCGGGCGAACGAGTCCGAGCGGTACCCGAACGATGACCTGCGACTTCGCATCGCGCGTCAGTTCGCGGAACTCGCTGCGGTGGAGCGCGGGCAGCTTCCCGCCTCGGTGGTGGAAATGATCCTCGACCGGGTCAGGGGTGCGGCATGAGCCTTCACCGCAAGGGCCGCGCGGCCCTCGTGCTCGCGCTGGTCGCCGTGGTCGCCATGGCGTTCCGGGTGTCGTGGAACGCGCTGCGGGACATCGCCGGCGCGGTCGGCGCGGACGCCACGGCGGCGACGCTGTACCCGTTCGTGGTCGACGGCCTGATGGCACTCGCCCTGGTCGCCACCCTCGTGCTCACCGACGACGCCCGCCGCTTCGCGCTGCGGGTGCTCGGGGCGTACACGGTCGCCTCGCTCGTGCTGAACTACGTGCACGGGCTCGTGCCCGAGCTGCACGGCCGCACGGTCGACTGGTCACGGCTCGCGGAGTGGGACCCGGCGAACTGGGCGCTCGTGCTGCTGGCCACCTCGCTGCCGGTCGGGTCGATCTACTTCGGTTCCGATCTGGTCGCCAAGGTGCTCCACCACCGACCCACCCCGATCCCGGCACCGGTCGCGAATGTGGAGGAATCGACCGAGACCGACATGAAACGGTCTACGGCTGACCTCGCGGTATCGACCCCGTCGCCGATCACGCCGAACGTCACGGTGCTGCCGCGGCCGGTGGCCGTCGGCTTCCTGAAGTCGACCCTCCCGGCCAAGCCGCTCCCCTCGATCGCCCCACCCCCGGTCGCGCCGGTCAAGCCGATCGGACGGCGCGCGGTGGCAGCCGAATCGAGTAGGCCGCGCCGCGCCACCGGGCGTGTTCCGGAGGTGGCGAAGTCGACCCGGCCCAAGCGCACCCCTGAACAGTTGCTGGCCGAGGCGCGGGCGGTGACGGCCGACTGGCCGGACGCGAAGGTGACCGCCGAGGGCATCCGCCGCGAGGTCCGCACCTCGCCCGCGAACGCGCGGACGCTGCGGGACACGATCCTCGCCGAACGCGCCGCCGCCATGGCTGAGGCGGCGTGATGGGGGCGCTGCCGGTGTTCCGGTGGCGCCTGGCCCCGGACGGCTACGCCACCCGCCGACAGTTGCGTGCCCGCGGGCTGCGGCCCGGCGGGCAGGACGTGGCCGCACAGCTCGAACGGCCACGCCGCCGGCGCCCGCCCCTGGTCGCCTACCTCTACCGCGTCGACCTGGCCAAGCCGGTCCGGCCGATGACCCCGGCCCGGTGGGCGGCGCTCGCCGCCGCGAACCGGGCCCGCCGCACCTGCCCCGAGTGCCAGCGGGATGCGGGTTACGTCATCCCCGCCGCGCTCGGCATGTGCGTGACCTGCGCCTATCCCGAATCTTCCGACTCCCCGAGGAGTGCCTGACATGGGCAAGCCCGACACCCGCCGCCTGGACCGCGCCATCCAGCTCGCGAACCGCAAGCTGGCGGCCGTGCAGAACCGCGAGCTGTGGCCGCTGGACGGCCGCGAGCGCCGCGCGGTGATCGCCGGTCTGGCCGGCGGCGGCTACAAGGTCGTGCGCGGCAAGAGCCCCGCCCGCGCGGAACGCAAGCTGGAGACCGCCTGGAACGCGGCCGAGACCCGGCTCATCGCGGAGATCACGGCTCTGCAGGCCGAGCGGCAGCGGATCGTGTCCGAGGCCGCGAAGGCGAAGGCCGCCAAGAAGTCGTCCGGGTGGTGGTGACCGTGGCCAAGCCGCTGGAGACGCCCCCGGGTGAGTGCCCGCAGTGCTGGTGGCACGCCTACGACTCCCGCAACGCCCACCGCCATTTGGGGCCGCGCGAGGACTGCCCGGAGTGCGTTGACCACATGATCAACGGCTGCCCCTACCTCGTGCCCAAGAAGCCGTCCCGTTGGTGGTGACCACGCCCGCCGCGTGACCGGCGCCTGCACATCTCCTGCCCGGGGTGGCCGTCCCCTGCGACGGACCCGGCCACCCCGGCTCTCCCTTACTTCCGCCCCACAGGGGCAGTCAGGAGAACTCCCAGCATGTCTGAGAACGTCGTTCACCTGCACAAGAACCCCGACCCGCCGGCCGAATCGGCGAGCGTGACCACGCTGACCGTGGTCCCCAACCCGCCAGCGCCCGCGCCGGTGCCGCTGTGGGTACGCTCCGGCCGCGCCGTGAAGAGCGCTGCCACGCACGAGCGGACGAAGACGGTCGTCCGGGCGACAGCCCGGCACGGCCTCTACACCCTCAACGGCGGTCGGATCGTGGCCCGCCGCGCGTGGGACGGCCGGACCGGCGCCCGCTACGAGCGGATGATCCGCGCCGCCGAGGCCGCGGGGAACCTGGAAGCCGCGGAGGAGTGGGAGGAGCGGTTGCAGCGCTTCCGTACCGCCCGCCACCACCGCCGCATGGACCTGCTCCACTCCCCGGTCGACGCCGCCAAGGGCGTCGCCGTCGGCACGGGCATGAGCATCGGCGTCCTAGTCGCCCTCGGCATCGTCATGGCCATCAACACAGGTCAGGCCGGGGACGTGATCACGCCACTGTCGGCGACGATCGACTTCATCGCCCTGCTCATCCGCATCGTGCAGATCGTCTGGGGGCCGGCGCTGACGATCGGCCCGTTCCTCGCGCTGCTCGCCTTGTGGTCGGTCGGCCGCAAGCAGCACGCCGCCCCCGCCTGGGCGCTTCCCGCCAACGTCCGGGGTGGTGAGGGTGAGCCGATCACGCCGTCCATCGTGGTCAAGGCCCTGCGCGACCTCGGCGTCCCGACGCTGCGCAACGCCATCAAGGAGATGGGCGACGCCGGCGCGTCCATGCTGTCGCCGATCACCATCGCCGGATGCGGCGTGGAGGTCGACGTGACCCTCCCGTCCGGGGTGTCGACCGATGAGGTGCAGAAGCGGCGCAAGAAGCTCGCGGAGAACCTGACCCGGCACGAGCACGAAGTGTTCATCACCATCCCGCAGGCCGCGCGGACGGTGCGGCTGTGGATCGCCGACTCGGGGGCGCTGGACGAGCCGATCGGCCCGTCCCCGCTCGTCACCGACGAGACGATCACCGCCGACTACAAGAAGGGCAAGGCCCCGTGGGGCCGGAACCTGCGCGGGGACGTCGCGGAGCTGAGCGTGTATCAGCGGCATCTGCTCATCACCGGCCGCTCGAACCAGGGCAAGACCGCCGCCCTGCGCTCGCTCGCCCTGTGGCTGGCCCTGGACCGCTCCGTGCAGTTCTGGATCGCCGACCTCAAGGGCGTGGGCGACTGGAGCATGTACGACGGGATCGCGGAAGTGCTGATCGAGGGCCCGTCCGACGATCACGTCGTCCAGGCCACCGAGATGGTCGAGGACGCGGTGGAGGAGATGAACCGGCGGATCGAGGTACGCCGCACCGACCCGAGCGCGACGTTCCCGCCGCTCATCGTCCTGGTGGACGAAGCGCAGGTGGCGTTCATGTGCCCGGTCAAGGGCGACGACGGCCGCCCCTACGGCGGCGCCAAGGCCACCTCCCGCTACTTCATGGCCGTCCGCAAGATCCACAACCAGGGGCGTGCGGTCGACGTGCTGATGTGGCAGGGCACGCAGGACCCCACCGACCAGAACCTTCCCAAGCTGGTCCGCGAGGGCGCCCACACCCGCGCCTCCCTCGTCCTGGGCACCGAGACCCAGTCCCGCATGGCCCTGGGCGACAAGGCCGTGGACGACGGCGCCGCCCCGCACCTGCTGCGCCAGGGCCTGGACAAGGGCACCCTCGTCGTCGCCTCCGACGGCATCGAGATGCCGGCGGGCCAGTCCTCCATCACGGTCCGCACCCACTTCATCGACGACGAGCCGGCCGCCGAGATCGCGGAGCGGGCCAAGGCCCTGCGCGACGGCGTCACCACCCTGCGCGTGGTCGACCAGACCGAGGAGCGCGACGCGCTCGCCGACGTCGCGACCGTCATCGGCGACGCGCCCCGGCTGCGAACCAACGAGGTGCTGAAGCGGCTGCACTCGCTGGCCCCGAAGGTCTACGGCGACCAGTGGACCAACGACCGGCTCAAGAGCCTGCTGGAGGAACACGGCGAGGAGCCGAAGAAGTCGCACGGCGTCATGGTCGTCCACCGCGATCACGTCCTGCGGGCACTCGCCAACCGCGACACGGACGGTTCCGCTTCCGCCGCCGAGTAGCGGGGAGGCACGACCGTCCGGCCCGGGGAGGCGGGGAGAACTCCCCAACCCCCTCCCCGGGCCACCTCCCCCACGTTGATCAGCGAAAACACCGTTTCGGGGAGGCGGGGAGCCTACCTGCGCAGACCCCCGAAACCCCCTCCACACGGCACCCCGAAGGGTGTGCCACTGACTCCCCAGCCGAGCACCGGAAGGGATTCCGCATGTACCCCGACCACACCCCGCACCGCGTGCCCGCACAGCGGGCCGTAGAGGTCCACCAGCCGACCCCGCTTCCGCCCGCCGCCGTCGCCCCGGCGCCGGTCGTCGCGGTGCAGCCGGGCACGGTTCCGGCGGTGGCAACCATCGTCCTGCCGGACGGCCGTGTCGTCACCGGCTACGCCATCGACCCCGTCCGCCCGGAGCCGGTCACCGCCAAGTCGGCCGTCTCGCGGACGGCGGTGAACGTCGCCCTCGGGGGCGTCGGGTTCCTCGCGGTGTGCGGCGGGCTGCTGCTGCTCACCTCGTTCATCGCCGCCCTGACCGCGTTCATCGGCCAGCTCATCATCCTCGCCGCCGTCATCTTCGGCGGATGGATCGCCGTCCAGGTGCTCAGCGCGAGCGGCCACAAGGGCGCCACCACGGTGAACATCCGCCGGGCCGTCTTCAAGCGCAACCACTTCCACGGCTGACCAGCCAGAACGGAGACAACGCCTGTGTTCGAGGTCCGCATCATCTGCGACAACGCCGACGTGCCCCGCATCGCCCGAGCGGTGCTCGGCAGCGTCGACGCCGTGTCCGTGCGCCGCTACCCCACCCGCGACCGGGCCCGGACCCGGCTGTACATCACCGCCGACCACCGCGGCACGCACCAGGACTGCCCCGGCTGCGACGGCGACGGCATGACCCTGTGGTTCCTGCCCGACGGCACCCAGGAACAGCGCCCCTGCACCGGGCTGAGCGCCGACGCCCTCCACACCGCCGGACTCACCCAGGGTTCGACTCAGCGCGAGCCCTGGCAGCGCACCACCGACCACTAGCTACGCCAAGGGCGGCCCCCGTCTCGCCAAAGTCCGGAGCCGCCCTTGTCCACCTGCCAACCACTTGACCTGTGGAGGTCTCCCAGCATGACGCAACCGACCGACATCCGGCGAGCCCCGGGCTCGCCGTTCCGCCTGCTGGCGTTGTGCGCCGGCTACGGCGGGCTCGAAGAGGCGATCCGCGCCGGGATCGGCGGCCGGGTCGCCGCCTACGCCGAGTCCGACCCGTTCGCCGCCGCGGTGTTCGCCGCGCACCACCCGGGGGTGCCGAACCTCGGGGACATCACCGCCGTCGACTGGCACGAGGTGCGGGACCTGTACGCGCCGGACGTGATCGGCGCCGGTTTCCCCTGCCGCAACATCTCCAACGCTGGACGAAGGGACGGAATCCATGGGCAGTGGTCGCGGGTCTGGAAAAACGTCGCTGAGGCTGTGGGCGTCCTTCGACCGCGCGTCGTCTTCCTGGAAAACGTGGCGGCGCTCCGCTCGCGGGGGCTGGACGTCGTCGCCGCGGACCTGGCCGCGCTCGGGTATGACGCGCGGTGGACATGTCTACGAGCTGGTGACGCCGAAGTCGGCGCCCCGCACCCGCGGGACCGCTGGTTCGCAGTTGCCCATCCCGCTGATGCCGACCCCGACCACCTCGGACGGCACTGGCGGCCCCGGCACCTCCCCCAAGCGCAAGGGGGGAATGAACCTGCGCACCGCCGTGACCAAGCTGCCGGCACCCCCGTCCGAGGGGTGAGCCTGCTGCCCACCCCGGCCGCGCGGGACTGGAAGTCGGGCGCCTCGAACCTGATCGGACGCAACGCGCGACCGCTCAACGAGTTCGTGGTGAACCTGCTGCCCACCCCGAAAGCCTCGGACGGCCCGCACGGTGGGCCCAACCAGCGGGACGCCTCCGGTCGCTACTACCTGCCCGGCCAGGCCGTGCGGCTCGACGGCCGGTGGGTCGCGGTCGACGGCACCGACTACGGGCCCGCCATCCACCGCTGGGAGCGGATCACCGGCCGGGCCGCGCCGTGCCCGACCGAGCCGGGCACCCGCGGCAACCGCCGCCTGTCCCCGGCGTTCGTCGAGTGGATGATGGGCCTGCCCGCCGGCTGGGTCACCGCCGTCCCCGACATCCCCCGCCGGGAACAGCTCAAGATCCTCGGCAACGGCGTGGTGCCCCACCAGGCCCACCACGCCTACGGACTCCTGCTGGGTGCCGCCACCGCGGCACCGGCGTGGGAGGGGGCGGCATGAACGAGAACCTGATGCGCGCCGCCCTGGACGCCGCCGAACGCGGCTGGCACGTCTTCCCGCTCCGTCCCGGTACCAAGCGTCCCGCCCTGCACGGCGAAACGGCCTGCCCCGGCACCGGCCCGTGTGTGAGCGGGCACCGCAAGTGGGAGGACCGGGCCACCACCGACCCGGACCGCATCCGCGCCGCCTGGTCCCGGGCGCCGTACAACGTCGGCATCGCCACCGGCCCCTCCGGGCTGCTCGTGGTCGACCTGGACGTGCCCAAGGACATAAGCAGCACGGACGCGCCTTGCGGCGCGGCGACCTTCAAGGCGCTCTGCGAGCGCACCGGACAGGCCGTCCCCCGCACCCGCACGGTGCGGACCGCGAGCGGTGGAAGCCACCTGTACTTCACCGCCCCCGTCGCCGCACGGCTGCACAACACCGCCGGGACCCTCGCCCCGCTGGTCGACACCCGCGCGTGGGGCGGCTACGTCGTCGCCGCCGGCAGCACCGTCGACGGCACCCGGTACGAGACGGCGGGGCCCGCGCTGCTGCGGCCCCTGCCCGACTGGCTCAAGGCCCTGCTGGTGCCCCCGCACCCGGTCAACCGGCCGTCCATGAGCGGACCGGCCAGCGGGCGCCGCCGCCCGTACGTCGATGCCGCCCTGGCCCGGGAGACGGCCGCCGTGGCCACGGCGCGCGAGGGGCGGCGGAACGCGACGCTGCTGCGGGCCGGGCGGGCGCTGGGCCGGTTCGTCGCATCCGGCGACCTGCCCCGCACCGAGGTGGAAGAGGCTCTTCAAGGGGCGGGGGAGTCGGCCGGACTCACCGTCGCCGAGTGCCGCGCCACCCTCCGCAGCGCCCTGGACTGGTCCATCGCCCACAACACCCGCACGGCGGTGGCGGCATGAGCGCCCGTCCCCGCCCTTTGAAGAGCATCACGCCCGCCCCGGCGGGTCCGCTCGCCGCCCGATCGGCCGCACTCCGGGCCACCGTGGGCGTGCCGAAGGGCGTCGCCCGTCAGGGCGTCCGAACTGCTCTTGGTTCTGACCCGCGCCTGGTCACCGTGACCGGCGTCGAACCGGGTTTTCAGGTCCGCACGACGGGCGTGCCGGTAGCCGACTGGCTCTGTGCCTGTGGGCACCACGAACGGGCCCGGGGCGCCGGCGCCGTCATCGAGCTGCAAGCACGTGTGCGCGTGGGCGTCTGCCCGCACGCCACCATCACGGAAGGGAGGGCCGCCGCATGACCCCCAGCATCGACGGGGCCGCGCTGCTCGATGAGGTGGAAGCCTTCCACCGCCGGTTCAACGTCTTCCCGCACGAGGCCGCCTACGTCGCCGTCGCGCTGTGGGACGCACACGCCCACCTGCTCGACTGCTTCGACTCCACGCCGCGGCTGGCGTTCCTCTCCCCCGAGCCGGGGTCGGGGAAGTCGCGGGCGCTGGAGGTCGTGGAAACCCTCGTGCCGCAGCCCATGACCGCGGTCAACGCGTCCGCCGCCGCCCTGTTCCGGTCCGTGTCCAATCCCAACGGCCGGCCGACGATCCTGTTCGATGAGATCGATACGATCTTCGGCCCCAAGGCCGGGGACAACGAGGAGCTGCGCGGTTTCCTCAACGCCGGGCACCGCCGCACGGGCGTGACGTACCGGTGCATCGGGGACGGCGGCAACCAGACCGTGCAAGCCTTCCCGTCGTACTGCGCCGTCGCGGTCGCCGGACTCGGAGCACTCCCGGACACGATCATGACCCGCTCGGTCATCATCCGCATGCGCCGCCGGGCCCGCAACGAGACCGTGGAAGCCTTCCGCGCCCGCCTCCACGAGGCGGAGGGCCACAAGCTCCGTGACCGGCTCGCACAGTGGACGGAACAGGCACGCGACCAGGTCATGGGGGCCTGGCCCGAGATGCCCGAGGGCGTCACCGACCGGCCCGCCGACGTGTGGGAACCCCTGCTCGCCATCGCCGACGCCGCCGGCGGCGACTGGCCGAGCCGGGCCCGCGAAGCCTGCGTGACGCTGGTGACCGCGTCCAAGGCCAACGACAAAGGCAGCCTCGGGGTGCGGCTGCTCACCGACCTGCGCGACCACGTCATGGCCGGCATCGACCGCCTGCCCACCATCGCCATCCTCGACCGGCTCAACGCCCTGGACGACGCCCCGTGGGCCGACCTGCACGGCAAGCCGCTCGACAGCCGGCGCCTGTCCAAGATGCTCGCGGAGTACATGACGGCCGACAACGAGCCCATCGCCTCCCGCAACATCAAGGCCGCCGGGAGCGTCCTCAAGGGCTACTACAGCGCCGATCTGTGGGACGCGTGGGCCCGCTACTGCCCCCCACCCCCGGAAAGTCCGCTACCTCCGCTACCCGGCACCGAAAACGCGGCCTGACCAGCACCAACGCGGTAGCGGCAACCGGGGCCGGTTGCCGCTACCGTGCCGCTACCCATCCGCTACCGCTACCCCTTCCCGCTACCTCGATCAGGCCCCTGACCTGCACGGTAGCGGCGGTAGCGGAAGTAGCGGACTTTCCAGAAGGGGGCCGACGGCCCCGCCTGCCCACGGAGGTTCGACGTGCTCACCGCCGTACCCACGACGCCTGAAGCCTTGACCGTGCCCGAGGTCATGGAGGCACTGCGGATCAGCCGCTTCAAGGTCTACGACCTGATCCGCTCCAACGAACTCCCCAGCATCAAGATCGGACGGGCCCGCCGCGTCCCGGTCGACAGCGTTCGCGCGTACCTGCGCGACCGATTGGAGGAAGCTGCCTGATGGCCAAGCGACGCGCCAACGGCGAAGGAACGATCACCAAGCGCACCGACGGGCGGTACCACGCTGCCGCGTACGTCTACCGCCCGGACGGGACGCGGACACGGAAGTTCGTCTACGGCAAGACCCGCGAGGAAGTGGCCGACAAGCTCACCGAGTTGCAGGAGAAGACTCGACAGGGCATCCCGGCCGCGTCCTCAACGATGGCGTTCGGCGACTACCTGACCTACTGGCTCGCCAGCATCGCCCCGGAACGGCTCAAGCCCGCCACGCTCAACAGCTACGAGGGGTTGACCCGGCTCTACATCCGGCCAGCGCTCGGTAAGAAGCGGCTCAACCGGCTCGCGCCGGCGGATGTGCGCCGATTCCTGACCGAGTTCAAGGGCTCTTGCCTCTGCTGCCTGCGGGGCGCCGATCACGAGCGCCCCGAGGAGAGGCGCGGGTGCTGCGCGGTCGGCAAGTGCTGCAAGCGGCTTCCGTCCGCTCGAACTGTCCAGTACGTACACGCGGTGCTCCGGTCCGCCCTACAGCAAGCCATGCGCGAAGAGCTGATCGCTCGAAACGTCGCACGCATCGTCGAGACCCCGTCCGTCACGCCCAAGGAGGTGCGCCCCTTGGACGGTGCGGAAGTGCGCATCCTGCTCAAGATCGCCCGCACCCACCGGCTGTACGCCCTGTGGCTGCTGCTCGTATCGACCGGTCTACGGCGCGGCGAAGCGCTCGCCCTCACGTGGTCGGACGTCGACCTCACAAACCGACAGCTCCGGGTGCGCCGGAACGTGCAGCGCATCCGGCGGGAACTCCTCTTCGGGACGCCGAAGACCACGCGGTCCATCCGTACGGTTTCCGTGCCACAGCACCTCGTGCGAGCGCTCACCCAGCACCGCGAGCAGCAAGAGCGCGAACGCAAGGTCGCGGGCAAGAAGTGGCAGTCGGCGCCGGGGCAGCCGGACGGACTGATCTTCACCACCCAGACAGGGCGGGTCATCGACCCTCGCAGCCTCAACAGGATGCTGACGATCCTGTGCCGGGACGCGAACGTGCGGCGCGTCCGGGTCCACGACCTACGGCACACGTGCGCATCCCTCCTGCTCTCACGAGGGGTGGACGCTCGCACGATCATGGAGACACTCGGCCACAGCACCATCACGATGACGCTCGACACCTACGCGCACGTGATGGACACGACGCTGCGGGCGGCTGCTGATCGGATGGATGACGCACTCGGGCCTGACGACAACGAGGAGGTCTTGTAGTCGGACGCCTTGATGGCGTCGTCTGCCCGGCCGATCTAGGCGTTGATGTCACCCGCTGATGTCAAAGGCCCCGCCGGGCGAACCGGCAGGGCCTTTGACCTGTGTGCACTCGGCAGGATTCGAACCTGCAACCTTCTGATCCGTAGTCAGATGCTCTATCCGTTAAGCTACGAGTGCTTGTCTTTTCTGTTTTCTCCGCCGCTCCCGGCCCTTTCGGCCCGCTCGCGGCGACAGGAAGAACATTACATGACTGCCGCCGTCATGTGAAATCCGATTGCCTCACCCCTTGTGACCTGCGGAAACGCCGCCACAGGCGCGGCAGGTCGACGACGGGGCCCGGACAACGACGAAGCCCCGGCCGCAGGGCCGGGGCTTCGTCGATCATGTGCGGAGGCGGAGGGATTTGAACCCTCGATGGGCTTTAAGACCCAAACCGCATTAGCAGTGCGGCGCCATAGACCGGACTAGGCGACGCCTCCAGACAACATCACCTCTCGCGTGCGAGCGCGAGTGGTGCGGTGCCGATGATGACACAGTCGAGCGTGCTGTCACCAATCGACCCCCACGGTACTAGGCGGGCGGGTCGCAGAGCAAAGCCCTTACGGCGTGGCCGCGCAACATCCTGCGTGGTGGGGCGTTAGTCAGGTCATGTCGCTCACCCGTTTCGACGCCGCCCGCCTTCTCGGCGCGGCCGCCGTGTCCGTCGCCACCCTCGTCTCCCTGGCCGCCGTGCCCGCGGCCGCGTACACCGACACCGGACCCCGCGCCGGTACGGGCACCGGCACGCTGATGCCACCGCCGGCCCGCGACGAGGACCGGACCGGTGACCACCTGACGATCACCGTCCGGGACGCCGGCGCGGGCGCGGACGGCACGTACGAGCTGTACTGCCACCCCGGCGGCGGCGACCACCCCGACCCGGCCGGCGCCTGTGCCGTGCTGGACCAGGACACGCGCTGGGGGCAGGACACCTTCGCACCGGTTCCGGTGGGCAGCGTCTGCACCATGCAGTACGGCGGGCCGGCCACCGCGCACGTCACCGGCGTCTGGGCCGGTCGCCCCGTCGACGCGCGCTTCGACCGGAGCGACGGCTGCCAGGTCTCCCGCTGGGACCGCATGGTGCCGTTGCTGCCCGATCTGCGGGCACCCGAGAGGGCGTGACCGGGATCGGCCCGGCACCCGGACGGAGCCACCGGTTCCGGGCCGGGCCGGGCCACCGGTTCCCGGTCGGGGCGGCCCTCGGTCACCTGTCAGGGTGGCCCTCGGTCACACGTTCTGCGTCACTTCCACGTGCGACCTCCCTCCCATCCCGCGCCGTCGACCGGGCCCCAGCGCTTAGACTCCCTCGCGTGACACGCAACGGGCCCGTTGGCAAGATGGTCCGGGCGGTCGGCAAGTGCGGTAACAGGAGGGAAGCGTCTCGTGAGCAGCAGGCCATCCCGAGGCGCTGCTCGCCTCGCAGCCATACTGGACGCCCTGCCCGACGCGTTGGTCCTGGTCAACGCCAACGGCACCGTCGTCAACGCGAACTCCATCGCGCTGGATGCCTTCGAGGCGCCGGGCACCGCTCTGGTCGGACGCGGCCTGCTGGATCTGCTGCCGCAGTTCGACTCGCGGCTCATCCCCGGATCCATGCGGCGGCCGGACCACATCGACCCGCGGGTGCGCACCAAGCCGACGCGGATGGTCGCGCGGCGCACGGACGGCACCGAGTTCCCCGTCGAGGTCGCCAGCGCCAACCTGGAGAACGGGCAGCAGGCCTACGACGGCTACGGCTACACCGGCGACGAACTGCTGATGCTGGTCGTCCGCGACCTGTCCGGCACCATCGACACCGAGGCCGAGCTGGCGCGTTCGCAGCGGCAGACCGAGATGATCCTGCGGGCCGCCTCCGAGGGCGTCGTGGGCACGGACACCGACGGGCGCATCGTCCTCGTCAATCCGGCCGCCGCCCAGATCCTGGGCTACCGGGCCAGCGACCTCGGCGGCCGTGAGCTGCACACCCTCGTCCTGCACTCGCGCGCCGACGGCTCCCCCTTCCCGTACGACGAGTCCCCGCTCGCCGACACCCTGCGCTCCGGGCGCAAGCACCGGGTGCGGGGGCAGGTGCTGTACGCCAAGAACGGCGACAAGCTGCCGGTCGACCTGACGACCGCGCCCGTGCGCGACGGCGACCAGCTCGTCGGCGCCGTGATGACCTTCACCGACCGGCGGCCGTACGACGCCCTGGTCAAGGAGCACGAGGAGGCGGAGCGGCGGCACGCCGAGGAGCTGGAGCGGCTGTCCGAGGAGCACGGTTCCGAGCTGACCGCGCTGCGCCAGCAGCACGTGACCGAGCTGGAGGAGCTGCGCGAGAAGCACGCGGAGGAACTCGCCGCGAACGAGGACCGCTACGCCGCGCTCGGTGAGCGGGAGAAGGACCGGTACGAGGCGCTCGCCGCCCGGCACGAGCAGCTGCTCACCCTCCTCGGGACCTCCCTGCGGGGGCCGCTGGAGGAGCTGCGCCAGGAGCTGGCCGCGCTGGCCGCCGACGACGCCGGGCAGCTGTGGCCCGAGGCCAACCAGGTGCTGCACCACCTGTCCGCCGGATACACGCGGATCACCACCCTCATCGACAACGTCCTCGGCTACCAGCGCCTCGACGTCGGCAGCGAGAAGGTCTCCCGTACGAAGGTGATGCTGGATGCCGTCGTCGCCTCCGGTGTCGACGGGGCCGTCGAGCTGATCGGCCCGGGCCGGGTGCAGTTCGCCGTGCACGCGCCGCCCATCGAGGCCGAGGTCGACCCCCGGCTGCTGGCCACCGCGCTGGCGCACCTCGTCGCGGACGTCGCGGGCGTCGACGCGACCGGCAACACGCCGGTGTCGGCGGGCGGTTACCTGGACAACACCGTCGTCGTGGCGGCGGCGCAGCGCGGCGAGGTCGTACGGATCGAGGTGCGCGGGCCGTACGCCGGGGGAGACCCGGTGCACGAGCCGATCGTGCGCGGGATCGTCCGGGCGCACGGCGGCGTGCTGCAGACGCACGAGGTGCCGGGCATGAGCGGCAGCGCGTACGTCCTGGAGGTGCCGATCGGGGGCGGGGCGGGGGCCGTCGCGGCCGAGGCCCCGGCCGCCGCCGCGGAGGACACCCAGGAGGTTCCGGCCGCCCCGGACCCCGCCGGTGGCGGGCGACGACGGGCCCGGCGGCCGTCCGTCGACGCCTTTCTGGAGGGCGACACCGAGGACCCGTTCGCCGAGGGCACCGAGGGCGGTGCCGGTCCCGAGGCGGAGGGCGGTACGCCGTCCGGGCGGCGCAGGCGGCGTGCGGTCCAGGGGCCGGCGCCGGCCGCCCTTCCCCTCCCCCTTCCGGCGCAGGCGTCCTCGGCCGAGGGGTCCGGTGGCACCGGGCGCCGGCGGGGACGGCCCGCCGAGGACGCGGGTGACGCCCCGTCCGAACCGGCGACCGCCGGTGTCTCCGAGGGCGCCGTCGTCATGGCCGCCGAGCATGCCGGGGGATCCGCCGCCTCCAACACCGGCCTGGGCGGGACCGTACCGCCGCAGGGCGTACCCGCCTCTCCACCGGGCGCACCCGGCTCTCCGCAGGCTCTGCCCGCGCCCACCGGGCGGCGTGCCCGGCGGGCCGGGGAGGAGCAGCACGCGCTGCCCGCGGCGCTGCCCGCGCAGGCCGGCGAGTCGGACCCGGACGACGCGTCGAAGCCGACCGGGCGCCGGCGTCGCGCCCTGGCCTCCGCGAACGAGCGTGCCGCCGCGCAGGAGGCGGCGCCGCGACAGGTGTTCGCCCTGCCGCCCGCCGAGGCCGACCGGCCACCCGGCGGCGTGCCGGAGACGAGCGGTGCGGCGGAGGCGGCGGTCCCCGTGGGAGTCGCTGCCGCGGGGCCGGTCCAGGTACCCGGACCGGCCGCTTCCGGCGACGCCCTGATCGACGACGGCCGGCACGACGCCGTGCCGCACGACCAGGCCGGCGACCACACTCCGCCGCAGCCGCACCCGGCCGAGGCGCCGACCGGACGCCGTCGCCGCGCCGTCGCCGCCCCGTCGGCACAGGCGGCTCAGGCGGCTCAGACGGCGCAGGCCCACGGCATTCCCGCCCAGGGCGGCCCGGTGCAGGGGGCACCCGTACCCCGGCGGAGCGCCGTCGTGCCCCCGCAGGGTGGCACCGCCGGTCAGGGCGTACCGGTGCCGGAGGCCACGCAGCAGCCCACCGGGGCCACGGGGCCGACGCAGTCCGCCGTTCCCGGCCGACCCCTCGGGCCCGCCCGGCCTGCAGGCCCCGCCCGGTCCCGAGGGGCTGCCCAGCCCGCCGGGCCCACGCGGCCCGCAGGACCTGACCAGTCCCCCGGGGCCGCCCAGTTCCCCGCGCCCACCCCGCCCGTAAGCCCCACCCCGCCCGGCGCACCCGTGGAGGGCCCCGAGCCTCCCGCGCCCGCCGCACCGGAAGCCGCCGAACCCCCTGTCGGCGCGCAGGCCCCGGCCGCTCCGGCCCCGGCCCCGCAGCCGTGGCCCGCCGCCGCCGAGACCCCGGGCGCGGGAACTCCCGTACCGCCCGACGGCGTGGGCGGCACGGCGCCCTCGACCACCCCGGGCGCATCCGGCGCCGGCGCCCCCGGCGCACCCGCCCCGGCGCCCCCGGCGCCCCCACGGGGCGTCCCCGCCTCCACGCCGAGCCGGGGCACCCCGCTGCCGCCGGAGAACACGCCGCGCGTGGCCCAGCCCCTGCCTGCGGAAGCCTCCGCCCCGGCCGATCCGAACTCCACCCAGGGCCGGTCGATCAGCGTGCGCACCCTCGGACAGGGTGTGCCGTTCAGCCGGCAGGCGTTCCAGGTGCAGCAGCCGTCGGCGACGCCACCGCCGCATCAGCCGGGTGGCTCCGGCCGGCGCCGCAAGCTGGGCACCCCGCCCGACCCGGCGGCCACGGCACGCCCGGAGCAGGCGGCCCGTCCGCATCCGGCGGCGGACCAGCCGGCCGCGCCCGTACGGCCGAAGGCCCCGTCCCCCCAGGGACAGGAGCAGCCGTCCCTGGCCGGCGGGCAGCCCCGGCTCGCGCCGACGACCGAGGGCGCGGGACGGTCGTACGCCATAGGAGCGCCGGACCGGAACGCCGCCGAGGGACCCGAACCGCTGGACGGCCCCGGCGGGGCCGTGGAGGTGGCGGACCCGCCGCGTCCGCAGCCCATGGACGACGAGCTGCCCCCGGAGCCGCTGGACAACCCGCGCCGGCTGCTGGTGTGGCCCGCGCCGGACGTCTCCACGCAGCAGGCGCTCAGCGACCGCGGCTACCGGCCGGTGATCGTGCACTCGCGCGAGGAGGTCGACGCGCAGATGGCGGCGTTCCCCGCCGCGCTGTTCGTGGACCCGCTGACCGGACCAATCACGCGTACGGCGCTCCAGTCGCTGCGGCAGGCGGCCGTCGCGGCCGAGGTGCCGGTGCTGGTCACGGCCGGGCTCGGGCAGGCCTCGCGCGACGCCGCCTACGGTGCCGACCCCGCCGTCCTGTTGAAGGCGCTCGCGCCCCGGGACAGCGAGCAGCATCCGCCGCGCGTCCTGCTGATCGAGGAGCACGCGGAGATCGCGCTGGCGCTGACCTCGACGCTGGAGCGGCGGGGGATGCAGGTGGCGCGGGCGGCGAGCGACGCCGACGCGGTGGCGCTGGCGGGCCGGTTCCGGCCGAACCTGGTCGTGATGGACCTGATGCGGGTGCACCGGCCTCAGGAGGGATTCGCCGGGATCGTCGACTGGCTGCGTGCGAACGGGCAGCTCAACCGCACCCCACTCGTCGTCTACACCGCCGCCGTCGACCAGGCCGACCTGCCGCGGCTGGCGTCCGGTGAGACCGTGCTGTTCCTGGCGGAGCGGTCCACCAGCGGTGAGGTGCAGTCCCGGATCGTCGAGCTGCTCGCGCGGATCGGGACGAACTGACGCAGCGGGAGCGGTGCACGGGGGAGGCCGGGCGGCGGGTGCCGCCCGGCCTCCGTGTCTCCGGCCTCCGTGCCCGGACGTCAGAGCCGGGTGACGTCCAGCCCGCCCTCGGCGTACCGCCTGCGCAGCACCTTCTTGTCGAACTTGCCGACGCTCGTCTTCGGCACCGCCTCGACGACCGTCCAGCGCTCCGGGAGCTGCCACTTGGCGATCTTGCCCTCCTCGGCGAGGAAGGCGCGCAGCTCCTCGAAGCCGACGCTCGCGCCCTCCTTGAGGACGACGGTGGCCAGCGGCCGCTCGCCCCACTTGTCGTCGGGGACGGCGACCACCGCGGCCTCGGCGACGTCCGGGTGGGACATCAGGGCGTTCTCCAGCCCGACGGAGGAGATCCACTCGCCGCCGGACTTGATGACGTCCTTGGCGCGGTCGGTGAGGGTGAGGAAGCCGTCGGGGGAGATGGTGCCGACGTCGCCCGTCTTCAGCCAGCCGTCCTCGCTGAACTTGTCGGCGGGGCGGAGCGGTTCGGCCCCGGGGCCGTTGTAGTAGGCGCCGGCGATCCAGTTGCCGCGGACCTCCAGCTCGCCGGCGGACTCGCCGTCCCAGGGCAGGCGTTCGCCGCCGGGTCCGGTGAGGCGGGCCTCGACACCGGCCGGGAAGCGTCCCTGGGTGAGGCGGTACGCGAACTCCTCCGGCGTGCCGGCCGCGTGGGCCGGCGGCCGGGCGACCGTGCCGAGCGGCGAGGTCTCCGTCATGCCCCAGGCGTGGCAGACCCGCATGCCGAGCTTGTCGAACGCCTCCATCAGGGACGGCGGGCACGCTGAGCCGCCGATGGTGACCTGGGTGAGCGAGGAGACGTCCCGGGGCCGCTCGGTCAGCTCGGCGAGCAGGCCCTGCCAGATGGTGGGGACGGCGGCGGCGTGCGACGGCCGTTCGCCCTCGATCATCGCGGCGAGCGGCGCGGGCTGCAGGAAGCGGTCCGGCATCAGCATGTTGACGCCGGTCATGAAGGTGGCGTGCGGCAGTCCCCAGGCGTTGACGTGGAACTGGGGGACCACGACCAGCGTGGTGTCCTGGTCGGTCAGGCCCATCGACTGCGCCATGTTGACCTGCATGGAGTGCAGGTAGATGGAGCGGTGGCTGTAGACCACGCCCTTGGGGTCGCCGGTGGTGCCGGAGGTGTAGCACATGGCGGCGGCGGTCCGCTCGTCCAGCTCGGGCCAGTCGTACGTGACCGGCTTCCCGGCGATCAGGTCCTCGTACTCGTGCACCTGGACGGACGCCCCGGCCAGCGCGGAGCGGTCGCCCGGACCGGTGACGACGACGTGCTCGACCGTCTTCAGGTGCGGCAGCAGCGGGCCGAGCAGCGGCAGCAGCGAACCGTTGGCGATCACGACCCGGTCGGCGGCGTGGTTCACGATCCAGGCCAGTTGCTCGGCCGGGAGGCGGAGATTGAGGGTGTGGAGGATCGCGCCCATGGAGGGGACCGCGAAGTAGGCCTCGACGTGCTCGGCGTTGTTCCAGGCGAGGGTCGCGACCCGCTCGTCGCCCCGGACCCCGAGGTCCTCGCGCAGGGCGTGCGCCAGCTGGGCGGCGCGGGCGCCGATCTCGGCGAAGGAGCGCCGGTGCGGCTCGTCCTCACCGGTCCAGGTGGTCACCTGGGAACTGCCGTGGATCGTCGACCCGTGGGTGAGGATCCTCGATATCAGCAGCGGTACGTCCTGCATCGTGCTCAGCACGGTGTCCTCCCGGGGCGACATTGCCTACGCGGCGGTAAGGGTTGCGCTGATTCTGCGCACATACCGCTCGGTATGTCACTACTCCCGGACGATCGATCAGTGCGCGGCGCCCCGCGGATCCGTCCGCCGCATCGCCACAGAACCGCCCGTCACCGGGCAATCCCCAGTTCAGGGTCCTCGCGGAGCTTGCCGAGCGCGCGGGACACCGCCGACTTCACGGTACCCACGGAAACTCCGAGGACTTCGGCCGTCCGGGCCTCGCTGAGGTCCTCGTAGTACCTGAGGACGACCATCGCCCGCTGCCGGGCCGGCAGCTTCATGACCGCCCGCCACATCGCGTCGCGCAGCGCCTGCCGCTCCGCCGGGTCGTCCCCGCCGGGCTCGCACTCCGGCTCGGGCATCTCGTCGCACGTGAACTCGTCGACCTTGCGCTTGCGCCACTGCGACGTCCGCGTGTTCACCAGCGCCCGGCGCACGTAGCCGTCCAGGGCACGGTGGTCCTCGATGCGCTCCCAGGCCACGTACGTCTTGGTGAGCGCGGTCTGCAGCAGGTCCTCCGCGTCGCTCGGGTTCGCGGTCAGCGACCGGGCGGTACGCAGCAGCACCGGCCGGCGGGCCTTCACGTACGACGAGAAAGACGGGTACGGGAAGGCGGTCTGCGCCACTGCTGTGGCGGCGTTCGAAGCGCTGGTGCAGACAGGTGCGGTCATGGCTCAACGCTATGAGTGGAGGGGGGCGCGGCGGATCGGCCGCAGGTCCCGAAGCGGAGTCCGCCTCAGGTTGTAGGGGTGGGGCCGGCCGCACCTCCTCTGGGTGGAGGAGGGGACGGGGGCCCTGCGGGTTCACCCTGAGGGTCCCCGGCTCCCGCGGAACCGGGCAGGGACGAACGCCTGGGCGGCGGCACCGGAGCACCGCCGCCCGGACGTCGTACGACCCCATGAAGCACACCCGTACGGAGACCGGGGCCGACGCCGGAGCGCCCGCACCGGTCCCTCAGCTCACCACAGTGGGGGGAAGGTGACGGCCACGTTCTCGTTGCCCTGGTTGACGGCCGTGAACGCGGAGCCGTCGACCTGCGCGGTGTTGCTCTGGTTCGAGGCGCCCGAGCCGACCGCCTGCTGCTGCGTGGTGGACGAGTTGCCGTTGTTGTCATCGCCGACTCCGCTGCCGACGATGCCCGCGAAGGCCTCCGCGGAGGATGCACTCGATCCGTCGTCCGCGACAGCACCGTTGTCCGCCGTCGCGACGCCGCCGAAGAGGGCGGCGGCCAGCGGGAGGGCGGCGACGGCGGCGATGACGCGGGCGGTACGGATGCTTGCCATGTTGTTCCTCCAGAACAAGGTGCGCACCGGCTTCCTGCCGACAACGCGAGAAGTATCTGCACTTACGAATCAGCTTGCTCACCAAGGCAGTTGGCCGACCGCCCCGGCGTTGTGCACGACGTCGCAAGATCAGAGTTGCCCACCGCCCCCCGGCGAACCACCCCGCGGCCCCCGATTCCCCCTCAAGCGTGAGGACAAGTCGATAAACCCTTTTGCTCTCCCTTGCACCGCACTCCGGGCAGTACAGACAGCCCCATCTCAAGTGCCACAAGAGATGAAGCGTTCCGCCACTTTCCCCATCCGCCGCGCCATCACCGGCGCGCCATACGCGGACACCCTTCCTTTTTTCGAACTTACGTACGAGCATGGAGTCATGGCCACCACCGACCGGCAGGCCACGACACTGGCCCTCGCCCACGCCCTGTCCGCCGCCGAACGCGGACTGGCGGTCATCCCCCTGTCCCGGACGAAACTCCCGGCCCTGCGCTCCCCCCACCGCGACGACCCGGCACCCTCCCGCTGCCACGGCGAATGCGGCCGCTTCGGCCACGGCGTCCACGACGCCACCACCGACCCGGCCCGCGTCCGCGCGCTCTTCGCCGCGGCGCCCCGGGCCATCGGCTACGGCATCGCCTGCGGGCTGCCGCCGCACCACCTCATCGGCGTCGACCTGGACACGAAAGGGGACACGGACTCCACGGCCGCCCTGCGCGAACTGGCCCTGCGCCACCTGTTCACGATCCCGCCCACGGTGGTCGTCCTGACCCCGAGCGGCGGCCGCCACCTCTGGCTGACCGGCCCGCCCGACGTCGTCGTCCCCAACTCTGCGGGCCGCCTCGCCCCCGGCATCGACATCCGCGGCGCCGGCGGCTACCTCGTCGGCCCCGGCTCCCGCACCCGGCACGGCGTGTACGCCGCCGCCCCCGGCACCGCCCACCTCGTCCCCGCCGCCTGCCCGCCCGCGCTGCTGCGCCTCCTGGTCCCGCCGCCCCGCGCACACCGGCACGTCCCCGCCACGACCGGCGCGCACGGCCGGGGACTCGTCCAGTTCGTCCTCGCCGCGCACGAGGGCCAGCGCAACACCCGCCTGTTCTGGGCGGCCTGCCGCGCCTACGAGGACGGCATCGGCGCCGCTCTCGTGGACTCCTTGGCCGCGGCGGCCCGGGAGACCGGCCTGACCGAACGCGAGGCCCGGGCGACCATCGCCTCGGCGGCGCGCATGACGGGCCACCACCCCTGACCACCGGACCACCCCGGAGCGAGGCGGACACCCACGGCGCCTCGGGCGCGTTCTTGGTGCCGAGGCCGCGGTCCGGCGCCATCACCACGGGGTCCGAGCCGGCCCGCGCCCGGACCCGCACGTACGGAACGGTCACTGCACAGCCACAACGTGCGTCACTGGAGCATCCGCGAGCACCCGAGCAAGGTCGCCTCCCTTCCACTTCGCCGGCAGGTCGACGGTGCCGGGCATCAGGAGAAGTTCGCGACCAAGACGCTCGCGGACGCCCGCCGTGCGGAGCAGCTGACGGCGACGCACAAGGGCGAACCCCGCTGAGACTGCCCGCCGAGCAGGGCGGAGCGTCGCCGTGCTCCAGCGTCATCACGACAAGGTGCCGGATGGAGAAGAGGCCAGGACGAACACTCTGACCGAGCAGGGGCCGGCGGAGCACGAGGGCTGGGAAACCTGGCCGCAGGTTGGCCGCACGCGCTGGTCACAGGTGGGAAAACGGCGGGCCGGGTGAGGCGAGGTGACGCGGAAGGGGTGCCGCTCCGGAGAGCCGCACCCCTTCTGACCTGCTGGCGGTGGGTGTGGGATTTGAACCCACGGTGACTTGCGCCACGACGGTTTTCAAGACCGTTCCCTTAGGCCGCTCGGGCAACCCACCTCGTGCCGCCCCTCGAGGGCGGAGCGGGTACAGACTACCGGCCCCGGGTCGTCCGGTGGAGGTGTGGTCCGCGCACGGATCCCGTCGGCACCGTTCCCGTCGTCGACCGAACGCGCGGGTGCGCGGCGGTCGGTGACGGGCGGGCGAGGGGATGCACACGTACGGGGTGACGGCAATCGGAGCATCACCACACGTACGGGTGAGCGTCGGGAGCGGACGACCGGGTATGAGCTCGCCGCCCCGGTGCTCGGCAGGGGCGGGCCCCGGGAAGGCCGTGGCGGCGAAAATGCCCGGTCGCGGGGGTGTTTCCGAAAGGAAGCGGCGGTGCGAAAGCGTTTCCGGTCGCCATCGGTCAACAGCGTGCGCGTGTCTACACCGAAGCGGACGCCCAAATTGTTCAGAATGTTACTCACTGCCCCAGTTGAAACTATGAAGTTTCTTTGCCGAGGAGCGTGACATGCAGGTTCGCAGGTGGCTCCCAGACCAGCCCACCCGTATCGGCCGGCACGACTGGCCGGACGAGGGTGATAACGGAACACATCTGCGACTGCGGGCCGGCTCCATCGTGGTACTCGACCGGCAGGCGTGGCGGATCCTGGAGATCAACGCCTACGCGGGTGACCGGTGGCCGGAATCCTACGAGAAGGCGTGGCGCGACCACGTGGAGCTGTGGTGGCACGCCAACGAACTGCGGCGGGCCAACAACCAGGCGGTCAAGCCGGCGCCGGAGCGCTCCGAGTTCTACAAGCGTCCGGTGATCCTGGTCCTGCGCAACGAGAACCTGCCCCGGTCCACGCCCAAGCACTGGTGCGCTCCCGCCAGCCACGACTGGCAGGTCCTCCCGGAGCACTACGCGGTCTGCCGCGCCTGCGGCGAGCTGCCGCCCTGCCACCACGGGGAGTACCGCTGGGAGGGCGGTCCCCGCTGGCCCGAGAACAGCGGCGGCATCCCGCTCATCGTGCCGGAGGGCTGCTGCATGGGGTGCGCCGAGCCGATCAGGCCCCGGGGGCGCACCGTGCGCTTCCCGGGCCCGAACCTCTGGTACCCGGACCTGGAGGAGAACACCGCGGTCTTCCACGCCCGCGCCGCCTGTGCCGATCAGGTCGACTGCTACCGCATGCAGTGGCAGGCCGAGTACAACCCGCGCTCTTCCGCCTCCCGCTCCGCCACCCCGGCCTTCCCGGGCTTCGAGCACTTCGTGGTGCCCCGGACCCGGCACGCGCCGGACCTGGCCCAGCACGCCCAGCAGGGCTCCCAGAGCCCGCACGCCCAGCAGTTCACCCAGACGCGGCCGACCGAGGAGGAACGCGCCCGCGCGGTGGGCGGCTCCGGCACGTTCCACCCCCCGTTCGACGGGTACCGCGGAGAACCGGAGACCGGTGCGGTGCCGGCCGGCCCGCCCGTACCGGCCTCCTCCGAGCCGGTGCGCCAGACGGCACCCGCGGCTTCCGCCGCGCCGACGGCGGACCCCGCCGGGCCGGGCCGGGCCACCGTGCCCGCGCCCCCCTCCCCGGCCGAGACGTCCGCGTCCGCCACCGCCGCCGAGGTGCCCGCGCCCGCCGCGGCCTCCCCGGTCGAGGACGCCGGGAAGGCGCTCCGGGCGGCGGAGGAGCTGGGCCTGTCCCTGACCGAGCGCCCGGCCTTCCACAACGCGGAACAGGCCGCCCGGGTGATCGAGGAACTCACCGCCGCGGTCCGGAACATCGCGCTCTGCCTGAACCCGTCGGCCGTCCGCGAGCGCTCCTGACCCGCGCGCGACCGCACGCGGACGGTCGCCCGCGCTTCGCGCCACGGCCGTCCGCGGGACAGCGCACCGGCCTCCGTCTCCGCGCCGGCCGTTGCCGGGCCGGCACACGCGCGCGGGTCAGTCGTCGCCGGTCTTGGAGCCGAGGGTGAGTTCGGCCGTGTGCTGCTTGCCGCCGCGCTCGTAGGTGACCGTGACCTTGTCGCCGGGCTTGTGGGTCCAGATCTCGCCGATCAGGGTCGGGCCGCTGTCGATCACCATGTCGTCGAGCTTGGTGATGACGTCGCCCGGCTTGAGGCCCGCGGCGGCGGCAGGACCGCCCGGCTCGACCGGCTCGGCGCCGCTGACGCCCTGCTCGGTGATCTTCGCGCCGTTCGTCGTCTCCTCCAGCGAGACGGAGGCGCCGATCTTCGCGTACACCGGCTTGCCGGTCCTGATCAGCTGCTTGGCGACGAACTCCGCCTGGTTGATGGGGATGGCGAAGCCCAGGCCGATCGAGCCCGCCTGGCCGGCGCCGCCGAAGCCGCCGCCGCTCGTGGACTGGATCGCGGAGTTGATCCCGATGACGTTGCCCTGCGCGTCCAGCAGCGGGCCACCGGAGTTGCCCGGGTTGATCGAGGCGTCGGTCTGCAGGGCGCTCATGTAGGACGCCTTGCTGCTCGCGCCGCCGTCGCTGGAGGCCACGGGGCGGTTCTTGGCACTGATGATGCCCGTGGTCACCGTGTTGGACAGCCCGAAGGGGGCGCCGATGGCGATCGTCGAGTCGCCCACGGCCACCTTGTCCGAGTCGCCGAGGGGCAGCGGCTTCAGGTCCGACGGGGCGTTCTCGAGCTTGATGACCGCCACGTCGTAGCCCTGGGCGTGGCCGACCACCTGGGCGTCGTACTTCTTGCCGTCGGGGAAGGTCGCGCTGAGCCGGCCGCCGTCGACCGCCTCCGCCACCACGTGGTTGTTGGTGACGATGTGGCCCTGCTTGTCGAAGACGAACCCGGTGCCGGTGCCGCCCTCGCCGTTGCTGCCCTCGGCCTGGATGGTGACCGTACTGGGGAGCGCCTTGGCGGCCACGCCCGCGACCGTGCCCGCGTCGCGCTTGACGGAACCGCCGGTGTCCGAGGCGGAGACCGTCGTGGAGCCGGACTCGTCGTTGTTCTTGGCCAGGGTGTAGCCGATCCCGCCGCCCAGACCGCCCGCGACCAGAGCGGCGACCAGGAGCGCGGCGACCAGACCGCCACGGCCGGACTTCGGTGCCGGCTGCTGGTACGAGGCGCCCCAGCCGCCACCGGAGCCGTCGCCGCCTCCGCCGTAGGACGGACCGGTCGGCGGCGGGGGCGGCGGCCAGGAGGCGTCGGGGGACGACGGGCCCTGGGGGCCGGACTGGTGGGAGGCGTGTGCGGAGGCCGGGGGTGACCGGAAACCGCCGTGCGGTTCCGCGCCCGTGGGCTGCTGGGACGGCGGCTGGTCCGGGTGGGGCGGCGGGGCCGACTCGGATGCTGCGGGAGATGCCACCGGCACGGGAGGTGCGGACGGGGCCGGGGGCACCGCGGTGCCCTCGTTCTCGGTGCTCACAGCTTCTCTCCTCGATCCACGACTGCCGCTCGGGCGCGCTGGTCGCGCTCGGTCACGCTCACGCGTGCCGCTCCACGGCCCGGCGCGACGCGGCTGCGCGTGTGGTGACGCATGCGTTTGTGTAGGCCATCAGCTTTTCCCACGAGCCGTCAGAGCACCATAAGCGGATGCTGTGGACCCGCGGGCGTCCCTTGTACAGGTCATCCAAGACTAAACGGGTACGGGGCCGACGGCTCCGAGGGCACGTCCACCCGCGCGCGGTGGCACCATGACGCGGTGACCCACGTACGACAGCACCCGATTCAGGTCGTCGCCCACCGCGGGGCCTCGGAGGAGGCCCCCGAGCACACCCTGGCCGCGTACCGGAAGGCGATCGAGGACGGGGCGGACGCCCTGGAGTGCGATGTGCGCCTGACCGCCGACGGTCACCTCGTCTGTGTCCACGACTGGCGCGTCGACCGTACGTCCAACGGTCGCGGCGCGGTCTCGGCGCTGGAGCTCGCCGACCTGGCGGCCCTGGACTTCGGCGCCCGCAGGACCCGGGAATTCTGGCGCACGCGCGACGAGCAGCCCGAATGGGAGCACCGGCCCGAGGACCGGGAGGAGACCTCCGTCCTCACCCTGGAGCGGCTGCTGGAGCTGGTGTCGGACGCGGGGCGGCGGGTGGAGCTGGCCATCGAGACCAAGCACCCCACGCGCTGGGCGGGTCAGGTGGAGGAGCGGCTGCTGCTGCTCCTGAAGCGGTTCGGTCTCGACGCGCCCGCCTCGGCCGCCGAGTCGCCGGTGCGCGTGATGAGCTTCTCGGCCCGCTCGCTGCACCGGGTACGGGCGGCGTCGCCGACGCTGCCGACGGTCTACCTGATGCAGTTCGTCTCGCCCCGGCTGCGCGACGGACGGCTGCCGGCCGGTGTCGGGATCGCGGGCCCGTCGCTCCGTATCGCGCGCAACCACCCCGCCTACGTCGAGCGGCTGAAGGCGGCCGGCCGCCAGGTGCACGTGTGGACCGTGAACGAGACCTCCGACGTGGATCTCTGCGTCGGCCTGGGTGTCGACGCGATCATCACCAACCGGCCACGCGCGGTCCTGGAGCACCTCGGCCGCTGATCGGTCCGGAGGCCCCGGCCCGGCGGCCCGCCCGCCCCGTTCTCCGCCCGGCCGCGCCGACGGGATCCAGCCACCTGGTTACGGGGAGTGCTCCGGCGCGTTCGGTGCGTGTCCGGCCGTGGCGAATGCGTCACCGGGCGGTGACGGGCCGGTTTCCGGTCCAGGCCAGAAGGGCATCCACTCCGTGGCGTGGGGGCGAAGGAGGTCTCGGGGGTGGCGTTGGTGGTGGCACAGGAGGTGCCCACGTCGTCGAGCATGGCCGTGCCCCATGGCCCTGCGGGCGTGGGGACAGCACGACACCGGATGCGGGAGCAGTTGCGCAGCGGTGGTGTGGCGGAATCGGTCATCGACGACGCCGTACTGGTCCTTTCCGAACTTCTCAGCAACGCGTGCAAGCACGGCCGTCCGCTGGGCGGCGCCCTGGCCGGGGACGGTGACGTCCGCGCCGCGTGGCAGGTGGACGCGGCGGGCCGGCTCATCGTGGAGGTCACGGACGGCGGCGGTCCGACCCGTCCGGCCCCGGCGACCCCGTCGGTCACCGCGCACGGCGGCCGGGGGCTGAACATCATCACCGCGCTCGCCGACGACTGGGGCGTGCGGGACGGGGCGTGCGGAGAGGTCACGGTCTGGGTCGTCGTCCACGACGACGTGCACGATCCGGACGCGGGTCACCGGCGCGACGACTTCGCCACGCGGGTCGCGGCCCCGGCGGTGTCGGAGATCCCCGGACTGGACTTCGCGGACGCGTTCGACGACCTGGGCTGACCACCGGCCCGGTCGTGCGCGGGCCGGGCGGCGCACGGCCCGCGCGGTGCGCGTGGCCCGCTCCCGCGGGGAACGCTCCCCGCGCGGCGCGCCCGGGGAGCCGTCCACACGCGGCTCGTTGTCCACAGGTCCCGTCGGCCGGGTCGCGAGCGGCTAGGCTCGCGCCCGTACGAGTAGAGCCGTAACCGGGAGACACCCACGATGGCCAAGAAGCGACCCCAGACGAAGGCCAAGCGGCCCCAGCCCACCGGCGGAGCCCGCGCCGCAGGCGCCGATGGAGACTTCCCGGTCGTCGGCGCCCGCGAGCCCTGCCCCTGCGGCAGCGGCCGTCGCTACAAGGCCTGCCACGGCCGGGCCGCCGCGCAGGCCACGACCGCGCTGGTGCAGCGCCCGTTCGAAGGGCTGCCCGGCGAGTGCGACTGGGTGGCGCTGCGCGAGCTGGTACCGGCGGCCACGGCCGAGCTGACGCTGAAGGACGGCCTGCCCGAGGGCGTTCCGTCGGTCACGCTGGCCACGGTGCTGCCGATGGCCTGGCCCGCCCTGCGCCGCGACGACGGCTCGGTGCTGCTCGGCCTGCAGAACGACACGGCGTCGGGCGACATCAGCCGCGACCTCGCGGACACCCTCCAGCGCGCCCTGACCGCCCCCCCGGGCACGCCCGTGCAGGGGCGTCGCGCGCCGGCCGACGGTCCTCGGCTGCAGGACCTGCTCGCACCCGACGGAGCCTTCGAGCCGGTGGTGCACGAGGGCTTCGAGTTCTGGGTCCCGGACGCGGAGAACGCCACCCCGGAGGTGGCCGCCTCCCTGGAGCGGGCCAACGCCGCGGCCATCCCGACCGTCCGGCTCCAGGGCGTGGACGCCGCCTACTGGTGCGAGACGCCGGAGAAGAACCACCTGCGGTGGGTCATGCCGCACGAGGAGGAGCGGCTTCTGGACGCTCTGGCCCGGCTGCACGCGGCGGGCCGGTCGAACCTCGGCGAGGGCACCCGGCTCGTGGGTTCCTTCCGTGCTCACGGGCTCACCGTCCCGGTCTGGGACCTGCCGAGCGGAGTCACCGCCGAGGACGTGGAGAAGCCGGCGGCCGAGTTCGCCGAGCGTCTCGCCGAGGCGCTGGCCACGGACGCGCCGCTCACGCACGACGAGCGCCGAGCGCGCGGCGGCCTGACCAACCGGCAGGTCACCCTCAGCTGAGCCGCGACGGCGAACGACCTCGGTGCCCGGCCCGGCTGACCGACCGGTCAGCCGGAACACCGGACACGGAATGGGTGACTCCAGTCACAACTCCCGGAAACGACACGCCAGTCGGTGACCGGAAAACAGGAGATCGAATTTGCTAACCGCCGATCTCTTGTTACCGTTCCCATAGCCCGGTTGCTGGTGCATCCCCCGTCGCCAGCAACCGGGCCTTTCCATGCCCCCGACGCGCACACGGCCACTGCCGTCCCGTCAACGGGCGGAACCCACAGGAGAGTTGCCGTCGGCGCGCAGCAACAGGGGCCCGTGTCCGGACCGGCCCGTGAACTCCGCGACCGCCGTGTACGCGGCCGGCTCGCCCCGCAGCCGCTCGCGGGGTGTCTCGCACAGGCCCGGCGCGTCGTCGGCGCCCACCGCGCAGCGCGTCCGCACGCTGCGGCCGCCGGGCCCCAGGAGGCTCAGCACGGCTTCCAGCGGCCCGCCGGTCGCGTTGCGGTAGGAGGTGCGCGCCCAGGTCCCGGTCCCCTGCGTCAGCACACAGGTCTGCGCCTCGACTCCCTCGGGGGAGGTGAGTTCGGGGCCGCAGCGCACGGCGGTGGCCAGGCCGAGCGGCAGTGCGGTGGGGGCCGCCCCGCTGGACGGCGCGGTGTCGCCGCCGGACCGCCCGGGCGCCTTGCCGTCGCCGCTCCGCGGCAGCGGGCGGACACCCGGGGGCAGGCCGTCCTTCCCCTCGTCGGGCACGGGCCCCGCGGACGCCACGGCGAAGGGCAGCACGACCGCGCACACCACGACGCCGGCGAGGCCGTACAGACGGAACCGGCCGGCCGGGCGGCGGCGCGTCCCCACGCCGTGCGGCCTCGCGGCACGGTGCTCCCCAGCATGAAGCGGCATGGAACGGACGATAACGACCCCGGCGGGCGCCGACTTCCGCGCGCGCCCGACACCCCTACGACTCGGGCGCGCTCACACCCGTACGGGTGAGGGCGTCGACCACCGCGTCCACCACGGCCTCCACGTCGGGCACCCAGGGCGAGGCGGAGCCGGGCAGCGGCGCCCGCTCCCAGCGGACATCGCCCCGGCCGGTCCCGGACGGCGGCAGGGCGAGGTAGCCGCCTTCACCGTGGAAGCGCAGGGAGCCGGGGACGAAGTCCTTGGCGTAGAGCAGTTCGCCCAGCTGCTCCATGGAGTACGGCCGGACCAGCAGCGACCAGCGGGTGGGCGAGGCGACGACCGGGCCGATCCGCAGACCGGCGCGGTCGAGCGCGGTCAGGGCGCGGGCGGCCGGCAGGGCGGGCAGGGAGACGGCGCACGGGGCGCTGCCCCCGGTGGCCAGGACGATCGGCGCCGTCGGCCGGTTGGTCCACCACCAGCGCACCATCCGCTCGTCCGTGGTGGCGGCGAGGAGGCCGGGGTCGAAGGGGTGCGCGCCGGGCACCGTGCACTCGGCGTCGGGACAGCCGCAGCGCGAGCGCGCCTGCGGGTCGGGCGCCGCGCCCGGGAGCACGGGCCACTGCCACTGCGTCGCGTAGGTCAGGGCCGCGCCGATCAGCTCAGGCCGCCCGCCGCCTCGCCGGGACAGGAGCCTGCGTCGCCTTCCGAGGATCTCGCGCATGAGCGCTCGTTCCTTTCCGTTGCACGCCTGGCAACACCGTGGTCGTCTCACATCATGTGTCGATCACTTCGCTGTGCGTAGCTGGTGGCGCATCACACCCCTGCCGCGGGCAAGGGAAACCCCTGTGGGCCGAGCTCTGACTGCGTCCGCGGCGGCTGCGTCCATACTGCGTCCATCACGAGCATGGGCCTGGCGCGAGGGTGGCGAATTCTGGCGTTTGCCGCCCCGCGTATTTCTCTGCGCCTCCGCCACGGGAGGATGGGGCACGGTCGTCGGTGGATAGGACGCCCGGGTCCGCAGCCAGGTTCCGGGTGACTCACGGCCACCCCTGGTCTTCACCGAGTACGTACCCATCACGACCGCTGTGACGCTCCGTGGAGCACCCCCAGAAGACCGCAACAAGACATCCTCTGGGGCAGTTTCAAGCCAACTTCGGCTTTCCGTAAGGGATATGGAGAGGAGACCACTCACGCCCCACGGACACCAGGAATCCCAGCAGGACAATGCTGGACATCTCCTTACGAGTGCGTGTACATGTGGAGACACTGCCGGCGGCGCAGAATGACATGGGGGTTTGCGATGCTTTTGAGCAGTAAGCACCGGTCGGAAAGCCGGACATCATGAACGCCCCGCACCCTGCGAAAGTGGCTGGAATCGATTCAACTGTGCCGTCCCCCGCACACACTGTCGCGTCCGCTGCCGCGGGTTCCTCCCCGGCCGCTCCGCCGAACGCCCCGGGTGCGCCGGGCGCCCTGCTCCAGGACCGGCTGGCCGGCTGGGTGTCGGACCTGACGACCCTGCACGAGCTGACCGAGCGCCTGGTCCGCACGGACTGCCTCGCCGAAGCACTGCAGGAACTGCTGCGCGCCGGTGCCGCCCTGGTGGGCGCCCGGCGCGGTCTCGTCGTCCTGGAACCGTCCGACGGGCTCGGCCCGGACAGCACCACCGGCCTGGGACTGGCCCGCGCCGACCTCGGCCACATCGAGACGGTGCCGCGCAGCTCGCTGTCGTACGGACGGATCCTGGAGGGGCTGCCCGTCGCCGAGGGCGGCATCGCCGAACCCGACCTGTTCGCCGAGGAGGGCCTCGACCCGCGCCACCGCGAGGTCGCCGCCCGCATCGGCTACGCCGCCAGCTACGCCCTCCCCCTGGCCACCGAGCGCGCCGGGCGCCTCGGGGCCGCCGTGTGGCTCTACGACGAACCCGCCGAACCGCGCGAGCGGCAGCGTCACCTCGCCGGGCTGTACGCCCGGTACGCCGCCGAACACCTCGCCCGGCTCCTGGAGACCGAGCGCACGCGCGCGTGCATGGCGACCATGGCGGAGGAACTGCTCCCCCCGCGTCTGCCCAGGGTCCCCGGTGTGCAGCTCGCCGCCCGCCGCCGCACCGGCCCGCGCGGCGGCGGCGACTGGTACGACGCCCTGCCGCTGCCGGACGCCGCGCTCGGCCTGGCCGTCGGCTCCGTCACCGGTTCCGGCCCCGGCGCCGTGGCCGCCACCGGGCGGCTGCGCGCGTCCCTGCGGGCGTACGCCGTGATGGAGGGCGAGGACCCGGTCGCGGTCCTGTCCGACCTGGAACTGCTGCTACGGCTCACCGAACCCGCCCGCTCGGCCACCGCCCTGTTCGGCTACTGCGAGCCGACGTTGCGCCGCATCACCCTGGCCGGTGCCGGGCACAGCCCGCCGCTGCTGATCGGCGAGCGGCGCACCGAGTTCGTGGAGACCTCCGTCTCCGCGCCGCTGGGCATGCTCGCCTGCTGGGAGGCGCCGAGCGTGGAGGTCCACGCCGAACCCGGAGAGACGGTTCTGCTGTACACCGACGGGCTGCTGCGCCGCACCGGCGACCCGATGGACCGCGCCTTCGCCCGGCTGCACGCAGCGGCGGCCGGCGTACCGCGGGCCAAGCGCCACGACCCGGACGCCGTCGCCGACCACGTGCTGCGCACGGTGCTGCCGGACGGCGCGGACGAGGCGGACTCCGAGGAGGACGTGGTGCTGCTGGCGGCCCGCTTCGAGCAGTGACGCGCCGCCGCGCGGTGCAACGGGCCCTTCGGCCCCGGGCCCCCTTCCGTACGACCGTACGATGGGGGGTGGTCCAGTGCCGTATCAAGGAGGATGACCGTGGCGGAGGAGCTCACCCCGGAGACCCCGGACGCTGTGCTTGAAGATGCCGCTGACGCGACGGGCGACGAGCCGATCAAGCAGCGCAAGAACGGCCTGTACCCGGGCGTGTCCGACGAGCTGGCCGAGAACATGAAGTCCGGCTGGGCCGACACGGAGCTGCGCGACCTGGAGCCGATCGCCCAGGCCGCCGAGACCGCCGCCCGCCGGGCCGCGCTGTCCGCGCGCTTCCCCGGTGAGCGCCTGGTGATCCCCGCGGGCAACCTGAAGACCCGCTCCAACGACACCGAGTACGCCTTCCGCGCCTCCGTCGAGTACGCCTACCTCACGGGCAACCAGACCGAGGACGGCGTTCTGGTCATGGAGCCCAGGGGCGAGGGCCACGAGGCCACGATCTACCTGCTGCCCCGCTCCGACCGCGAGAACGGCGAGTTCTGGCTGAGCGGCCAGGGCGAGCTGTGGGTCGGCCGCCGCCACTCCCTCACCGAGGCGGAGCAGCTGTACGGCATCCCCGCCTCCGACGTGCGCGAGCTGGCCGGCACGCTGCGCGAGGCCACCGGCCCGGTGCGCGTCGTGCGCGGGTACGACGCCGGCATCGAGGCGGCCCTGACCGACAAGGTCACCGCCGAGCGCGACGAGGAACTGCGCGTCTTCCTCTCCGAGGCCCGCCTCGTCAAGGACGACTTCGAGATCGGCGAGCTGCAGAAGGCCGTCGACTCCACCGTGCGCGGCTTCGAGGACGTCGTGAAGGTCCTCGACAAGGCCGAGGCGACCAGCGAGCGCTACATCGAGGGCACGTTCTTCCTCCGCGCGCGCGTCGAGGGCAACGACGTCGGCTACGGCACCATCGCCGCCGCCGGCCCGCACGCCTGCACCCTGCACTGGGTCCGCAACGACGGCCCGGTCCGCTCCGGCGACCTGCTGCTGCTCGACGCGGGTGTGGAGACGCACACGTACTACACGGCGGACGTCACGCGCACGCTGCCGGTCAGCGGCCGCTACAGCGAGCTGCAGAAGAAGATCTACGACGCCGTGTACGACGCCCAGGAGGCCGGCATCGCGGCCGTGCAGCCGGGCGCCAAGTACCGCGACTTCCACGACGCCGCCCAGCGCGTGCTGGCCGAGCGGCTCGTCGAGTGGGGCCTGGTCGAGGGCCCGGTCGAGCGGGTGCTGGAGCTGGGCCTGCAGCGCCGCTGGACGCTGCACGGCACCGGCCACATGCTCGGCATGGACGTCCACGACTGCGCCGCCGCGCGCGTGGAGTCCTACGTCGACGGCACCCTGGAGCCCGGCATGGTCCTCACCGTCGAGCCCGGCCTGTACTTCCAGGCCGACGACCTGACCGTGCCCGAGGAGTACCGGGGCATCGGCGTCCGCATCGAGGACGACATCCTCGTCACCGAGGACGGCAACCGGAACCTGTCCGCCGGCCTGCCGCGCCGGTCGGACGAGGTCGAGGCGTGGATGGCCGCTCTGAAGGGCTGATCTTCGAACTGATGGCCGGGCACCGCACCAGGTGCCCGGCCATCGGCGTTCCCCGGGGGCTCGCCGCCGTCGGCAGGCTCCGGCCGACCGCGGGCCCGAGCCCCGGCCACGCCCGTCACACCGCCACGAGGGGGGCGTCCTCCCGCCACTTGAGGATCTTGTCGAAGCTCACCACGGCCCCGGATCGGCCCGGCGTGCCGCCGATGTGGACGTGGTCGGCGAGTTCCCGGATGAGACACAGGCCGCGCCCGTGCTCGGCGTCGGCGGGCACCGGACGGGCCGGCGTGCCCGGCCGGCCGGAGGCACCCGCGTCGAAGCCGGGCCCCGTGTCGGCGACCTCGATGCGGCACCGCTCGCCGTCGAGGTAGGCCGTGACGCGATACGCGTCCGAGGGACTGCCGGGGCCGTCGTCCCCACCGTGCTCCACGGCGTTGGCACAGGCCTCGCTGAGGGCGACGGAGAGGTCGAAGGAGATGTCGGGGTCGACGCCCGCGGTCTCCATCGTGCCGAGCAGCAGGCGGCGGGCCAGCGGCACGCTCGCAGCCTCGCGCCGCAAATGGAGTGACCACCAGATGCTCATGCTCCAGCCTCCCGGCCGCGGCTCGACATACCGTTACGTATTGCCCCTCGTGTACGGGCGTAAGCGCAGTGTCCGCACCGAACCGCCCGGACGGCGGATGCGACCGCCCCGGTGACCGGTGTATGTGGGACGGCTCGTACCAAGAGCGACCATCCGGTCGTACGGCATCTTGCGGACCTGCCGTACGGCGCGGGGGCCGCCAGTGCGATGATGAGCCCGCCATGACTGCCCCCCACCCGCCTTCGGCGCGCTCCGGGAACGATCTCCGGATCCTGCGGGCCGCGGTGTTCGCCGCGGTCTGCGTCGTGCTGGCCGCTGCGGGGCACACCTTCGCCTCCTGCGCCACCGTCCCCCTGTGGACACTGGGCGCGGGATTCCTCGGGGCGGTCCTGGTCGCCGCACCCCTCGCCGGACGTGAGCGTTCGCTGCCCGGGATCGCGGTGCTGCTCGCGGTCGGCCAGACCGCCCTGCACACGGTGTTCGGGCTCGGCCAGCACGGGGCCGCGGCGGCCACGACGGCGGCGTCCCCCGGTGGTGCGGGTCCGCTGTCCGACGCCTCGCTGGTCCGGCAGGCCGCACGTCTGGTCTGCGGGACCACCGCCGCGGCGATCAGCCCGGTCCAGGCCCAGCGGATCCTCACCGACGCTCGGCTCGCGCCGGGTTCCGGCGCCCGCACCGGCGCGGCCCACCACCCGGCGGACACCCTGTCCACCGCCGCCGGTTCCTCCGCCTCACTGCTGCCGTCCCTGCCGATGCTGCTCGGTCACGTCCTCGCGGCACTCGCCGCCGGCTGGCTGCTGCGACGCGGGGACCTGGCCGTGGCACGGCTCGTCGCACTGTCGGCGCACTCCGCCCAGTCGATGGCCGAGGGAGCGCTCGTCCGCGCCCTGCGCGCCGCGCTCGCACTGGTATGCGCCCTGCACCGCGGGCTCGCGGGCGCGCCCCGCACGGGACCGCGCCCGCCGCGCACCGCTCTGCTCGCACCGGCGCGCCCGCGCACCACCGCCCTCCAGCACACGGTGATCAGACGCGGTCCGCCGAGCGCCTTCGTCCTCGCCGCCTGACACGACGCGACCACCGACCGCCGACCCGCTTCCGCCTTCGGGCCGGAGTGACGCAGGAGGGGCCGCCGTCGTGCGGCACGCGCGCGTGCGCGCATCCCCCTGATCACTCCTGACACCGGCTCCCCGCCGGTCATCACACGAAGCGGAGTACTCCGTTCATGAAGATTTCCCGTATCGCCGCCGTCGGCTCCGCGGCCGGCATCGCCGTCCTCGCCCTGTCCGTCCCCGCCTTCGCTCACGTCAGCGTGCAGCCGGAGGGCAAGGCCGCCAAGGGCGGCTACGCGGTCGTCGACTTCAAGGTCCCCAACGAGCGGGACAACGCCTCCACCACCGAGCTGGAGGTCACCATCCCCGCCGACCACCCGCTGGCGTCCGTGATGCCGCAGCCGGTCCCCGGCTGGAAGGCCGAGGTCACCAAGTCCAAGCCGGCCAAGCCGCTGGAGTCGCACGGCAAGCAGATCACCGAGGTCGTCACCAAGGTGACCTGGACCGCAGAGGACAAGGGCATCCAGCCCGGCTACTTCCAGAAGTTCCCGCTGTCCGTCGGCGCCCTGCCCGAGGACACCGACCAGCTGGTCTTCAAGGCGATCCAGACGTACTCCAACAAGGAGGTCGTGCGCTGGATCGAGGTGCCGCAGAAGGGCCAGGAGGAGCCCGACAACCCGGCGCCCGTGCTCGAACTGACCGCCGCCGAGGGCGACGCCCACGGCGCGACGGGCGCGAAGACCGGCACCGACGCCGAGTCCACCGCCCAGCACACCGCTGCCGACACCTCCGCCGACTCCGGCGACGGCAGCGACACCACCGCCCGCGTCCTCGGCATCGCCGGCATCGTCGTCGGCGCGGCGGGCGTCGCCTACGGCGTCCTCGCCGGCCGCCGCCGGGACACCGGCGCCTCGGCGTAACCGCACCCCCCGCCGGTGGGCGCCGGGGCCCGTTCGCGGACCCCGGCACCCACCGGTGCACACCACATCTGGGACATTTCTCTATGCGCAAGAAGACTTTCGCCGCGGCCGCGCTGCTCGCCGCCGCCACCCTGACCCTCTCCGCCTGCGGCAGCGGCGGTGACAGCGACAAGCCCGTCACCGTGGTCTCCGAGGACACCAGCCGGCAGGCGGCCACCGTCCTCGACAAGCCGTTCGAGAAGCCGGACCTGGTCCTCACCGACACCCGGGGCAAGCAGTACGACCTCCGCGAGCAGACCGCGGGCAAACCCACCCTGATCTACTTCGGCTACACCCACTGCCCCGACGTGTGCCCGCTGACCATGAACAACATCGCGGTGGCCAAGAAGCAGCTGCCGCGGGCCGAGCAGGACGAGCTGCGCATCGTGTTCGTCACCACCGACCCCGAGCGGGACACCCCCGCCGCACTCGGCACCTGGCTCAAGGGAATCGACCCCCAGATCACCGGCCTGACCGGCGACTTCGCCACCGTCCAGGCCGGCGCCCGCACCCTCGGCATCTCCATCGACCCGCCGACCAAGGACAAGGACGGCAACGTCGTCTCGACCCACGGCACCCAGGTCATCGCCTTCTCCCCGAAGACCGACGCCGGTTACGTCCTCTACAACAAGGACGCCACCGTCGACGACTACACCAAGGACCTCCCCAAGCTGATCAAGGGGGAGAACCCGTGATCCGCCGCCCCGCCGTGGCCGCCGCGGCGGTGATCGGCGCCCTGGTCCTCGCGGGCTGCGACGGCTCCGGCTCCGACGCGGCCGCCGAACTCTCCGTCGAGGCCGCCTACATGCCGCAGCCGGTCTCCGACACGATGGCCGCCGGTTTCCTCACCATCGCCAACAAGGGCGACGCCGAGGACGAGCTGACGTCCGTCACCAGCGCGGCCGGCGAGGTCACCGTCCACGAGACCGTCGGCGGCACGATGAAGCGGGTCGACCGCCTGCCCGTCCCCGCCCGCGGCGAACTCGTGCTGGAGAGCGGCGGCAACCACCTGATGTTCGAAAAGCTGACACACCGGCCCGAACAGGGTGAGACGGTCTCCGTCGAGCTCCACTTCGCCCACTCCGACCCCGTCACGGTCGAGATGCCGGTGAAGCCGGCCACGTACCGACCCACCGCCGGACACACCGGACACTGAGGGAGGGACCACCTTGACCCGGACCACCGCCCCGCGCGTGCGGACCCTGGCACTGTTGCTCCTGGCCACGGTCTGCGCGCTGCTCACCGCCGCCGGCCCGGCCTCCGCGCACGCCGCGCTGACCGGCAGCGACCCCCGGCAGGGGGCGGTGGTCGACAAGGCCCCGGCCCAGGTGTCGCTCACCTTCTCCGAGACGGTCTCCCTGGACGACGACTCGCTGCGCGTCCTCGACCCCGAGGGCCGGCGCGTCGACGACGGCCGACCCGCCGGCAAGGGCGGCACGACGTACGCCGTGGCCCTGCACGCGGGCCTGCCCGACGGCACCTACACCGTGGCCTACCAGGTCGTCTCCGCCGACAGCCACCCCGTCTCCGGCGCCTACACCTTCTCCATCGGCGCCCCCTCCAAGACCTCCGTCCCGGTCGACGGCCAGGAAGCGGGCGGCGGCGTCGTCGGCCTGCTGTACGGCCTCGGACGGTACGTCTCCTACGCCGGATTCGTCGTCCTGGCCGGCGGCGCCGCCTTCGTCCTCGCCTGCTGGCCACGCGGCTCCGGAGTACGGCCCCTGCAACGGCTCGTCGTCACCGGATGGCTCGCGCTCACCGCCGCCACCCTCCTGCTGCTCCTGCTGCGCGGCTCCTACACCGGCTCCGGGAAGCTCGGCGACGTCTTCGACCTGAACCTGCTCGGACAGGCCCTGCAGACCAAGAGCGGCGCCTTCCTGGTCTCCCGGCTGCTGCTGCTCGCCGCGGCGGCACTGTTCATCGCCGTGCTCTTCGGCGCCTACTCCCGCCCGTCCCCCACCCCCCTGCACGACGGCACTGCACGCCGGGGGCCCGATGCGAGCGAGGACGCGGAGAAACGGGACCTCACCTTCGGGCTCGCGGCCGGCGGGACCGTCGTGGCCGCCGGGATCGCGGCGACCTGGGCGCTGTCCGAGCACGCCTCCGTCGGCCTCCAGGCCGGCCTCGCCATGCCGGTCGACGTCCTCCACCTGCTGGCCGTCGCCGGCTGGCTCGGCGGTCTCACCGCCCTGATCGTCGCCCTGTACCGGGCCCCCGCCGACACCCCCGTCCCCGCCTCCGCCGTACGCCGGTTCTCCCGCGTCGCCTTCGGCAGCGTGGTCGTGCTCGTGGTGACCGGCGTCTACCAGTCCTGGCGCCAGCTCGGCTCCTGGTCCGCGTTCACCGACACCCGGTACGGGCAACTGCTCCTCGTCAAGATCGCTCTCGTCGCGGTGATGGTCGGCGTCGCGTACCTCTCGCGGCGGTGGACCGCACAGCTGGCCGGGACAGCGTCGGCCGTCGCCCCGGAGCGGGAGAAGCAGCGGGCCGGCGTGGCCGGCGGCCGGGGGAAGGAGACGGCGGGCGGCTCCGGAGCGTCGAAGAACTCGAAGGATTCCGGTGGCTCCGGTGGCTTCGGGGCGTCGAAGGGCTCCGGCGGTTCCCAGCGCGCCGCCCAGCTCGCCCGGCAGCGGGCCGCCATGGACACCGCCCGGAAGAAACGGCTGCGGGACGCCGACCCCCACCGCATCGGACTGCGCCGGTCCGTCCTCACCGAGGCGGGCATCGCCGTCGTCCTGCTCGCCGTCACCACCGTGCTGACCCAGACCGAACCCGGACGCACCGAACAGGAAGCCCGGGCCGCAGACCGCTCCCCCGCCTCCTCGTCCACCGCGGCGTCCGGAACCGTGACCCTGGACATGCCCTTCGACACCGGAAGCGCGAACGGCAAGGGTGTCGTACGGGTCGAGCTCGTCCCCGCCCGGACCGGCGACAACGACATGCACCTCTACGTCGAGGACCCGGACGGCCGCGCCGTCGACCTCCCCGAGATCAAGGTCGCCTTCACCCTGGAGGCCAAGGACCTCGGGCCCCTGCCCGTCGTCCCCGACCACATCACCACCGGACACTGGTCGGCGAGCGGAGTGCAGCTCCCGATGGCCGGCGACTGGAAGATCGCCGTCACCGTACGCACCTCCGACATCGACCAGGTGACCATCTCCAAGAACGCGCAGATCGGCTGAACCGCACCATGGCTGACCAGTCCCTCCCGGAGGCCCGCCCCCACGGAACGACGCCCGGGGCACCCGCCGGGCCCGGCCCGCACGACACCGGCGACACCGCCCCCCGCGAGGGCATCTCACGGCGCAGGCTCCTCGGCACCGCCGGTGCCACCGGGCTCGCGCTCGGCGCGGCGGGCGGCGCCGTGGGATACGCCGCCGCACCCTCCTCCTCGGCGACCTCCGCGGCCACGCCGCTCACCTCGCTGGGCAGCGAGCAGGTGATGTTTCACGGGAAACATCAGCCCGGCATCACCACCCCGATGCAGGCCCGCGGACACCTCGCCGCCTTCGACCTGAAGCCGGGCGCCGGACGCAAGGAGGCCACCGCACTGCTGCGCCGCTGGTCCGACACCGCCCGGCGGCTGATGGCGGGCGACCCGGCCGGAACCGGTGACACGGACGTCGCCCGGGACGCGGGGCCCTCCTCCCTGACCGTCACCTTCGGCTTCGGCCACAGCTTCTTCGGCCGAACCGGACTGGAACAGCAGCGCCCGGCGTCCCTCGATCCCCTGCCCGACTTCTCCTCCGACCACCTCGACAAGGCCCGCAGCAACGGCGACCTGTGGGTGCAGATCGGCGCCGACGACGCCCTGGTCGCCTTCCACGCACTGCGCGCGATCCAGCGGGACGCCGGGTCGGCCGCCCGCATCCGCTGGCAGATGAACGGCTTCAACCGCTCACCGGGCGCCACCGCCCACCCCATGACCACCCGCAACCTCATGGGCCAGATCGACGGCACCCGCAACCCCAAGCCGACCGACCCCGGCTTCGACCAGCGGATCTTCGTGCCCGAGAAGGGCGAGCCCGCGTGGATGGCGAACGGCTCCTACGTCGTCGTCCGCCGGATCCGCATGCTCCTCGACGACTGGGAGAAGCTCTCCCTCAAGGCACAGGAGGACGTCATCGGACGCCGCAAGTCCGACGGCGCGCCCCTGTCCGGGGGCACCGAGACGACCGAGATGGACCTGGAGAAGACGGACGGGTCCGGAAAGCCGGTCGTCCCGGCCAACGCACACGCCCGCATCACCCGCCCCGACCAGAACGGCGGCGCCACCCTGCTCCGCCGTCCGTTCTCCTACCACGACGGCTTCGACACCGACGGCGTCCCCGACGCGGGCCTCCTCTTCATCTGCTGGCAGGCCGACCCGCTGCGCGGCTTCGTACCGGTGCAGCGCAAGCTGGATCGCGGGGACGCGCTGTCACAGTTCATCCGGCACGAGGCCAGCGGCCTGTTCGCCGTACCGGGCGGGGCCGCGGAGGGCGAGTACGTGGGGCAGCGGTTGCTGGAGGGATGACCCGCCGCACGGGCGCGTCGCCCGGACCCGTCGCCCCATGGGGTGGCGGGCCGGGGAAGCGTGCTCAGCGTCCGACGAGGCCACTAGGGTGAGTCCCATGCCCGCCAGTTACGCGTATCTCGGTCCCGAAGGCACGTTCACCGAAGTCGCCCTGCGCACCCTTCCCGAGGCGGCGACCCGGGAACTGGTCCCCTACGTGTCCGTCCAGTCCGCGCTCGACGCCGTGCGCGTCGGCGAGGCGGAGGCCGCGTTCGTGCCGATCGAGAACTCCGTCGAGGGCGGCATCACCACCACCCTCGACGAGCTGGTCGCCGGCCAGCCCCTGATGATCTACCGCGAAGTGCTGCTGTCCATCACCTTCGCGCTGCTGGTCCGTCCCGGTACCAAGCTGTCGGACATCAAGACGGTCACCGCCCACCCCGCCGCCCAGCCCCAGGTGCGCAACTGGATCAAGGCGCACCTGCCCGACGTGGTCTGGGAATCGGCAGCCTCCAACGCCGACGGCGCCCGCCTCGTGCAGGAGGGCCGGTACGACGCCGCCTTCGCCGGTGAGTTCGCCGCCGAGCGGTACGGCCTGGAGGTCCTCGAGTCCGAGATCCACGACGCGGAGAACGCCCAGACGCGGTTCGTGCTCGTGGGCCGCCCCGCCCGGCCCGCGGCGCCCACCGGCGCGGACAAGACGTCCGTCGTGCTCTGGCAGCGCGACGACCACCCCGGCGGGCTGCGCGACCTGCTGGGCGAGTTCGCCACCCGGGGCATCAACCTGATGCTGCTCCAGTCCCGGCCGACCGGCGCCGGCATCGGCAACTACTGCTTCTGCATCGACGCCGAGGGCCACATCTCCGACCGGAGGGTGGCCGAGGCCCTGATGGGCCTGAAGCGGATCTGCCTCCAGGTGCGGTTCCTGGGGTCGTATCCACGCGCGGGGGTCGATCCGTCGGATGTGAGGTCCCTGCGGCGGGGGACCTCGGACGAGGAGTTCACCGCGGCGGCCGACTGGGTGGCGCGGTGCCAGGACGGCCGTTTCTGACCGGTCGTATCCACTGATCGTCGTTATCCACAGAAGTTATCCACAGGCCCACTTCTCGACGTGGGGACAAGTCGATAACGAAGCGCCTTTCGATCGACAAATCACCCACGGGTACCCACTTCGTCCACAGGTGCCCAGACCGCCCCTTGCTCCTCCATTCCTTGCCCTCCCTCCTCCGGAGTGGCCTGTTTTCACTCGAAAGTGAGCATGCAAGGGGTTTGGTGCGGGAATTCATCGCCCAACATGCCCCTGCTTGCCCGTTTAGGAATGACCGATTCCGGAGTCCACAGATCTTTCGCACAGCCTGTGGATAACTTTTCCCAAGCCATGCAGCCTGTGGACAGCCGAGCTGTCAGCCTCGGCCAAGTCCCGTTCCTCACAAGGAAGTCCAGTCAACCCGGCGCCCGCCGCCTGCATCCTTCCGGGGAAGAGGGCGCCCTTTATTGACAGACTCGCCGGGCCCGCCGGATCCGCCAAGCGTGGCCGGCTCGACAGCCCCGACAGGCGGGCGCACGAGGCGCCATTTCCCCCATGGCGGTGCGTGTGGAACGCGGCCGGTAATAGTGAGTCGTGAGCCGTCACCGCGCACCGGTAGCCTTGACCGTGTGATTGACCTTCGCCTGCTCCGTGAGGACCCCGACCGTGTGCGCGCGTCGCAGCGTGCCCGTGGAGAGGATGTCGCGCTCGTCGACTCCCTCCTGTCTGCCGACGAGCGACGCAGGTCGTCCGGCGTCCGCTTCGACGAGCTGCGCGCCGAGCAGAAGGGCCTCGGCAAGCTCATCGGCAAGGCCACCGGTGACGAGAAGGCCGAGCTGCTGAAGCGCGCGAGCCAGCTCGCCGCCGACGTCAAGGCCGCCGACGCCGAGCGCGACGCCGCCGACGCCGAGACCCAGGAGCTGCTCCAGCGGCTCGGCAACCTCGTCCACCCCGATGTGCCCGTCGGTGGCGAGGAGGACTTCGTCACGCTGGAGACGCACGGCACCCACCGCGACTTCGCCGCCGAGGGCTTCGAGCCCCGCGACCACCTGGAGCTGGGCCAGTTGCTCGGCGCCATCGACGTCGAGCGCGGCGCCAAGGTCTCCGGTTCGCGCTTCTACTTCCTGACCGGCGTCGGCGCGCTCCTGGAGCTCGCCCTCGTCAACGCGGCGATCGCCCAGGCGACGGCGGCCGGCTTCACGCCGATGCTGACCCCGGCGCTGGTGCGCCCGCAGTCGATGGCCGGTACCGGCTTCCTCGGGCAGGCCGCCCAGGACGTCTACCACCTCGACAAGGACGACCTGTACCTGGTCGGCACGTCCGAGGTGCCGCTCGCCGCGTACCACATGGACGAGATCATCGACGCCGACCGGCTGCCGCTGCGCTACGCCGGGTTCTCGCCCTGCTTCCGCCGCGAGGCGGGCTCGCACGGCAAGGACACCCGGGGCATCTTCCGCGTGCACCAGTTCGACAAGGTCGAGATGTTCTCCTACGTCCTGCCCGAGGACTCGCAGGCCGAGCACCAGCGCCTGCTGGAGTGGGAGAAGCAGTGGCTGACGTCGCTGGAGCTGCCGTTCCGGGTCATCGACGTCGCCTCCGCCGACCTGGGCGCCTCGGCGTCGCGCAAGTTCGACTGCGAGGCGTGGATCCCGACCCAGGGCAAGTACCGCGAGCTGACTTCGACCTCGGACTGCACCGAGTTCCAGTCCCGCCGCCTGTCGATCCGCGTCCGCGAGGACAAGAAGGTGCGCCCGCTGGCGACGCTCAACGGCACGCTGTGCGCGGTGCCGCGCACGATCGTGGCGATCCTGGAGAACCACCAGCAGGCCGACGGCTCGGTGCGCGTGCCCGAGGTGCTGCGCCCGTACCTGGGCGGCCGGGAGGTCCTGGAGCCGGTGGCCAAGTGAGTGACACCGGTTCGGCCGCGGGGACCGACGCCGGCTCCGCCGGTGGTTTCCCGTACCGGCTGATCGCCACCGACCTCGACGGCACGCTGCTGCGCGGTGACGACACGATCTCGTCGCGCACCCGTGAGGCGCTCGCCGCGGCCACCGCGGCGGGCGCGGCGCACATCGTGGTCACCGGGCGCTCGGTGCCGTGGACCCGGCACATACTGGACGACCTCGGTTACGACGGACTGGCCGTCTGCGGTCAGGGCGCGCAGGTCTACCACGCCGGTGAGCGCCGGCTGCTGACCTCGGTCACGCTGGACCGGCAGCTGGCCGGGGTGGCGCTGGCGAAGATCGAGGCGGAGACCGGTCCGCTGTATCTGGCGGCGAGCCGCGACGGTCTGGACGGCGACGTGCTGGTGGGCCCGGGTTACGCGGTCGGCGGTCATCTTCCGGCGGTGCCGTTCACCGATGCCGCGGATCTGTGGTCGGCGCCGTTGAACAAGATCTACATCCAGCACCCGACCCTGTCGGACGACGAGCTGGCCGAGGCGGCCCGGCAGGCCGCGGGTGGCTTCGTGACGGTCGTGATGGCGGGTGCGGGTGTCGTCGAACTTCTCCCGCTCGGCCTGTCGAAGGCGACGGGGCTGTCGCTGGCGGCCCGGCGCCTCGGCCTGAAGGCGGCGGACACGATCGCCTTCGGCGACATGCCCAACGACATCCCGATGTTCGGCTGGGCCGCCCGGGGAGTGGCGATGGCCAACGCCCACGAGGAGCTGAAGGCCGTGGCCGACGAGGTGACGTCCTCGAACGACGAGGACGGGATCGCCGTGGTGCTGGAGCGGTTGTCGCGCTGAGGGCCCGTGTGGTGACGGGCTGGGGCGGTGGCCGACTGGGGCGGTGACCGGTCGAGGGCGGTGACCGGTCGAGGATCTGACCGGTCGAGGATCTGACCGGCCGAGGACGATGGCCGGCCGAGGGCAGTGACCGGCTGCGCCGTGACGGTCCGGTCGGCCCCGGTGTCCCCTCGGGCCGGCCCACGCGAGACTTCCCGCGCGCTCGAAGCGGCCGCCCGTGCGCCGGCGCCGACCGGCCTCGTGCACCCACCACACTGCCGCTCGGGCAAGCCGGGTGCCACCGATTAACAGCGGCCGTACGTCGCGTCAGCGCCTGCGCCACCCGCGCCGTCGGATCTCGCTGAAGAACCGATCCGGCGGGCGGATCGTCGGAGCGCCAGGGCTGGGGGCCGGGCTCCTCGCGCCGCCGTCGGGCGGCGAGCATCCGGGCGCGGGCGGACGGCTCGGCCGCCCCCGCGTCGCGTATGAACTCCTCGTCGAGGACGAGGCCGTCCCAGGTTCCCTCGCCGTCCCGGGCGCCGTTCTCCGCGCCGTGGTCCTCCGGCTGTCCGCGGCCGTCGTGCCGAAGGTTCTGGCCCGCCACCCCGACCCATCCCGGTCCCGCATCCCCCATATGTTCCCCGCCCGCCCCTTGCGCGGGCCTCGGCCGGTGGGCCCGGGCCGAGGTGAAGGACTCGTCGGGACCGGGTCCCGGTCACTCCTCCCCGGCGAGCGTCAGCGACCGCAGCTTCTGGCCGGCGTACCAGGTGGCGAGGACGGTGACCACGACCAGCAGCACCGTCGCGGTCGGCAGGCCCACGTCGGAGGTCACCAGGTTCCCGTCGGCGACCTTCTGCGCCACGGCCAGCGACCACTGCTGGACGCTCAGGGTGCGGGCACCGGGCACGAGGGAGCCGAACAGGGCCTCCCAGACCAGGGCGTAGACGAGTCCGAGGACCACCGCGTGCCGGGACACCGTGCCCAGCAGCAGGAAGAGCGCGGCGTAGGCGATGGAGGCGACCAGTGCGGCGATCGTGTAGGCGACGGCGACCTGCTGGCCGTTGCCGTTGAGGATCAGTCCGGCGATCAGCGTGGGCACGGCGGAGAAGACCATGGTCACGGCGATGGCGACGATCAGCTTGGTGAAGATGATCGTCGGACGCTTGATCGGCTTGGACAGCAGGTACACGACAGAGCCGTCGTCGATCTCGGGGCCGATGGCGCCGGTGCCGGCGATGACGCCGATGATCGGCACCATGGTGGCGAGCGCGAACCCGCCGAGCACGTCGGACGCCGTCTGGTCGTCGGCTCCGGTGAGGGCCCGCACCGCCACGGCGATGACGAGCAGCAGCAGGGGCAGGGCGCCCAGGATGAGGGCCCGGCGGCGGCCGAGCAGGGCCCGGTAGGTGAGCCGGGCGACTGTGGGGTCGTACATTCTTCGGCCTCCTACGCCGCGACGAGATACGAGAAGACGGACTCGAGGGACTCGTCGGACGGCGAGACCGTGAGCAGCCGGATGCCGTGGTCGCGGGCGACCTTGGGCAGCAGGGCCGTGAACCGGCTGAAGTCGACGGTCTGGACGCGCAGCGCGCCCTCGGCGAGGTCGACCTCGATGCCGGACGTCGACGGGTCGGCGATCAGTGCCGCCGCGAGGGCCCGGTCGTCGCTGGAGCGCACCAGGTAGCGGTGCGGGCGGTCGGTCATCAGGCGGCGGATCTTGCGGAAGTCGCCGCTGGCCGCGTGGCGTCCGGCGACGATGACCTCGATGTGCCAGGCGAGCTGCTCGACCTCTTCGAGGATGTGCGAGGAGAACAGCACCGTGCGGCCCTCGTCGCCCATGCGGCGCAGCAGGTCCATCAGCTGCATGCGCTGGCGCGGGTCCATGCCGTTGAACGGCTCGTCCAGCAGGAGCAGGGAGGGCTGGTGGACGAGGGCGGAGGCCATCTTCACGCGCTGCCGCATGCCCTTGGAGTACGTGGCGATCCTGCGGTCCTGCGCGTGTTCCATCTCGACGGTGGCGAGCGCCTCCTGGGCCGCCTTGGCGCCCAGTCCGTGCAGTTCGGCGTTGGCGAGGACGAACTCGCGGCCGGTGAGGAAGTCGTACATCGCCTCCCGCTCGGGGACGACACCGATGTGCTTGTAGATGGCCTCGTTGCGCCAGACCTGCTGTCCGTCGAGGGTGACGGTGCCGGTGGAGGGGGCGAGGAAGCCGCCCATCATGTTGATGAGGGTGGACTTCCCGGCGCCGTTGGGGCCGAGGAGGCCGGTGACGCCGGGGCCGATCGTCATGGTGACGTCGTTGACGGCGACGACGTTGCCGAACCAGCGGGAGACGTGGTCGATGGAAAGAGTGCTCATGGGCGCAGCCCATTCCTTGGAAGGGTGGTGGCGGGCGACGGGAGGGCGGTCACAGTCCCACCTTCTTGTAACGGCGCATCAGGAGCCCGTAGGCGCCGGCGATCAGGCCCAGGGTGACGAGGACGTACACCGCGCCCTCCGCGGTGCTCGGGCCGCTTCCGCCGGGGAAGGAGGACGTGGCACCGAGGAAGGCGGACTGCACGCCGTCGATGAGGGTGATCGGCGAGAACAGGCCGATCCAGGCGATGGATCCGGAGCTGTCCTGGACGTCCGCGATGGCCTGGAGCGTGGAGACCGCGCCGTAGGTGATGGTCAGGACGGCGATGACGGCGGCGATGCCGAAGCCGCGGCGCGGGGTGACCGAGGCGATGACCAGGCCGAGGCCGGCGAAGAGCAGCGAGAGCAGTGCCACGGAGACGAGTCCCTGTGCGAATCCCTTGGTCTGGTCCGCGAAGTCGAGTTTGGCGAGCAGGGCGCCCGTGTAGAGCACCAGCAGCGGGGTGGCGGTCAGGATGAACAGTGCCGAGGCCAGTGCCGCGTACTTGGCGCGGACGTAGTCGGACGTCTCGATGGGCCGCGAGAAATAGAGCGGCACGGTCTTGAAGCGCAGGTCGCGCGAGACGGACTGGGGCGCCTGGGAGGCGACGTAGAGGCTGATGACCGCCTGCAGGACGATCGCGTAGCGCGTGTAGTCCAGGGGCAGTTCGTCGGCCTTGGTGGCGACCGCGACGGCGACCATGATGCCCGCGGGCAGGCACATCACCACGAACAGGAGCATCGGCAGCACCTTGGACTTGGCCGAGCGGCCGAGGCCGTAGGCACCGCGCAGGGACTGCGAGTAGAGGGAGCGGCGGGCGTAGGCACGGCCGAGGCGGGGGCCGTCGTAGTTGCGGTAGCCGATGTTGTGGATGCGGGTCTGGTCGCCCGGCATCGTGGCCGGTGCCGGCAGGGGCTGTTCAGTTGCCATGGCCGACCGCCTCCTTCCGTGCTGCGTCGCCGTCCTTGAAGACCTCCGAGATGTGGTGCCTGCGCTGCTCCATGCGCACCAGGCCGAGGCCGAGATCCGCGATGACGTCCCGCACGAGGTCGTACGTCTCGTCGCCCGACGCGCTGAGCAGCAGGATGTGGCCGGCGCCGGGCAGGCCGCTGCCGTCCTCGGTGGCCACCCCGCGCGCGTGGAGCGCGTCGCGGACCGCGCGGGTGCCGTCGGGGTGCTCGTCGGTGTCGGTGACCTCGATCGCGAGGGTCGTCGTGGTCTGGGTGAAGTCGGTGGTGGAACTGGAGCGCAGCAGCTTGCCGCCGTCGACGACGACCACGTGGTCGCAGGTGCGTTCCAGTTCGCCCAGCAGGTGCGAGGTGACGAGGACCGAGATGCCGAAGTCGGTGTGGACGCGGCGGATGAGGCCGAGCATCTCGTCGCGGCCGACCGGGTCGAGGCCGTTGGTCGGCTCGTCCAGGAAGACCAGCTGCGGGTCGTGGACGAGGGCCTGCGCGAGCTTCACGCGCTGCTTCATGCCGGTCGAGTAGCCGCCGATGGGACGGTAGCGCTCCTCGTACAGGCCGACGTGGCGCAGAGTGTCCGCGGTGCGCTCGCGGGCGGCGGTCGGCGGCAGGCCGGACATGCGCGCCATGTGGACGACGAACTCGGTGGCCGAGACGTCGGGCGGCAGGCAGTCGTGCTCCGGCATGTAGCCGACCCGCTCACGGATGTCGGCGCCCTTGGTGGCGACGTCGAGACCGAGCACTTCGGCCCGGCCCTCGGTGGCGGGAGACAGACCCAGCAGGATCTTGATCAGGGTGGACTTGCCGGCGCCGTTGGCACCCACGAGTCCGGTCACACCGGGTCCGATGTCCACGGAGAGCCGGTCGAGCGCGGTCACCCGGGGGAACCGCTTGCTCAGGCTTTCGGTCGCGATCACAGTCACATCCATGACGGTAGTGACCGCCGCCACTTCGGTCGTCAGACCGGAGAGCCGTCTTGGAGTCAGACTCGAGGAGTACACACCCGTAGGGGATGCGGTACCTGAGGGTCACGGGGCGGGCGTCGGGGACCGCGCCCACCGCCCTATTGACGTTGGTTCTAACAACTGGGAGATTCGCCGGTGTGACGCGACGAGCGGGCAGAGCGGTCGGAGCGGCGGCGCCGGGACGGGTGGAACGGGGTGGCATGACGGGTCTGGACGGTGCGCGGGAGCGCCGGGTGCGCTCGGGCGAGGTGGAGCTGTGCGTGGCCGAGCTGGGTGATCCGCGGCGGCCGACGGTCGTCCTGGTGCACGGCTACCCGGACAGCAAGGAGGTCTGGTCCGAGGTGGCCGCCCGCCTCGCCGGCCGGTTCCACGTGGTGGCCTACGACGTGCGGGGCCACGGCCGGTCCAGCGCGCCGAGCCCGCTGCGCGGCGGGTTCACGCTGGAGAAGCTGACGGACGACTTCCTGGCCGTCGTGGACGCGGTCAGCCCGGACCGGCCCGTGCACCTGGTGGGCCACGACTGGGGCTCGGTGCAGTCCTGGGAGTTCGTCACGGTCGGGCGCACCGAGGGCCGCGTCGCGTCCTTCACCTCGATGTCGGGGCCGTCCCTCGACCACTTCGGCCACTGGATCGGCCGGCGGATCGAGCGGCCCACCCCCCCGCCGGGTGGGCCAGCTCCTCGGCCAGGGCGCCAAGTCCTGGTACGTCTACCTGCTGCACACGCCGGTGCTGCCCGAACTGGCCTGGCGCGGCCCGCTCGGCAGGTGCTGGCCGGGAATCCTGCGGCGTGTGGAGAAGGTGCCCGGCGGCGACTACCCGACCGCGTCCCTGCCGGTGGACGCCGCGCACGGGGCCTGGCTGTACCGGGACAACGTCCGGCCCCGGCTGCGGCACCCGCGCGACGACGCCTACGCGCACGTGCCCGTCCAACTCGTCACGCCCCTCGGTGACGCGTTCCTGTCGGAACGGCTCTACGACGACCTGGAGCAGTGGGCGCCGCGGCTGACCCGCCGCGCGCTGCCCGCGGGGCACTGGGTGCCGCGCACCCGGCCCGACCGGCTGGCGGACTGGATCACCGAGTTCGTCACCGCCGTCGAGGACGGGCGGACCGAGGTGACGGCGAGCGGCAGGCACGCCGACCGCTTCGCCGGCCAGCTGGTCCTGGTCACCGGGGCGGGCAGCGGCATCGGACGGGCGACGGCGCTGGCGTTCGCCGAGGCCGGCGCGCGTGTGGTGGCCGTCGACCGGGACACCGCATCCGCGGCCCGCACCGCCGGGCTGTCCCGGTCGGCCGGGGCCCGGCAGGCCTGGGCGGAGACCGCCGACGTCTCCGACGAGCAGTCCATGGAGAAGCTCGCGGCCAGGGTCGCCGCGGAGTACGGCGTGGTGGACGTCCTCGTGAACAATGCCGGGATCGGTCTGTCGGGCTCCTTCTTCGACACCACGCCGCAGGACTGGAAGAAGGTCCTCGACGTCAATCTGTGGGGCGTGATCCACGGGTGCCGCCTCTTCGGCCGGCAGATGGCCGAGCGGGGGCAGGGCGGCCACATCGTGAACACCGCGTCGGCGTCCGCCTTCCTGCCCTCCCGGGTGCTGCCCGCCTACAGCACCTCCAAGGCGGCCGTGCTGATGCTCAGCGAGTGCCTGCGCGCCGAGCTGGCCGGGCAGGGCATCGGCGTCACGGCGGTCTGCCCCGGCATCGTCAACACCGGCATCACCTCGACGGCACGCTTCGCCGGGGCCGACACGCGCGGGGAGAAACGCCGGCAGCGGCGCACCGCCCGGCTGTACGGGATGCGCAACTACCCCCCGGAGAAGGTCGCCTCCGCGATTCTGGAGGCCGTGGTGCACGACCGGGCCGTCGTCCCGGTCACGCCCGAGGCGCGCGGCGCGCACCTCCTCTCCCGCTTCCTGCCGGGGGCGCTGCGCAGACTCGCCCGGGTGTCGCCGCCGCTGTAGTTTCCACAGGAACGCCTCTGAGACCTGTGGACAACCTCATGCGTCTGTGGATCAAACCTCGATGACAAAATCAATGGCGTGGTGCGTGTCACTCTCGGCACGCTGACCGTATGGACAGAGAACAGATGGACGACAGACGCGCCGTGAAGGTGTCGAAGTACCTGTCGAAGCATCTGCGGCACCAGCCGGGCCACATCGGGCTCACGCTCGACGAGGCCGGCTGGGTCGAGATCGACACACTGATCGCCGCGGCCGCCGCGCACGGCTTCCGCATCACCCGGCAAGAGCTGGACCACGTGGTCGCCACCAACGACAAACGGCGCTTCGCCGTCGAGGGCACCCGCATCCGGGCCAGTCAGGGCCACAGCGTCGACGTGGAACTCGGGCTGCCCTCGGCGGCCCCGCCTCCGTACCTCTACCACGGGACCGTGGCCCGCGCCCTCGACGCGATCCGCGCCGAGGGCCTGCGCCCCATGAACCGGCACGACGTGCACCTCTCACCGGACCGGGAGACCGCCTCCCGGGTCGGCGCCCGCCGCGGCCGGCCGGTCGTGCTGTCGGTGGACGCCGCCACCATGCACCGCGACGGCCATGTCTTCCAGGTCAGTGCGAACGGGGTCTGGCTGACCAAAGCCGTGCCTCCGCGGTATCTGCGCTTCCCCGGCACACACTGACCCCGTCCGGTCGGCGCCCCGAAGCATCTGCCCACCACCGGGCCCACCGTGATGGGAAACCTCCCGGACGTTTCACGTGAAACCCGGCCCGCCGCATAGGCTCGGCGGCATGAGTCTGCGCCTGAGCACCGTGATCCTCCCCCACCGCCGCTGGCACGACGGCGGCCGTTCGACCTGGACGCGTGCCGAGCAGCTCGGTTTCCACAGCGCGTACACCTACGACCACCTGTCCTGGCGGAGCTTCCGGGACGGCCCGTGGTTCGGTGCCGTGCCGACACTGACCGCCGCGGCGGCGGTCACCGAACGGCTGCGTCTGGGCACCCTGGTCACCTCGCCGAACTTCCGGCACCCGGTGACACTCGCCAAGGAGCTGATCTCCCTCGATGACATCTCCGGCGGCCGGGTCACCGTGGGGATAGGAGCGGGCGGAACCGGCTTCGACGCCACCGCGCTCGGACAGGAGCAGTGGACGCCGCGCGAGCGGGCCGACCGGTTCGCCGAGTTCCTCCAGCTGCTCGACCGGCTGCTCACGGAGGAGGCGGTGTCGTACCAGGGCGACTTCTACTCGGCGCACGAAGCGCGCAACATCCCCGGCTGTGTCCAGCAGCCCCGGCTGCCGTTCGCGGTGGCCGCCACCGGGCCGCGCGGAATGCGACTGGCGGCGCGGTACGGACAGGCGTGGGTGACCACCGGTGACCCGAAGCTGTACGAGAACGGCACTCCGGAGCAGTCGGTCAGTGCCCTGCGGGAGCAGACCGAGAAGCTGGCCGACGCCTGCGCCGCGATCGGCCGCGACGCGGGTGAGCTCGACAAGGTGCTGCTCACCGGCTTCACACCGGACCGCGGTCGGCCGCTGGAGTCCGTGGACGCGTTCGTGGACTTCGCGGGACGCCACCGGGAGCTGGGCTTCACCGAGATCGTCGTGCACTGGCCGATCCCCGGCTCGGACTTCGCGGCGGACGACAAGGTCTTCGAGGAGATCGCCATGGAGGCGCCGGCACAACTGGGGTGACCCCGCAGCAGGACGATCCGGCCGGACGGACGGGACGGATGCGCCTGCCGGGAAAGGTGCGCCTGCCGGGAGGAGGACGGCCCTGATGAGAGCCGTAGCTCACACATGTGCGGACTCTCGCACGGACGTGCGGGCATATGCGTGACAATGGCCGGGTGACCTCAGCGACCCGACAGCCCGAGACCCCGGCCGCCGCCGTGCGCCCGCGACTGATCGCCACCGACCTGGACGGCACGCTGCTGCGCGACGACAAGTCGGTCTCCCCGCGCACGGTCGCCGCCCTGGCGGCCGCCGAGAAGGCGGGGATCGAGGTCTTCTTCGTCACCGGCCGCCCCGCTCGCTGGATGGACGTCGTCAGTGGGCACGTCCACGGGCACGGCCTCGCCATCTGCGGCAACGGCGCGGCCGTGGTCGACCTGCACGGCGGGCCCGGTGCCCACCGCTTCGTGAAGGTCCGCGAACTGGCCCGCCGGAACGCCCTGGACACCGTACGGCTGCTGCGCGACGCGGCCCCCGGCACGGTGTACGCGGTGGAGCAGACGTACGGCTTCCACCAGGAGCCGGCGTACCCGCGGATGCACATCGAGGTGCCCGACACCCTCGCGCCCGCCGAGGAACTGCTGGCACCGGACGGATCCGCCGCGGCCGAGCCGGTCCTCAAGATCCTGGCCTTCCACCCCGATCTGGAGCCGGATGCCTTCCTCGCGCTGGCCCGCATCGCCATCGGTGACCGCGCCAACGTCACCCGGTCCAGTCCCAGCGCCCTGCTGGAGATCAGCGGTCCGGAGGTCTCCAAGGCCAGCACGCTGGCCCTGTGCTGCGCCGAACGCGGCATCTCGCACGAGGAGGTCGTCGCCTTCGGTGACATGCCGAACGACGTCGAGATGCTCACCTGGGCGGGGCGGTCCTACGCGATGGGCAACGCGCACCCGGACGTGATCGCCGCCGCGTCGGGACGGACGGTCGCCAACAACGACGACGGGGTGGCCGTCGTGATCGAGCGCATCCTGGCGGAGATCCCGTGACGAACGGATCCGGGGCCGGGTCACGTACCGGCCCGGCCTGAGGGGTCGCCTCGTCGATGCCGTGGTGGACGAAGTCGGCGATGCCGTCGCCGTTCCCCGGCGACGATGCCGACGGCCGCGTACCGCGCGTCCGCGAGGTCGGCCGCGGTCCCGCAGATCCGGTTCGGCGTGGAATGCGGCTCCAGCCCGGCGCCGACCGGCCGCATCGCCTTCAGCGGCTTCGGCACCCGCGCCGGGAGTTCGGCCGGGACTCCGCCGCGGGGCGGCCGGGAGGCGGCGCTGCGGGCATGGACCGAGCCCGATCAGGCGGTTTTCAGGGAAAGTCGCAATTGCTGTGAATCCTGCGCCCCCTGGCCACCTTTCGGTTCAGGCCGGTGCCCGTCCAGCGTCCGCGGTCACCGGGCTCCCGTCGGCAGCTCCGACGCCGCCTCCCGCTCGACCATCGTCCGCAGCGGTCCCTCCACCGCTGCCAGCTCCGCGTACGGGCCGCGTTGCACGACCCGCCCCTCGTCCAGGACGACCACCTCGTCCACCGCGTCCAGCCCCGCCAGCCGGTGCGTGATGAGCAGGGTCGTACGACCCTCGGTCGCGGCCAGCAGATCGGCGGTGAGCGCGTCGGCGGTCGGCAGGTCGAGGTGTTCGGCCGGCTCGTCGAGCACGAGAACGGGGAAGTCGGCGAGCAGCGCCCGGGCCAGGGCCAGCCGCTGCCGCTGCCCGCCGGACAACCGGGCTCCGTGTTCGCCGACCAGCGTGTCCAGGCCGTCGGGCAGGCTGTCGGCCCAGTCCAGCAGGCGGGCCCGCGCCAACGCGGCGCGCAGCTCGGACTCCGTGGCGTCCTTCCCGGCCAGGAGCAGGTTCTCGCGCACGGAGCTGTCGAAGAGATGCGCGTCCTGCGCGCACAGCCCGACCAGCCGCCGTACGTCGTCGCCTGCCAGGGCACCGGCGTCCGTTTCGGCCAGTGTGTAGGCGCCCGCGTCGGGGTCGAGGAACCGCAGCAGCACCTGGGCCAGCGTCGTCTTGCCGGAGCCGGACGGCCCGACCACGGCGACGCGGCGGCCCTCCGCCAACGTCAGATCGAGCCCCGCGAGGGCGTCCCGGCCCTGCCCGGGGTGGCGCGCGGCCAGACCCTCGAGGACGACCGGGAACGGTGACGCGGGCGCCTGCCGAGGCCGCTCCGGTTCACGTACGGGCTCGGGCGCGTCGAGCACCTCGTACACCCGCTCGGCACTCCTGCGCACGCGCTGGCGGTACTGCGCGGCCAGGGGCAGTCCGAGAACCGCCTCGAACGCGGCCAGCGGCGTGAGGACCACGACGGCCACGGCCACACCGGCGAGTCGGCCGTCGGCCACGGCCCGGACGCCGACGAGCGCGGCCCCCGCGACGGTCAGACCGGAGATCAGTGCGACGAGGCCGTCACCCAGCGCGGTGGCCGTGGCCGCGCGCGAGGCGATCCGGGTGAGCGTGCCGTCGGCCCGTCGCGCCTCGGCGGCCCGCCCGGGCAGGGCACCGGCGACGGTCAGTTCGGCGGTACCGGTGAGCAGATCGGTCACCCGGGTGGCCAGTGCGCCGCGAGCGGGGGCCAGCCGGTGCTCGGCCCGCCGTGCCACGGCACCGGTGATCAGCGGGACGCCGGCCCCGGCCGCGAGCAGTCCGGCGGCGAGCACGGCACCGGCCTCCGGAAGGAGCCAGGCCGTGAAGCCGACCGATGCGGCGGACACGGCCACCGCCGTGCCGACGGGCAGCAGCCAGCGCAGCCAGTAGTCCTGGAGCGCGTCGACGTCGGCGACGAGCCGGGACAGCAGGTCGCCCCGCCGGCTGTGGCGCAGCCCGGCGGGCGCCAGCCGCTCCAACCGCCGGTAGACGGCGACCCGGGTGTCGGCCAGCATCCGCAGTACGGCGTCGTGCGAGACGAGCCGCTCGGCGTAGCGGAACACGGCCCTCCCGATCCCGAAGGCGCGCGTCGCCGTCACGGCCACCATCAGATACAGCACCGGCGGCTGCTGCGAGGCCCGCGAGATGAGCCACCCCGAGGTGGCCATGAGTCCTACGGCACTGCCGAGGGCGAGGCTGCCGAGGAGCAGCGCGAGTCCGAGCCGGCCGCGCCGGGCGGCGGACATCGCGCGCACTCGGGCGAGGATCCCGGCCGGAGTCCCCGGCGCCGGTTCCGGCGTGCCCGGACCGTGGGCGGGAGTCCGGGCAGTGGTTCCCGGCGCCTCCTCGGCCAGACTGCCCACCACGGGCTTGCGGGAGTCGCCGTCCACAGGCGCCGAAACCGGTTCGTCGAGGCGCACCACGCGGTGGGCCACTTCCAGCAGGGCCGGACGGTGCACCACCAGCAGGACGGTCCGGCCGGCCGCGAGCCTGCGCACGGCGGCCACGACCTCGGCCTCGGTCGCCCCGTCCAGAGCGGCCGTCGGCTCGTCGAGCAGCAGCACCGGACGGTCCGCGAGGAACGCCCGGGCCAGGGCGAGCCGCTGTCGCTGCCCGGCGGACAGCCCGGTGCCGTCCTCGCCGAGCATGGTGCCCGTTCCTTCCGGCAACGCGTCCACGAAGTCCAGCGCTCCGGCGTCACGCAGCGCCCGCCGCACGGCCGCGTCGTCCGCCTCGGGACGGGCCAGCCGTACGTTCTCGGCGACGGTGCCCGCGAACAGGTGCGGACGCTGCGGCACCCAGGCGACGCGGGCGTGCCACTGCGCCGGGTCGAGGCCGGTCAGGTCGGCCCCGCCGATCCTGATCCGCCCCTGGGACGGACGGACGAAGCCGAGCAGCGCATGGAGAAGCGTCGACTTGCCCGCTCCGCTCGGCCCGACGAGCGCAACCGTCTCGCCGGGCTCGACGACGAGGTCCACATCCGACACCGCGTCCGCGGCACGCCCGGGGTAGCGCACGGTCACGCCCTCGAAGGAGAGCGCGCCGTCCGCCGGCACCGGACCGTTGCCCGAGGCGGGTGTGGGCGTCTCCAGCACCGAGAAGATCTCCTCGGCGGCGGCAAGCCCCTCGGCTGCCGCGTGGTACTGCGCTCCCACCTGCCGCAGCGGCAGATAGGCCTCGGGCGCGAGCACGAGCACGACCAGGCCGTCGTACAGGACCATGTCGCCGTGGACGAGCCGCATGCCGATGGTCACGGCGACGAGCGCCACCGAGAGCGTGGCGAGCAGTTCCAGGGCGAAGGACGACAGGAAGGCGATCCGCAGGGTCCGCATGGTCGCCTGCCGGTACTCGCCGGTGATGCGTCTGATCGACTCGGCCTGCGCCTTGGCCCGTCCGAACACCTTCAGCGTCGGCAGCCCGGCGATCACGTCCAGGAAGTGCCCGGAGAGCCGGGACAGCAACCGCCACTGCCGGTCCATCCGCGCCTGCGTGGCCCAGCCGATCAGCATCATGAAGACCGGGATGAGCGGCAGGGTGGCGACGATGATGGCCGCCGAGAGCCAGTCCTCGGTGACGATCCGTGCCAGCACCGCCACCGGCACGACCACCGCGAGCCCCAACTGGGGCAGGTAGCGCGAGAAATAGTCGTCGAGGGCGTCGACGCCCCGGGTGGCCAGGGCGACGAGCGATCCGGTGCGCTGCCCGCCCAGCCAGCCGGGGCCGAGTGCGGTCGCCCGCTCCAGCAACCGGCCCCGCAGCTCCGACTTCACGGCCGCACTCGCCCGGTGCGCGGCCAGTTCGGTGAGCCAGCCGACCAGGCCACGGCCGCAGGCGACGGCCACCAGCAGCAGCAGAGGGGTGCGGAGTTCGGCGGCCGTCATGCCGTGCTGGAAGGCACCCACCACCGTTTCGGCGATGAGCATCGCCTGCGCGACGACCAACCCGGCCCCGGCGGCGCCCAGGACGACGACCGCCGCCAGGAAGAGCCGGGTGGCGCGGGCGTACCGCAGCAGCCGTGGATCGATCGGTTTCACGTGAAACACACCCTGCCGGACTCAGTGCGCGGCTTCGGCGATGTGCTGGGTGCCGATCCGCTTGCGGAACACCCAGTACGTCCACCCCTGGTAGAGCAGGACGACCGGCGTGGCGATCGCGGCCAGCCAGGTCATGATCTTCAGGGTGTACGGGCTGGACGAGGCGTTGGTGACGGTCAGGCTCCAGTCCGCGTCGAGCGTGGACGGCATGACGTTCGGAAAGAGCGTCAGGAAGAGCATCGCCACGGCGGCCACGATGGTGACTCCGGACAGCGCGAAGGCCCAGCCCTCGCGCCCCGCCTGGTTGGCCGCCAGCGCGACGACCAGGGACGCGACGGCCACCACCAGCGCGACCAGGCTCTTGCCGTCGCCCCTGTCGGCCTGAGTCCACAGCAGGAAGGCGAGGGCCAGTACCGCGGTGACGAGACCCACCCGCAGCGCCAGTGCCCGCGCCCGTTCGCGGATCTCACCGACGGTCTTGAGCGCGGTGAACACCGTCCCGTGGAAGGTGAACAGGGTCAGGGTGACCAGGCCGCCGAGGAGGGCGTACGGGTTCAGCAGGTCCCCTACGGTGCCGACGTACTCCAGGTCCCGGTCGATCTTCACACCGTGGACGATGTTGCCGAAGGCGACGCCCCACAGGAACGCCGGGATCAACGAGGTCCAGAAGATCGCGGTCTCCCAGTTGCGCTGCCAGCGCTCCTCGGGCCGCTTCACCCGGTACTCGAAGGCGACGCCCCGGACGATCAGGCAGAGCAGGATGACCAGCAGGGGCAGGTAGAAACCGGAGAAGAGGGTGGCGTACCACTCGGGGAAGGCCGCGAAGGTCGCACCGCCGGCCGTCAGCAGCCACACCTCGTTGCCGTCCCAGACAGGGCCGATCGTGTTGATCAGCACCCGCTTCTCGGCCCGGTCGCGGGCGAGCAGCCGGGTGAGCACACCGACCCCGAAGTCGAAGCCCTCCAGGAAGAAGTAGCCGGTCCACAGGACGGCGATGAGGACGAACCAGACGTCGTGAAGTTCCATGACTGTGCAGCTCCCTCGGCCTAGTACGAGAAGGCCATCGGCTTGTCGGCGTCACGGGAGTCGCCGCCGATCTTCGTGGGCGGGTTGAGGTCGGCCTCGGTGAGCTCGGGCGGACCGGCCTTGACGTACTTCACCAGCAGCTTGACCTCGATGACGGCGAGGACGGCGTAGAGAAGGGTGAAGGCGATCATCGAGGTGAGGACCTCGGCCGTGGAGACACCGGGGGAGACCGCGTCGCGGGTCTGGAACAGGCCGTAGACGACCCAGGGCTGACGGCCCATCTCGGTGAAGATCCAGCCCCACGAGTTGGCGATCAGCGGGAAGGCCATCGTCCAGACCGCCAGCAGCCAGTACAGCCGGGAGAACTTCGATCCGAGGGGCTTCTTCAGCAGCACCAGGTGGGGCACCTCGTCGTCACCGGTCCGCCAGGCCGCCGGCAGCATGAACTTCTTGCGGGTCAGCCACAGTCCCAGCAGACCGAGCGAGAAGGACGCCATGCCGAAGCCGATCATCCACCGGAAGCCCCAGTAGGCGACGGGGACGATGGGCTTGTAGTCACCGGGCCCGAACTTCTGCTGTTCGGCCTTGTTGGTGTCGTTGATGCCGGGCACGTACGAGTCGAAGTCGCTGTGGGCCAGGAAGGACAGCAGGCCGGGTATCTCCAGGGCGACCTTGTTGTGCCCCTTGTCGACGTCGCCGTAGGCGAAGACGGAGAAGGGCGCCGGCTGCTCACCGTCCCACAGGGCCTCGGCGGCGGCCATCTTCATCGGCTGCTGCTCGTACATGACCTTGCCGAGGGTGTCGCCGCTGATGGCGGTGAACAGGCCGCCGACGGCCAGGGTGACCAGACCGAGCCGCAGCGAGGTCCGCATCACGGGGATGTGCTTCTTGCGCATCAGGTGGAAGGCGGCGATGCCCACCATGAAGGCGCCACCGGTCAGGAAGGCCGCCGAGAAGCTGTGGAAGACCTGGTTGAGCGCGGTGTTCTGAGTGAGGACCTGCCAGAAGTCGGTGAGTTCGGCGCGGCCCTTCTCCTCGTTGATCCGGTAGCCGACGGGGTGCTGCATCCAGGAGTTGGCGGCGAGGATGAAGTACGCCGACAGCAGTGTGCCGATCGAGACCATCCAGATGCAGGCCAGATGGACCTTCTTGGGCAGCTTGTCCCAGCCGAAGATCCAGAGGCCGATGAAGGTCGACTCGAAGAAGAAGGCGATCAACGCCTCGAACGCGAGCGGCGCGCCGAAGACGTCACCGACGAACCGCGAGTAGTCGGACCAGTTCATGCCGAACTGGAACTCCTGCACGATGCCGGTGACGACACCCATGGCGATGTTGATCAGGAAGAGCTTGCCCCAGAACTTCGTCGCCCTGAGGTACTTCTCCTTCTCCGTGCGAACCCAGGCGGTCTGCAGTCCGGCCGTGAGGGCGGCCAGCGAGATCGTCAGCGGCACGAAGAGGAAGTGGTAGACGGTCGTGATGCCGAACTGCCATCGCGCCAGTGTCTCCGGCGCCAAAGCCATGTCCACGTCGTCGGCCTCCTTGCATCGCCGTGGTTCAGGCAATTTGTGCGTGTATGTGCCATCCATCTTGGGAGCAACCCGACACGCTTGTGAACGCGTTCACATTCACAAGCAATTATGACCTACAGCTTTTCGACACCGGAAGGGGGGTCCCCTGTGACGTCAACCCCTTGGCAAGACCTTCAACATCTTGTTGAATCCGCGGCATGAACACGACGGACACGCAGGAGCAGCACGCACGGATACGCATCTCATGGCCCGCGGGTCACCTCACCGCGACCCTTGAGGACACCCCCACCACGCAGGCACTCCTCAAGGCCCTGCCGCTGACCGCCTCCGCCCGCACCTGGGGCGAGGAGGTGTACTTCGATACAGGTGTGTCGGTTTCACGTGAAACGGACGCCCGACAGGTCGTCGAGCCGGGCACCGTCGCCTTCTGGACCGATGGCGACGCACTGGCTCTCCCGTACGGCCCCACGCCGATCTCGCGAGGAGACGAATGCCGCCTCGCGAGCCCGTGCAACGTCCTCGGCCGCCTCGACGGCGACCCCCGCCACCTGGCGACGGTGCGCGCCGGAGACCCGGTACGGGTGGAGACGGTGGACGCCTGACGCCCACCGTCCGTCGGATCAGAACTCCCTGCGGAACGCTTCCGACACCTTCAGGAAGATGTCGTTCGCCTCGCTCTCCCCGACCGTCACCCGCACACCCTCGCCCGGGAACGGCCGTACGACCACACCGGCCCGCTCGCACGCCTCCGCGAAGGCGACCGTGCGCTCCCCCAGGCGCAGCCACACGAAGTTGGCCTGGGTCTCCGGAACCGTCCAGCCCTGTGCGCGCAGGCCGTCGACCACACGGATGCGCTCACAGACCAACGAGCCGACCCTGCCGATCAGCTCGTCCTCGGCCCGCAGCGAGGCGATCGCCGCCTCCTGGGCGATCTGGCTCACACCGAAGGGCACGGCCGTCTTGCGCAGCGCGGCGGCCACCGGCTCATGGGCGACAGCGAAGCCGACCCGGAGGCCGGCGAGGCCGTACGCCTTGGAGAAGGTCCGCAGCACACAGACGTTGGGCCGCTCCCGGTAGATCTCGACGCCGTCCGGCACCTCGGGGTCGCGGATGAACTCGCGGTAGGCCTCATCGAGCACCACGAGCACGCCACTCGGTACCCGGTCGAGGAAGCGCTCCAGCTCGGCCCGCCGCACCACCGTGCCCGTCGGGTTGTTGGGATTGCAGACGAAGATCAGCCGCGTCCGGTCGGTGATCGCGGCGGCCATGGCGTCCAGATCGTGCACGTCGCCCGGCGTCAGCGGCACCTTCACGGACGTCGCACCGCTGATCTGCGTGATGATCGGGTATGCCTCGAAGGAGCGCCAGGCGTAGATCACCTCGTCGCCGGGGCCGGAGGTCGCCTGGAGCAGCTGCTGCGCCACACCGACCGACCCGGTGCCGGTGGCCAGGTGGGAGACGGGGACGGCGAACCGTTCCGCCAGCTCGTTCATCAGGCCCGTGCAGGCCATGTCCGGGTACCGGTTGAAGGACGAGGCCGCGGCCGTGACCGTCTCCATCACACCCGGCAGCGGCGGGTACGGGTTCTCGTTGGAGGACAGTTTGTAGGCCACCGGCCCGTCCGCCGCGGCGGGCTTGCCCGGCTTGTAGGTGGGAATCCCCTCCAGCTCGGCGCGCAGCTTGGGGCTCGTCTCGCTCACCGCAGTCCTCCTCGTGACCACCACCGGCATCGAATACTTCTCACCCTATGAGGATTCGGCGTCACTGCGTATAGGTGCGGCCGGGCCTCCTTCGTCACTCGCGCAACAGGGGCATCAGCACACGAAGGCACATGATTCGGGGGGCGTGCTGGACATATATCTACGCGCCGGTGGCTCGCGCCGTGGCGCGCATCCCTCGTGCAGGTGAGTTGAAACCTCTTCGCAACCTCGACCAGTCGGCAGGCTCCTGCTCCCCGATACAACAGATATCGGGGCAGAGAACGTCAACTCCCTTCTTTCTTAAGGCACTTAGGGAGTGATGATCATGCAGAAACGTGCCTGTCAATGCGTGCATATGCGTCCGCCCTACCCCACCACATGCGCCCTACTATCGGCTCGCCATGACAGCAGCAGGGAAGCACCAGGTGAGCCGCGCGGAAACCTCACGTCGAGGCAGTCGGCCGGGTCGAGCGGGCATCAGAGACGTGGCCGCCGCCGCCGGAGTATCCATCACGACCGTCTCCGACGCCCTCAACGGCAAGGGCCGACTCCCGGATGCCACCCGGCGCCATGTCCGCGAGGTCGCCGACCGGCTGGGTTACCGGCCGTCGGCCGCCGCCCGTACGCTCCGCACCGGCAAGTCGGGGCTCATCGGCCTGACCGTGACGACGTACGGGAATGAACCTTTCACCTTCACCGAGTTCGCGTACTTCGCCGAGATGGCGCGCGCCGCCACCTCCGCCGCGCTCGCCCGCGGCTACGCCCTCGTCATCCTCCCGGCGACCTCCCGCCACGACGTGTGGTCCAACGTCGCACTGGACGGCACGGTCGTCATCGACCCCTCCGACCAGGACCCGGTCGTCAGCGAACTGGTCCGGCAGGGCTTACCGGTCGTCTCCGATGGCCGCCCGGCCGGCGCGCTCCCCGTGACCGCCTGGGTCGACAACGACCACGAGGCCGCCGTACTCGGCATCCTCGACCACCTGGCAGCCGCCGGCGCCCGCCGGATCGGCCTGCTCACCGGCACCACGACCGACACGTACACCCACCTGTCGACCACCGCCTACCTGCACTGGTGCGAGCGTGTCGGCCAGGACCCGGTCTACGAGGCATACCCGGCGCACGATCCGTGCGCGGGTGCGGTGGCCGCCGACCGACTGCTCGCCCGGCCCGACCGTCCCGACGCCGTGTACGGACTGTTCGACCCGAACGGCACCGACCTGCTCGCCGCCGCCCGCCGCTACGGCCTGCGCGTACCGGAGGACCTGCTGCTGGTCTGCTGCAGCGAGTCCACGGTGTACGCCAGCACCGAGCCGCCCATCACCACCCTGTCGCTGAAGCCACGCCGCATCGGCACAGCGGTGATCCAGCTCCTCATCGACGCCATCGAGGGACTCGACTCGGAGCAGACGGTCGAGCAGGTGATACCGACGGAACTGATCGTGCGGACGTCGTCGCAGCGCCGCCCGCCCCGGACGACGGTCAGCCCGCCGCGGTCACCCGACCACGAGTAGGGGCCGGACCGGTAGAACACGCCCGGCCGGAGGACAACCCGTCGGCCGGGCTCCGACCGGTGAAGATCACGCCGATGTCACGGACGAGCCAATACCGAACCAATCGGGGCGAAAGCCGCGGCGAACCGGAGTCCTGCCCTGATTCACCACCCCTGGGTCATCACACAGAGCGATCCGCATTCCTATGATGGGCCCACACACCGCGGGCCGCTGCGACCAGGCAGTCCGAAGCGGTGCAGATGCGGCGCAATGGTGGAGGGGTCGATGACTCAGGGGGCCGGTCAGGGACCCGAGGTGGAACGGACAGCGACGGTGCGCGACTTCCGGGTGCCCGCGTACGTCCACGAGGCCGCCCCGTACGCCATTCCCGGCACACACGCGGGCGAGGCCCCTCCCCCCTCCGAGGAGGGGTACGAGGAGGCCTTTCCGGAGGGATACACACCCACTCAGCGCGATCTGCCCATCATCCGTAGGGGTGACACGGTCCAGGTGACCGTCGCCCCCGAGCCGACCCCGGCGGCGCAGCCCGCCACGGGCCAGGGGCCGCTGTTCGTCGTCGGCGACGTGCACGGTTACCTGGACCAGCTGGTGGCCGCCCTCCAGGAGAAGGGCCTCATCGACGCCGCCGGCCAGTGGTGCGCGGGCACTTCCCGCCTGTGGTTCCTCGGCGACTTCACCGACCGCGGCCCGGACGGCATCGGCGTCATCGACCTGGTGATGCGGCTGTCCGCCGAGGCCGCCGCGGCCGGCGGCTACTGCAAGGCGCTGATGGGCAACCACGAGCTGCTGCTGCTCGGTGCCAAACGGTTCGGCGACACCCCCGTCAACTCCGGCGCCGGCACCGCCACCTTCCAGGCCGCCTGGCTGCTGAACGGCGGACAGAAGACCGACATGGACCGGCTCCAGGACCACCACCTCCAGTGGATGGCCCGCCTCGACGCGCTCGAAGAGGTCGACGGGCACCTCCTCGTCCACTCCGACACCACCACCTACCTCGACTACGGCAGTTCCATCGAGGAGGTCAACGACACCGTCCGCGAGACGCTCACGCGCAATGTCGCGGAAGAGGTGTGGGACCTGTTCCGCAAGTTCACCAAGCGCTTCTCCTTCCGCGACGAGGGCGGCGCCGACGCGGTGCGCTCGCTGCTGGACACGTACGGCGGCACCCGCATCGTCCACGGGCACAGCCCCATCCCCTACCTCCTGGGCGAGGTCGGCTCCGAGGACGGCGAGGACGACACCCGCACCGCGGTCGAGGGTCCCCACGTCTACGCGGACGGGCTGGCCATCGCGATGGACGGCGGCGTGACCATGGCCGGAAAGCTGCTGGTCCAGCAACTCCCGCTGGAGTCCTGACCGTTCACCGGGCCGCTCTTTCCCTGCGGCGGCCCTACAGGCCGGCACCCAATTTCTGGAAACCCCCTGTCACCGCGCGCCGTCACCGCTCTACCATCGGCTTATCCGTAGCAGGCTCCCCTCCGTTTCTGCCCGACGGCTCGTTGGCATGCGAGCCCCAAGCCCTACGGAGCATCGGGGGATGCACATGAACAGCGTTCCGCAGTACCTGTCGAACGAGGACCGCCAGGAGTACGAGCGGCTCCTCGACGAGGCGCTGCGCTCTGCCCCACACCGCCCGGAACTGGCCGCTGTCGGACAGCGGCTCAACGCCGAACAACTGCGCACCATGGCACTCAACGCCACCGCCCTGATCACGGCGGCAGCCACCACGGAGTACCAGCACTACGTGAAGGTCCGCGAGGAACTGCGTCGTCCGGCACCGTCCTCCTCGCCGACCACGCGTGATCCCGGCTCCGACGAGCAGGGCGCGGTGGGTCTCGCCGCCACCCTGGGGGAGGCCACCGGCGCGGGCGCGGGCGCGGTCGTCGCCGTCCTGGCACCCGTCCTGGCCGGCACCTCCGCCGCGATCTTCCTGCTCGTCGGTTACGTCCTGAGGATGATCGACCCGGGGCAGGCGTTCGCGCGGACCATGCTCACCACGGGGTGGGTGTTCGGCGGAGTGACCGCCGTCGCCATCCTCGTCGCGGGGGCGGGACTGCTGCTCACCGCGCTGCGCAACCGGCCCTCCGCCGAGTCCGGCCGCTACGGCGAACTCGACGGGGAGGTGGCCCGGGCCAGGGAGGCCTGGCACGACGCCCTGCTCGAGCGCGGCATCCTGCCGTTCCTGCGGGAGGCGCTCACCGATCCGAACGCGGCGGTCGCGCTGCACCGCACGGAACCGGCGGCGCCGGCGAGCCGGATGCCTCACCTCGGCTACGACCGTCCGGGGTTCACGAGCCCCGACGACGGCCGGGAGGGCCCGCGCCCGAGCTACTCGAGCCCGGACTACAGCAGTCCGGACTTCGGCGGCCCGGAACACCGACCGGAGTAACCGTCGGCCGGGGCGGGCACCTCAGAGAATGCCCGCCCGGCCGGCGGCGGTGACCCAGGACGGGAACTCGGACAGCAGGCGGTCGTACAGCTCCTGGTCGGGAACGGTGCCGATGTCGTCGACGGCGAAGAAGCCGACGTTGTCCACGCGGCGGCCGGGCAGGGTGTCGAACCGCTCGAGCACTCCGTAATCGGACCGGCCGAGACCCACGAACTGCCAGAAGACCGGCTCCTCCACCGCCTCCCGCAGTTCCCGCTCGATCTCGTTGTTGCGGTAGACGCCACCGTCCGAGAAGAACAGCACCAGGGTCGGTGCCTGCGCCGGGTTGTCCCGGACGAAGGCCCGGACCTCGGCGATCACCTTCTGCTCCTCGTTCTGGATGCCGACCGCCCGCATGCCGACCTGTTCGTCGTGCAGTCCCTTCTTCCTTCCCCGGCGGAAGAGCCCCACCTCCCCCACCCGCACGTGCAGCCGCAGCCACTCGGGGAGTTCGCCCAGCCGCAGGTCGGGCAGCCGGGCCGGGTTCGAGGCGAAGGTCCAGGCCTGCATCGCGCCGTCGTCGTCGAGCTGTGCGGCGACGGCGGCCATGCGCTCCACCACGTCGGCCACCACGCCCTTGGAGTAGAGGAAGGACATGGACCCGGAGGCGTCGAGGACCAGGACGACGCGCGCGGTGACACCGGTGGCGCCGTGCTTGCTCAGGCTGACCGCGACCTGTTCCTTGCGCAGGGACAACCGCTTGCGCATGTCGAGGGGGAGGCGCTCCTCGCCCTTGGTGAACCGGGTGCCGGGTGCCGTCGGCGGCGGGGCCGTCGGTGCGGGTGGCGCGGAGGGGCTTGTCGGCGCCGGAGCGACGGGCCGGGCGGGCGGCGCGGGAGGCACCGGGGTGGAGGGGGCCACGGCGGCCGGAGCGTCGTCGACCGTGATGCCGAAGTCGGTTGCCAGGCCGACGAGTCCGGTGGCGTAGCCCTGCCCTACCGCCCGGAACTTCCACTTCCCCTGACGCAGGTACAGTTCGCCGCCGACCAGCGCGGTCTCGGTGCCGGCCACCATGTCGAAGCGGGCCAGCTCGGCCCGGGTGACCGCGTCCAGCAGCCGCAGCGTCAGGCCCGGCACCCGGCCGAACGTCCCGCCGTCGGACGAGGCGCACAGGACGATGCGCTCGACGCCGGCTTCCAGCGCGAGCAGGTCCACCTCGACGGTGTCGGTCGTGACACCGGAAGCGGTCCCGGAACCGTTCTCCTTCCCCAGGTGCCGCACCGCGCCGGACGCGTGCCGGGGCTGGTTGTAGAAGACGAAGTCGCCGTCGTCCCGTACGCGTCCGGCCGAGGTGAGCAGCAGCGCCGAGGCATCGACCTCGGGCACACCCGGCCCGGCGGACCAACTGAGCGCAACACGCACCGCGGGTGAGTCGACGGCGAGATTGGCACCCTTGCTCAGGGATGTGGCTGCCATGGGCCCAGTCTGCCGAGGCGGGGCCCTCCGGGGGAGAGGGGCCCCGTCTCCGTCAGGCCGTGGCGAGGCAGCCCCGGCACCCCGCGACGCCGGACGATCCCCTCGGGGGAATCGCCCGGCGTGAGGCCGAGGGCGGGATTCAGTCGGCCAGCGGGAGGTACACCCGGTTCCCGCCGGCGGCGAACTCCTTCGACTTCTGCAGCATGCCCTCGGCGATCTCCTCGGGTGACGCTCCCTCGGCGGCCGTACCGCCGAACCGCTCGTTGATGCTCTGGCTGATCTTCATCGAGCAGAACTTCGGCCCGCACATCGAGCAGAAGTGGGCCGTCTTGGCGGGCTCGGCCGGCAGCGTCTCGTCGTGGAACTCCCGCGCCGTGTCCGGGTCGAGTGCCAGGTTGAACTGGTCCTCCCACCGGAACTCGAAACGTGCGTCCGACAGCGCGTCGTCCCACTCCTGCGCACCCGGGTGACCCTTGGCGAGGTCGGCGGCATGGGCGGCGATCTTGTAGGTGATGACGCCGGTCTTGACGTCGTCGCGGTTGGGCAGGCCCAGGTGCTCCTTGGGCGTGACGTAGCAGAGCATGGCCGTGCCCCACCAGGCAATCATCGCGGCACCGATGCCGGAGGTGATGTGGTCGTACGCCGGTGCGACGTCCGTCGTCAGCGGGCCGAGCGTATAGAACGGGGCTTCATCGCAGATCTCCTGCTGAAGGTCGATGTTCTCCTTGATCTTGTGCATCGGGACATGTCCCGGGCCTTCGATCATGGTCTGTACGTGGAAACGCTTCGCGATCCGGTTGAGTTCCCCGAGCGTGCGCAGTTCGGCGAACTGGGCCTCGTCGTTGGCGTCCGCGATCGAGCCGGGCCTGAGGCCGTCGCCGAGGGAGTACGTGACGTCGTAGGCGGCGAGGATCTCGCAGAGCTCCTCGAAGTTCTCGTACAGGAACGACTCCTTGTGGTGCGCCAGGCACCAGGCCGCCATGATCGAGCCGCCGCGCGAGACGATGCCGGTCTTGCGGTTCGCGGTGAGCGGTACGTAGGCCAGCCGCACGCCCGCGTGGACCGTCATGTAGTCGACGCCCTGCTCGGCCTGCTCGATCACCGTGTCCTTGTAGATCTCCCAGGTCAGTTCCTCGGCCCTGCCGTCGACCTTCTCCAGGGCCTGGTAGAGCGGCACGGTGCCGATGGGAACGGGGGAGTTGCGCAGCACCCACTCGCGGGTGGTGTGGATGTTGCGGCCCGTGGACAGGTCCATGACCGTGTCGGCGCCCCAGCGGGTCGCCCAGGTCATCTTCTCGACCTCCTCCTCGATGGAGGACGTCACCGCCGAGTTGCCGATGTTGGCGTTCACCTTCACCAGGAACCGCTTGCCGATGATCATCGGCTCGATCTCCGGGTGATTGACGTTGGCCGGCAGTACGGCACGGCCGGCGGCGATCTCCTCGCGGACCACCTCCGGCGAGACGTTCTCCCGGATGGCCACGTACTCCATCTCGGGCGTGATCTCGCCCCGGCGCGCATACGCGAGCTGCGTCACCGCCGCCCCGTCCCGTCCCCGGCGCGGCTGGCGCGGACGCCCGGGGAAGACGGCGTCCAGATTGCGCAGGCCTCCGCGCGGTGAGGTGTGCTTGATCCCGTCGTCCTCGGGGCGGACGGGGCGGCCCGCGTACTCCTCCGTGTCGCCGCGGCCGATGATCCAGTTCTCCCGCAGCGGCGGCAGCCCCCTGCGGACGTCGGTGGCGACGAGCGGATCGGTGTACGGGCCCGATGTGTCGTAGAGCGTGACCGACTGTCCGTTGGTGAGGTGCACCTGTCGAACCGGCACCCGCAGGTCGGGGCGCGAGCCCTCGACGTACGCCTTGTGCCAGCCGATGGACTTCCCGGCCTCCGCGGCCTCCGCCTCAGCGGAGGTGTGGGTGGAGGCAGGCGTGCGTGCGTCCTTGATGGTCATGAGACCTACTCCCTACGCCGGCATTACCCGGTAACAGGTTCAGCGGTCGACGCAGCGGCTTCCGTCGGACGACGTCTCGTGGGCAACATCACTCGGCTTCGGTCATGTTTCCCGTGAAACATCGCTGGGACGGAGGTCAGCGCCCTCTCAGCCCGGTGCTCCGAGCTCCCGCGTGTACAAAGGTGCCCCCACGCTAGCGTCAATTCGGGCGCGGTGAACAGAGGGCCCCTTTCGTTCTTGCGATGATCGGTCGGTGACCACGACCCAGCACCCTCCCTATCCGCCGCACGAACCTCGCCGCGGCCCGGGCGCCCCAGCCGACGACGGGCCTGCGGAAGGCCACGTCCTCGACGGCTCGTACGGTGCGGGCAGCAGAGATGAAGCGGGTCACGGGTACGGCGCCGACGGTGAGCACACCGGCAGCGGCGGGCGCGGTGGCAGTGGTGGAGACGGTCACTCGCACGGTCACGGGCACGGTCACGGTCACGGGCCGGCGGCGCCTGTCTCGCGGCATCTGCGCAAGGTCATCGCAGCGGTCCTCATCCCGTTCGCCGCAGCGGTGGTGGTCGGGCTCGCCGTGCTCTGGCCGGGTGGTGCGCCGCCGCACGAGCGCACCGGTGTCGGCTTCGACCGGCAGACGCAGCAGGCCACGGTCACCGAGGTGGAGAGGCTGAGCTGCAAGTCCGTCAACGCCTCGGGCGTCCCCCCGACCGGCGACACCTCCACCGCGGAGGGCTCCTCCGCGGTGCAGCAGGCGAACGGCGACTGCAAGCGGGCGACGATCCGCGTCGACACCGGCAAGGACAAGGGCCGTACCTTCAACGAGATCGTGCAGCCGGACCAGACACGTCAGTTGCACGAGGGCCAGAAGGTGGTGGTCGCCTACGAACCCTCCGCGCCGAAGGACCTGCAGTACTCGGTGACCGACATCGACCGCGGTTTCCCGATGGCCCTGCTCGCCGGCATCTTCGCGCTGGCCGTCGTGGTCGTCGGCCGGCTGCGTGGTCTCATGGCCCTGGTCTCGCTGGCCATCAGCTTCCTGCTGCTGAACTTCTTCATCCTGCCCGCCATCCTTCAGGGCTCGAACCCCCTGCTCGTGGCGGTGATCGGTTCCAGCGCCATCATGCTGATCGCGCTGTACCTGTGCCACGGACTGTCGGCGCGGACCTCTGTGGCGGTGCTCGGAACCCTGGTCTCGCTGCTGCTGATCGGTGTCCTGGGATCGCTGTTCATCGGCTGGGCCGCCCTCACCGGCAACACCGACGACAACACCGGCCTGATCCACGGGCTGTATCCGTCGATCGACATGAGCGGCCTGCTGCTCGCCGGCGTCATCATCGGTTCGCTCGGTGTCCTCGACGACGTGACGGTCACCCAGACCTCCGCGGTATGGGAGTTGCACGAGGCCAATCCGACGATGGGCTGGCGCGGCCTGTACCGAGCCGGCATCCGCATCGGCCGCGACCACATCGCCTCCGTCGTCAACACGCTCGTCCTCGCGTACGCGGGCGCCGCGCTGCCGCTGCTGCTGCTGTTCTCGATCGCACAGAGCAGCGTGGGAACGGTCGCCAACAGCGAGTTGGTCGCGGAGGAGATCGTGCGCACGCTGGTGGGCTCGATCGGCCTGGTGGCGTCCGTCCCGGTCACCACCGCCCTCGCGGCCCTGGTCGTCTCGGCCGACCGTCCGACGGGGCGGACGACCACGCAGAGTGCCGGGGCGGCGTCGGGTACCGGACCGGCTCCGGTACGCGGGGGACGGGGCCGTCGCCGCAAGCGCTGAATCGCCCGGGCGGGAACGCTCCTGGCGCCGTGCGCCTCTGAAGAAGCGTTCCTGCAAAGTGGGCGCCCTGGCGACGGTGTCATGTCACCGCCCACGACCGTCGTCTCGGTTCAGCCCGCGCTCTGCTCCTCCGCCAGGATGCGGTCCAGCGCCTCGTCGAGGTGCGCGTCGAAGTCCGCGAGGGCGCCTTCCTGCCCCAGCGGCACCAGCTTGTCGGTCCGGTCGAGGAACGCCACGAGCGGCGCCGCCGAGGATCGGAACAGCGCCTGGTCGCTGCCGACCTGAAGGCGGATCAGCACCTCGGCCAGTGGCCCGGGATCGACGGGCGCGATGCGCACGTCGCCGTCGCCGCACGGCGTGCCCACCCCGTCGACCAGCAACTCCCGGCCGAAGGCCCAGGTCACCGGGGCATCGCCAGGCAGATGGAAGGTCAGCCGCACCGCATAGGGATCACACGTCTGGTAACGCAGCTCCACCGGAATGCGGAAAGAGAGCTCCTCGGACACGAGAAAGCTCATCATGACCTCTGCCTGTACGGACTCACCCATCGCCTACCCCGTCATTCGCCGTCGACTGGCCGGGAATCAAACCTCTTACACTGATGGCATCTTGCTGAACGTACACACCAGATCACAAGGAGTGAGTTTTCAGATACTGATAGAGATCGTGAGTGACCCCAGAAGCCGTCCCATTTCGTGCTGCAGTCGCTGCGCGGCGGGCAGCAGCCGGTCGGCCTGATGGGCGGGCAGGGAGAGGGCCATCGTCGCGGCCGCGGTGCCGGCGGTGATCGGGATCGCCGCGCAGACCGTTCCCAGGGCGTACTCCTGGCGCTCGGTCACCGGCGCCATCCGATGCATACGCTCCAGTCGCTTCATCAGACTGTTCTCGTCGCGCACCGTGTACCGCGTCACGGGACTCACCGGGTAGCGGTCGAGGTGATCGCGGCGGGCACCCTCGTCCAACTGCGACAGCAGGCACTGCCCGATGGCGTGCGCGTGCCCGGTCTCACGGAAGTCCGCCCACTCCTCCACCGCGGGGTTGCCCGGGGTGTCGGAGACACACATGACCTCGATCTCGCCGTCGCGGTACACGGCGTAGTAGACGGGGGCCCCGATCGCGTCGCGCCAGCGCGCCAGCGCGTCGACGACCGTGCTGCGACGTTTCTGCTCGGCCCCGCTGCTGCTCAGCCGCTCGGCCGCCTCCCCGAGGAAGAACAGGCCCTTGTCACGACGCAGGTATCCCTCGTGCACGAGAGTGCGCAGCAGGTGGTACGCCGTGGGCAGCGCCAGCCTCGCCTCCCGGGCCAACTGTTTGGCGGGAGCTCCGTACGGATGCTCCGCGACGCACTCCAGAAGGCGCATCGCGCGCTGCACCGAGCCGATGAGGGTCACCGCGGGCGGGTCCGCGGCCGGCGGCGCGGCAGGGATGGGGGGCCGCCGGGGGGTCGCCTGCGGCTGCACGGGCAGTGCGTGCGGCGGTACGAAGGCGGTGTCAGCCGTGGCCAAGGGTCACTCCCGGGAATGCGAGGGGCAGCCCGTGCGGGGAAACACGGGTGGGGTGTACGCCGCTCGCGGGGTCGCCCCCGCGTGGAGTTCCGGACTCTAACCGTCGGTCACCGCATGCCGACGGTCCGTTCGGGAAACTTCCCTCGCGCGAGGGAACCGGTGATTCCTGTTACCGCCACCGGTATCCCAGTGCTCTCACCAGTCGCTGCGTGACGAGGAGCTCGACATGAACTTGCGGATGACGTAGATCAACCCGCCGACGAGGGCCACGAAGACCAGCAGCTTGAACAGCAATCCGATCACGAAGCCGACCACACTGGCGATCAGCCCGCCGAACACGACCAGGGCGATGACCGGCACCGCGACCCACTTCACCCACCACGGCAGTCCCGTGAAGATCTCTCGCATCGCCCTCGTTCCGCCTTTCCGCCCGCCCGAGTGCCGAGTCCTTGGATGGCCCGGGATCCCGCTCGGAATCTCTGATGTCCTGCACTCGATGCTAGGGCTGCGAGGACCCCGGCAGGGCCCTCGCAGCCCTTGTCTCCCCCTGACCGATCCCCTAGGGAACCCGGGGGTCGAGACTCAGCTCTCGGGGGGAGAGAACACCACGAGCACCCTCAGATCCTCACTGATGTGGTGGAACTTGTGGGCTACTCCGGCCGGCACGTAGACCACGCTGCCGCGGGCGACCTGGGTGGTCTCCAGGCCCACGGTGATCGAGGCGCGGCCGCTGACCACGAAGTACACCTCGTCCTGCTCGTGCGGCTTCTGCGGATCGGCCGTGCCCGCGTCGAGCGCGTACAGACCGACCGACATGTTCCGCTCGCGCAGGAACTGCAGGTAGGCGCCGTCGTTGGCGGCGCGCTCCGCCTCCAGTTCGTCCAGCCGGAATGCCTTCATCGTCTCGTCCGCCCCTGCCTCACCGTTCGTTTCCGATCGCGTCTGCCACGATCAGACACATGAAGAATTTCCTAGTCAAGACGATCGCCAACGCGGGCGCCCTGGCGGTCGCCGTGTGGCTGCTCGACAAGATCACCCTGACCGGGGGCAGCACCGGCGAGAAGGCCGTCACCCTGATCGTGGTCGCCCTGGTGTTCGGGCTGGTGAACATGCTGGTGAAGCCGGTCGTGCAGGTGCTGACCTTCCCGCTGTTCATCCTCACGCTCGGCCTGTTCACGCTGGTGGTCAACGCGCTCATGCTGTTGCTCACGTCATGGCTGGCCGACAAGCTCGACCTGAGCTTCCACGTCGAAGGCTTCTGGACCGCCGTCCTGGGTGGCCTGATCGTCTCGGTCGTGTCCTGGGCCCTCAACGCCTTCCTGCCCGACAAGGACTGAACCCATGACCTACCGCGTCTGTTTCGTGTGCACGGGAAACATCTGCCGCTCCCCGATGGCCGAGGCCGTCTTCCACGCGCGCGTGGCGGAGGCCGGCCTCGAGGGTCTCGTCGAGGCCGACAGCGCCGGCACCGACGGGTGGCACGAGGGCGAGGGAGCCGACCCGCGCACCGTGGCCGTCCTGAAGGAGAACGGCTACGGCACCGACCACACGGCCCGCCGGTTCCAGCCGTCCTGGTTCGCCCACCTCGACCTCGTCGTCGCCCTCGACGCGGGCCACCTCAGGACACTGCGGCGGCTCGCGCCCACGGAGCAGGACGCGGCCAAAGTACGGCTGCTGCGGTCGTACGACCCCGCCGCCGACAGCGGGGACCTCGACGTACCGGACCCCTACTACGGGGGCGTGGACGGCTTCGAGGAATGTCTTGAGATGGTGGAGGCGGCGAGCGACGGGCTGCTCGCCGCGGTACGTGAGCACATGGAAGGACGGGCGGCATGAACGATTCCGCTGACAACGGGGGAGCACCGAGCGCGGACACCTCCGCCGACGCCGGTGACGGCACGCGCGCGGTGCGCGCCGGGCTGCCCGAACCGGTCAAGCACGAGCCGACCCTGCCCGGCCCCGTGTTCGCCGCGCACTTCCACCTGCCGGGCGACCCCACCGGCCCGTACACCTACGGGCGCGACGAGAACCCCACCTGGACCCACCTCGAACGCGCCATCGGCGAGCTGGAGGCCCCCGGGCGGGACGACGTCGAGACGCTCGTGTTCGCCTCCGGCATGGCCGCGATCTCCTCGGTGCTCCTCTCCCAGTTGCGCACCGGGGACGTGGCCGTGCTGCCTGATGACGGTTACCAAGCACTACCACTGGTCCGCGCCCAGCTGGAGACGTACGGCATCGAGGTGCGCACCGCGCCGACCGGCGGGGACGCCCAGCTCGACCTCCTGGACGGGGCGAAGCTGCTGTGGATCGAGACGCCGTCGAATCCGGGCCTCGATGTGTGCGACGTCCGGCGGCTCGTCGAGGCGGCACACGCGCGCGGCGCCCTGGTCGCCGTCGACAACACGCTCGCCACGCCGCTCGGACAGCGTCCGCTGGAACTCGGCGCCGACTTCTCCGTGGCCAGCGGGACCAAGCAGCTGACCGGCCACGGTGACATCCTGCTGGGATACGTCACCGGCCGCGACGCCGAGGCCATGGCCGCCGTACGGCGCTGGCGCAAGATCGTCGGCGCCATTCCCGGGCCCATGGAGGCCTGGCTCGCGCACCGTTCGATCGCCACGCTCCAGCTGCGCGTCGACCGGCAGAACGCCACCGCGCTGAAGGTGGCCGAAGCCCTGCGGGAGCGGCCCGAGGTGACGGGTCTGCGGTATCCGGGCCTGCCCGACGATCCCTCGCACGAGGTCGCCTCGCGGCAGATGCGGCGTTATGGGTGTGTCGTCTCGTTCACGCTGCCCTCACGCGCGCGTGCCGATCGCTTTCTCGAGGCCCTGCGGCTCGTGGACGACGCGACGAGCTTCGGCGGGGTGCGGTCCACGGCCGAGCGGCGCGGACGCTGGGGCGGCGACGCGGTACCGGAGGGCTTCATCCGCCTCTCTGTCGGTGCGGAGGATCCCGAGGACCTGGTGGCGGACCTGCTGCGTGCGCTGGAGCGGTCGGCGGACTGAGCCCTCCGTACAGCCGCCGACCGGTACCCGGCCCAAAAGACGGACGGTCCGAGCCTCCCCCCTCGTGGCTCGGACCGTCCTGTCGGTTCTGCGCGCGAAGAACCGCGCGACCAAGGCTAGTTGACTCTGTGTCAGTGTCCAATCACAGTAGCGACAGCGACCTATCGACATATTTATAGTTGAACGCGGCCGGGGATCGGGAACGGCGTCGAGAACGGCAGAGAAGGGGGAGGTCTTTCGTGGATCTGGCCTTGCTGCGCACGTTCGTGACCGTGCACCGGGCCGGTTCCTTCACCCGCGCCGCCGCCCTGCTCGGCCTCTCCCAGCCTGCCGTCACCTCACAGATCCGCACCCTGGAGAGGCAGCTCGGCCGGCCCTTGTTCCTGCGGCAGGCCCGTGGGGTGACCCCGACGACCATCGGTGACGAACTCGCTCACAAGGCCGCCCCGCATCTCGACGCCCTGGTGGAGATCGCCGAGACCGGGGTCGACGACGACTCCTCGGTACGGACCCTGCATCTCGCCGGGCCGCCCGAGTTCACCGCCGAGCGGGCGCTGCCCGCGCTCACGGAGCTCACCGGCAAGGCCGGGCAGGGCTTCGCGCTGCGTGCCACCTTCGGGAACGCCGAGGAGGCACTGGAGGGACTGGCCGCCGGACATCATGATCTGGCCATCGGCACCGCCCGGCCGCGTGGCGCCCTGCTCACGGCGACTCCGCTCTGCGACGAGGAGCACATCCTGGTCGCCGCGCCCCGCTGGGCCGCCCAGACCGGCGCCGGGGAGCCCCGCCGCACCTCGGCACGGGACCTGGCCCACGTGCCCGTGGTCGAGGTGCACGAGTCGCTGCCCTTCGTCACCCGGTACTGGGCCTCCGTCTTCGACACCTGCCCCGCCGCCCCGGGGACCGTCGTCGTCCCCGACCTGCGTGCCGTGCTCACGTGCGTGATCGCGGGCGCCGGGCTCGCCGTGCTGCCCCGCTATCTGTGCGCCGGCGCCCTGTCACACGGGGACGTCGTCGCCCTGCACGATCCGGTGGTGCCACCGCTGCGGACGTACTTTCTGGTGGTGCGCACCGGCACACTGTCGATGCCTCACATCGCCCGGGCCCACGAGTGGCTGCTGCGTGCGGCGGGGGACTGGGACTGAGGCGGTCACGCCGCGATGTTTCACGTGGAACCAGCCGGGCCACATTTCTCCCATGACCGTCCGACCCGTGGTCAAGCGCACCGCCCGCGCCGTTCTCCTGGACGGTGACGACCTGATTCTGATCAAGCGCACCAAGCCCGGTGTCGATCCCTACTGGGTCACTCCCGGAGGCGGGGTCGAACCGGAGGACACGACTGTCGTCGACGCCCTGCACCGCGAGGTGCACGAGGAGCTGGGTGCCAAGATCACCGATGTGGTTCCCTGCTTCGTGGACACGGTGGAGCACATCGGCGAGGACGGCGGCGCGACCGGCGTGAAGGTGCAGCACTTCTTCGTCTGTCGCCTGGAATCCATGGATCCGGCACTGCGGCACGGCCCCGAGATGGACGAGCCCGCCGGCGAGTACGAGATCGTCCGGGTGCCGTTCACCCGGGTCGGAATCGCCTCCGTCCACCTCGTACCGCTGTCGTTGCGGCACTATCTGGACGGCAACATCGAAGGTGTGCGCGCGATGCACGCCCCCGACCTCGGCTGACGCCCACGGCACCGGCCCGCCGAACGCGAGACGTCCGCCAGGTGCCGGGGCACTGTACGCACCGCCATGACATGGCCAAAAGATCACGCGTCCCGTCGCAAAGAGGTGGACGCGGACGGTTCCTGTCGGTCAGCCTGACCTGCGTGGTGACTCCTTCCCTCTCCTCTTTGCCGATCCGCCGTCTGACGCTCCGCGATCTCACCGCCTGCGCCGACTTGTCCGAGGACCGGGGGTGGCCTCGTGAGGAACACAAGTGGGGCTTCCTCCTCACCGCCGGGAAGGGCTACGGCATCGACGACCCCGGGGGCGGTCTCGTCAGCGCCTGCACCGTCACCGCGTACGGCCCCGTCGAGCGGCCGTCCCTCGCGGCCGTCGGCATGGTGCTGGTCGCCGGGCGACATGCCCGCCAGGGCGTCGGACGCAGGCTCATGCGCCACATCGTCTCGGCGCAGGGCGCCACCCCCCTGACACTGCACGCGACCCCGAACGGACGGCCGCTCTACGAGGAGCTCGGCTTCAAGTGCACGGGCCGGGCGGTGATGGTGCGCGGACGCTTCACCCCGGGCGGGCCCGAGCCGCGGGTCACCACCCGGGCGGCCACCGCGGAGGACCTGCCCGCCATCCTCCGGCTCGACGAGGAGGTCTTCGGCGCCGACCGCACCCACATCATCACGCGCCTGCCCGCCTTCACCGACCAGCTGCGTGTGGCCGAGGAGGCGGGCCGGCTCATCGGATACGCCGCCGCCTGGCCCAACATGGACACCCACGTCGTGGGCCCGCTGATCGCCCGCGACACCGAGACGGCCAAGGCGCTCGTCACCTCTCTCGCCGCCCGCACCGACCGGCCGCTGCGCACCGACATCGACGTACGGCACGAAGAGCTGCTGGCATGGGCGCAGGAGCGTGGCCTCGCCCCGCTCTCCACGAACACGGTCATGACGTACGGGGTCACGGAGCTGCCCGGGGACCCGACGCGGCGGTTCGCTCCCCTGACCGTGGCGGCGGGCTGACGTCTGCGCCGTACGACGGCGTGTGCCGTCAGACGAGAGCGTCCACCGCGGCCGTGGCGAAGGCGTGGTCCTGCTCCGGCGCACCGCCGCCGACCCCGATCGCGCCGATCAGCCGGCCGTCCCGGTGCACCGGAACACCTCCCGCGATGAACAGCAGCGGCCGGTCGAGCGCGGTGGGCAGGGTGTGGAAGAGACCTCCGGGCTGCACGGCGTCGACGAGGTCGGCGGTGGGGGCGTCCAGCTGGAGCGCCGTGTAGGCCTTGCGGGTGCTGGTCTCCCCGGAGATCAGCACGGCGCGGTCGTCCCGCCGGAAGGCGAGCAGATGGCCGCCGGCGTCGAGAACGGTGACGCTGACGGTGACCCCTGCCGCCTCGGCGGCACGGTGGGCCGTCGCGACGAGGCTTTCGGCGTCCTGGGTGGACAGCGGGGCGACGGCGGTGCCGGTGGTGGTGCTCATGGAAGTTCTCCTGGTTGTTGCTGGTAGTGCCGAACCCCGGTCGGGCCGGGGTGGGATGGATTCGCTGACCGCGGAGACGGCCCTGTCCCCGCGCCGCGGCGGCCCGGTTGCCCGGGCGGCTCAGTGGGTCACGGCGGTGCGCTGTTCGGTGGGTACGGAGCCCGCGACGACCGTCCCGGACGTGCCGTCGCGCCGTTCGAGGGCGGCTGAGACGAGGGCGAGGGCCAGGGCCGCGGCGGCGAGGCCGGCGCCGACCCAGTTGGGCGCGGTGTAGCCGAGGCCCGCGGCGATGACGACACCGCCGAGCCAGGCGGACAGCGCGTTGCCGAGGTTGAAGGCGCCGATGTTCACGGCCGAGGCCAGCGTCGGGGCGCCGTGTGCGTGGTCGAGGACACGCTTTTGCAGCGGCGGCACGGTGGCGAAGCCCAGGGCACCGATCAGGACGATCGTTCCGGCTGCCGTGACCTTGTTGTGCGCGGTCAGCGTGAAGAGGGCGAGCACGACGGCCAGGGCGCCCAGGGAGACGTACAGCATGGGCATCAGGGCGCGGTCGGCGAACCGTCCGCCGACGAGGTTGCCACCGACCATGCCGAGCCCGAAGAGAACCAGCAGCCAGGTGACCGAGCCGTCGGCGAAGCCCGCGACGTGCGTCATCATCGGCGCGATGTAGGTGATGGCCGCGAAGACGCCACCGAAACCGAGGACGGTCATCGCCATCGCGAGCAGGACCTGGGCGTTCTTGAAGGCGGCGAGCTCGTGCCGCAGTCGCACGCCCTCCGGCTTGGGCATGTCGGGAACCAGCTTGGCGACGCCGGCCAGGCCGAGGACACCGAGCGCGGCGACGAGGGCGAAGGTGACGCGCCAGCCGACCGACTGCCCGACCAGGGTGCCCAGCGGGACGCCCACGACATTGGCGACGGTCAGACCCGTGAACATCATCGCGATCGCTCCGGCCCTCTTGTCCGGGGCGACCAGGTCGGCCGCGACGACCGAGCCGATGCCGAAGAAGGCACCGTGGGCGAGTGAGGCGACCACGCGTCCGATCAGCATGACGGAGAACGCGGGGGCCAGGGCGGAGAGCAGGTTGCCGACGATGAACAGGCCCATCAGCAGCATCAGCATCCGCTTGCGCGGAATCTTGGTGCCGAGCACGGTCATCAGCGGCGCGCCGAACATCACGCCGAGCGCGTAGCCGGTCACCAGGAAGCCGGCGGTGGGGATGGAGACCCCGTAGTCGCTCGCGACCTCGGGCAACAAGCCCATGATCACGAACTCGGTGGTTCCGATTCCGAAGGCCCCGATCGCGAGGGCCAGAAGCGCGAGAGGCATGGGGGTGCACCTTCCCAGAAGATTGCAGGAGCGCTTTGCGTGCGCCCACAATAGTTGCATGCGCGGGTTAATTGCAATCGCCGGAAATTGCGACCCTGGTCTACCCTTGTCTCAGCCGCTCCGGGACGGAGGAACCAGATGACAGCGACGGACCCCGCGCTCACCGCCCTCTCCCAGGGCTGGTGCGCCCTCTCCCTGCTGCACGGGAGGATCGAGGCTCATATCGAGCGCGCCCTGCAGACCGGGCACGACCTGAGCGTGCGTGAGTACTCCCTGCTCGACGTGCTCAGCCGGCAGCACGACGGCGACGGAGGCCACCTGCAGATGAAGCAGGTCGCCGACGCCGTCGTCCTCAGCCAGAGCGCCACCACTCGCCTGGTCACCCGGCTCGAGGACCGCGGGTTGCTCGAGCGCTACCTCTGTCCCACCGACCGCCGGGGCATCTACACCAACGTCACCGCCGAGGGCCTGAAGCTGCTGAACGAGGCGCGGCCCACCAACGACGCCGCCCTGCGCGAGGCACTCGACGAGGCCGCCAAGAACCCCGACCTCGCCCCCCTGGTCCGGGCGGTGGAGACCCTCAAGGCACCGGTACCCGCATGAACGAAGCGGCGCGGACCGTGTCCACGCCGCTTCTTCCTGCATAGGGTGCGGTCATGGATGATCTTGAGATACGGCGCCTCGCCGAGGACGACATCCCCGCGGTCGTCGCCATGCTCGCCGACGATCCACTGGGCGCCCAGCGTGAGTCACCGGACGACCTGAGTCCCTATCTCGCCGCCTTCGAACGGCTCAGCACCGACCCCCATCAGCACCTGGTCGTCGCCGTCCGCGAGGACCGTGTCGTCGGCACGCTCCAGCTGACCGTCGTCCCCGGCCTCTCCCGGCGCGGTGCGACGCGGTCGATCATCGAGGGCGTACGCGTCCACGCCGACGAGCGGGGCAGCGGTCTGGGCACCCGGCTCATCGAGTGGGCCGTCGCCGAATCGCGCCGACAGGGGTGCCACCTGGTCCAGCTCACCTCCGACAAGACCCGCACGGACGCCCACCGCTTCTACGAACGCCTCGGTTTCTCGGCCTCGCACACGGGCTTCAAGCTCCAGCTCTGACGTGGTGCGGCCGAGGGATGCGCTGTTTCACGTGAAACAGCGCATCCCTCGGCCGTCGGCGTCGCCTAACCGATGCCTCGCCAGCCCTCCGGGTCCACTCCTCCCGGCACGGAATCCCCTTCGTCATAGGGCCGGCGTGTGAAAACGAACGACCCGAGGTCCAGATGACTCACGGTCCCGTCCGGGCGCCGCACGACCCGCAGCAGTTCACCGGCGTAGTAACCCTCCAACCCCGTCCAGGTGCCGTCACCGTTCGCCCGGAAGCGCGAGCGGCGGCCCTGACCCGACAGCGGCTCCAGCGAGACTCCCCCGGCGGGTGTCAGCCGCAGCGCGAAGGCATGGGTTCCCCAGTACCACTGTCCGGTCAGCTCCAGCACGGAGGCGTCGACGTCCGGCAGCGGCCGCCATGGCTCCGGGATCCGTGGTTCGGCCTCGGCGACGATCCGTACGAGGTCGGCACCCACCCCGGCCGTCAGCGGCCCGGAGGTGCAGTTGGTCAGCACGACCGCCGCCACGTCGTCCTCGACGCCGATGGTGAGGTTGGCCAGAAACCCCGGCAGGGAGCCGGAGTGGCCCACGAGCAGCCGTCCGTCCCGGTGCTGGATCTGCAGGCCCAGTCCGTACGTCACCCCGTCTGCGACGTCCACGGCCTCGGCCGGCGCCGCGGGCGTCCGCATCTCCCGCACCGACTCGGCGCTCAGCACCTTGTCGTCGCCCTTCGCCAGGAAGGCTGCGAACCGTGCCAGGTCCCCGGTGGTGGACCAGAGCTGACCGGCCGGGGCCATCCGCCCGAGGTCCTCGGCGGGCTCCGCCAGCATCACGTCGGCCCACGGATGCACCGCCCAGCCCCCGGCGTGAGGCGCCTGCGGACGCGTGGTCGTACGCCCCAGGCCCAGTGGCTCCAACACCTCCCGACGCAGCACGTCCTCCCACGGAGCCCCCCGCAGTCGCTCGACCAGCGCGCCGAGCAGGGTGTAGCCGGGGTTGGAGTAGTGGTGCCGGCGGCCCACCGGATGCAGGAGGGGCCGTTCGCCCAGCACATCGGCCAGTTCGGGGCGCAGAGAGCCGGGGGTTCGTTCCCACCACGGCGCGGGGGACTCGGCGGCCAGGCCCCCGGTGTGCGCGAGGAGCCCGGCGATCGTGGCCTCCCCCGCTCCCGTGCCCGGCAGATGCTTCTCCAGCCGGTCTTCGAGGTCGAGCATGCCCTCGTCGCGCAGCCGCAGGACGAGTACGGCGGTGAAGGTCTTGGTGATCGAACCGATCCGGTACTGCACGTTCTCGTCCGGACCGTGCCCGTCCACCGACGTCCGCGCCCCGTGCCACACGGTCCGTCCGTCCCGCACCACCGCGGCGACGAGCGACGGCGTACGCCCTTCGGCCTGGGCGACGGCGATCCGGTGCAGCAGCGCCCGGCGGGTGGCGGGAAGCAGCTCTTCCTGAGGTGTCGTCATGCCCCTCAGTCCACCTGGCCGCGCACCCCGCGTCGACCTCTTTTCCCCGCTGGTCCGGTCATTCGACCGCGCATCACTTCGAGATGCGCGCTTCGATGCCATCGAGCAGGAAGTCGAGGCCGATCCGGAAAGTGTGGTCGGCGTCCGCGTGGTCGGCATCGCGTACCACCGTGGCCAGCGCGGGGAACCGGCCGGTGGCGAACGTCCGCTCCAGATAGGGCCCGAGTGAGGCCTGCCAGCGCTTCTCGTCCATCCCGGTGGTCCGCTCGGCACGCCGCTCGGCGATCTCCCGACGCACCGCGCCGATCACGTACGCGTTGACTGCGGCCACCACCGGCATGACGGCGTCCACGTCGACGCCGCCCAGTGCGGCCACCACGGTCTCCCCGGTGGCCAGCGCGTGCGGTCCGAGCTGGGGACGGCCGCCCAGGAGATCGGCGAGCCATTCGTGCTCGTGAGCGGCGTTCCGAGTGGCTTCGGCAAGAGACCCGAGCACCTCTCGCCAGTCGTCTCCGACCGGTCGGATCTCGGCGTGGACCGCGTCGACCATCAGGTCGAGCAACTCCTCCTTGCCGGCGATGTAGCTGTACAGCCGCATCGGCCCGACGCCCAGCACGGCGGCGACCTTGCGCAGCGACACCGCCTCCAGGCCGTCCGCGTCGGCCAACTGGATCGCCGCTCGCACGATCCGCTCGCGATTCAGCGGAGCCGGCACGGGTCGATTCGGTGGCTCCGGCCGCTCCCACACCAACATGCCGCTCACCATACATCGCATGGGTCGATACGCTGTATCAGCCTGTACGGCGTATCAAAGGGGGACAACCATGACCATCGCCATCGTCGGAGCGGGCCTCGGCGGCCTGGCCCTGGCCCGTGTGCTGCATGTGAACGGCATGGATTCCGTTGTGTACGAACGAGAGCCGTCGCGTGGTGCGCGCGATCAGGGCGGCATGCTCGACATCCACTCCGGCCAACGGGCGCTGCGCGAGGCCGGACTGATCGACCAGTTCTCCACGATCGCCCGTGGCGCAGGTCAGGACATGCGCCTCCTCGAGCCGGACGGCACTCTGCTGCTCCAGGAGGTCACGCCCGACGACGCTCCGCTCGAGCGTCCCGAGGTCGACCGCGCCGATCTGCGCGACCTGCTGCTGGATTCCCTCCCCGAAGACGCGGTGCGCTGGGGACACGCGTTCACGTCCGCCGACAACGGACTGCTGCGCTTCGCCGACGGCAGCAGCGCGACGTACGACCTGCTGGTCGGCGCGGATGGCGCGCACTCCCGGGTCCGTGCGCTGGTCACCGATGCCCGCCCCGCACATATAGGCCAGAACGTCGTCGAGATCGGCATTCCCGACATCGACCGTACGCACCCCGACCTCGCGGCGATGGTCGGGCGCGGCAATTACTGGGTGCTCGGCAACGGTCTGTCCCTCGCGGCTCAGCGCAACGGCGACGGTCGCGTTCGCATCGGCATCAGCTTCTACGGCACCGCTGAGGACTGGTTCGCTACCAGTGGCATCCCGTTCGGGGATCCGGCCGCCGCCCGGGCACGGCTGATCGACCTGCTCCCCGGCTGGGACTCACGGTTCACCGCGCTGATCGCAGCCTGCGACGATACGGTCGTACCACGGCCGATCAGCGCTCTCCCGGTCGGTCTGACCTGGCCGTCGACGCCAGGCGTCACTCTGCTCGGCGATGCCGCGCACCTGATGCCGCCGGTGGGAGAGGGGGCCAACATGGCGCTGCTCGACGGTGCCGCGCTCGGTCTCGCGCTGGCCGCGCGTCCGGACGACTTTCCCGCCGCCGTCAAAGAATACGAACGTGAGATGTTCGAACGCACCGGAGCTGCCGCCCGGATGTCCGCGGACATGCAGGAGGTGCTGACGTCACCGGACGCCGCCCGGAAATTGCTCACCTTCTTCCAGCCCGGCTGAAACCAGCGGCTGGCCCACCCTGCTTCCCCGAGCCGTAGGTCAGATCTGCGCCATGTCCACGAACCGAGAGTAGTGGCCCTGGAAGGCGACCGTGATGGTCGCCGTCGGGCCGTTTCGGTGCTTGGCCACGATCAGGTCGGCCTCGCCCGCGCGCGGCGACTCCTTCTCGTAGGCGTCCTCACGGTGCAGCAGGATCACCATGTCCGCGTCCTGCTCGATGGAGCCGGACTCACGCAGGTCGGACACCATCGGCTTCTTGTCGGTGCGCTGCTCGGGACCACGGTTCAGCTGGGAGAGCGCGATGACGGGAATCTCCAGCTCCTTGGCCAGGAGCTTGAGGTTACGGGACATGTCCGAGACCTCCTGCTGGCGGCTCTCGGCACGCTTGGATCCGCCGGACTGCATCAGCTGGAGATAATCGATGACCACCAGCTTGAGATCGTTGCGCTGCTTGAGCCGGCGGCACTTGGCTCGGATCTCCATCATCGACAGGTTCGGGGAGTCGTCGATGTAGAGCGGTGCGGCCGAGACGTCCGGCATCCGGCGGGCCAGACGCGTCCAGTCGTCGTCCGTCATCGTGCCCGACCGCATGTGATGCAGCGCGACCCGGGCCTCGGCGGACAGCAGACGCATCGCGATCTCGTTGCGTCCCATTTCGAGCGAGAAGATGACGCTCGGCAGGTTGTTCTTGATCGAGGCCGCCCGCGCGAAGTCCAGCGCGAGCGTCGACTTGCCCATGGCGGGACGCGCGGCGATGACGATCATCTGGCCCGGGTGCAGGCCGTTGGTGAGCGAGTCGAAGTCGGTGAACCCGGTGGGCACACCGGTCATCTCGCCGCTGCGCGATCCGATCGCCTCGATCTCGTCGAGCGCGCCCTCCATGATGTCGCCGAGCGGCAGGTAGTCCTCGCTGGTGCGCTGCTCGGTGACTGCGTAGATCTCGGCCTGGGCACGGTTGACGATCTCGTCCACGTCGTCGTCGGCCGCGTATCCCATCTGCGTGATCCGGGTGCCGGCCTCCACCAGGCGGCGCAGGACGGCACGCTCGTGCACGATCTCCGCGTAGTACGCGGCGTTCGCGGCCGTGGGCACGGTCTGGACGAGCGTGTGCAGGTACGAGGCACCGCCGACCTTGTTGATCTCACCGCGTTTGGTGAGCTCGGCGGCGATAGTGATGGGGTCGGCCGGCTCCCCCTTGGCGTAGATGTCGAGGATCGCCTGGTAGATCGTCTCGTGGGCCGGCTTGTAGAAGTCGTGTCCCTTGAGGATCTCGACGACGTCCGCGATGGCGTCCTTGGACAGCAGCATGCCGCCGAGAACGGACTGCTCGGCCTCCAGGTCCTGCGGTGGCACCCGCTCGAACGCGGACGGTCCCGCGCCGTCCCACGCGCCGTTGTCCCGGCCGCGCTCGTGCTGGTCGTCACGGCTCCTGACGCTGTCACCGCGACGGCGGGAAACAGGCAGACGATCACTGGGACCGCTGTCGGCCCACGGGTCGTCCAAGGGCTCGGAAATGCTCACCGAGCCACCTCCTCCCGTCCGCCGCGCGGACCTCGCCGTGCTCCACATTTCTACGGCACGGCACTGACAAATAAGACGCCCAGCTCCAGTTCTGACGCGTCGGTTTTGTGAGGGTTCACAAGCCGTCGGGCGGAGCAGGCGCCGGACCACCGTAGGCCCGCCGACACCACCAGCCAATCCAGTTATCCACAGGCCATGTGGATGACCGGCCAGATACTGTGGACAACTCCCCGAAAGCTGTGCACGACCCGGTGGACAGCCCTGTGAACAAGCCCTCCCCACAACTGCTGACGCCTACTTGACCTGCGGTTTCGCCATCCACTGGCTGTGCAGAAGAAAAACTTTCCCCGTCAGATCAAGATCACTTCGAACCGTACACAAGAGCGCACCGGACGCAAGGGAAAGTAAGGGTTTCTAAAGCTTTGCATCCCTTACCTGTGGACGATTAGATTGGTGCTCATGACACAGGCCCCCGCGCGCTCCCGAACCTTCCGGCGACGGCACGACCGAGAGATCGTCGCGTTGGCCGTTCCGGCCTTCGGTGCGCTCGTCGCCGAGCCCCTCTTCGTCATGGCCGACAGCGCCATCGTCGGCCACCTGGGTACGGCACAACTCGCCGGGCTCGGCATCGCCTCGGCCCTGCTGACCACAGCCGTCAGCGTCTTCGTCTTCCTCGCCTACGCCACCACGGCGGCCGTCGCCCGGCGCGTCGGGGCAGGCGATCTGCAGTCCGCCATCCGGCAGGGCATGGACGGCATCTGGCTGGCCTTGCTGCTCGGCGCCGCTGTCATAGCCGTCGTCCTGCCCGCGGCACCGTCGCTGGTGGACCTCTTCGGAGCCTCCGACACCGCCGCCCCGTATGCCGTCACCTATCTGCGGATTTCCTCGCTCGGCATCCCCGCCATGCTCGTCGTGCTCGCCTCGACCGGTGTCCTGCGGGGGCTGCAGGACACCCGGACCCCGCTCTACGTGGCCGTAGCGGGATTCGTCGCCAACGCCGTCCTCAACGTCGGGCTGGTCTACGGCGCCGGCCTCGGCATCGCGGGTTCCGCCTGGGGAACCGTCGTCGCCCAGCTCGGCATGGCCGCGGTGTACCTCGGGGTGGTCATCCGCGGGGCACGCAGGCACGGCGCGTCCCTGCGCCCGGACACCTCCGGCATCAGGGCGTCCGCACAGGCCGGGGTGCCGTTGCTCGTACGTACTCTCTCCCTGCGGGCGATCCTCATGATCGCCACGGCCGTGGCAGCTCGTCTCGGGGACTCCGACATAGCGGCCCACCAGATCATCCTGTCCTTGTGGAGCCTGCTTGCCTTCGCCCTCGACGCGATCGCCATCGCCGGGCAGGCCATCATCGGGCGCTACCTGGGGGCCGGTGACACCCAGGGTGCCCGGGACGCCTGCCGCAGGATGGTCGAGTGGGGCATCGCGATCGGCGTTCTCCTGGGTCTGCTCGTGGTGCTGACCCGGCCGGCGTTCCTGCCCCTGTTCACCGGTGACTCCTCCGTCAAGGACGCCGCACTGCCCGCTCTGGTGATCGTGGCTCTCTCCCAGCCGATCTGCGGTGTGGTCTTCGTCCTTGACGGCGTTCTGATGGGCGCGGGAGACGGCCCTTACCTCGCCTGGGCGATGCTGCTCACCCTGGCGGTCTTCACTCCCGCTGCGCTCCTCGTCCCGGCCCTCGGTGGCGGGCTCACCGCACTGTGGGGGGCCATGACGTTGATGATGGCGATGCGCATGCTGACGCTGTGGTGGCGTACTCGCTCGGGTCGTTGGATCGTCACCGGCGCGACACGCTGACCGTTCCCCGTGAAACACACTGCTTCACGGGGAACACCGGGCCTGCCGGGGAACACCGGCCTCGACCCACCCGTCACTTCGTCCGCCATGACAACGGGGCCGCACCCCCTCGATCGGGGAGGTGCGGCCCCATCTCATCGCTTCAGCGAGAGCCGGGCTCAGGCGGAAACAACCTCGATGTTGACCGTGGCGGCAACCTCGGGGTGCAGACGAACGGACGTCTCGTGGGCGCCCAGGGTCTTGATCGGCGAACCCAGCTCGATGCGGCGCTTGTCGACCTCGGGGCCACCGGCGGCCTTGATCGCCGAAGCGACGTCGGCCGGGGTGACGGAGCCGAAGAGACGACCGGCGTCGCCGGAGCGGACGGCCAGACGGACCTTCACGCCTTCGAGCTGGGCCTTCACCTGGTTGGCCTGCTCGATGGTCTGGATCTCGTGGATCTTGCGAGCACGACGGATCTGCTCGACGTCCTTCTCGCCGCCCTTGGTCCAGCGGATGGCGAACTTCCGCGGGATCAGGTAGTTGCGAGCGTAGCCGTCCTTGACGTCGACGACGTCGCCCGCGGCACCGAGGCCGGAGACCTCGTGGGTGAGGATGATCTTCATGAGTCGGTCACCCTTCCCTTATCGCGCGGTGGACGTGTAGGGCAGCAGCGCCATCTCACGGCTGTTCTTGACGGCCGTGGCGACGTCACGCTGGTGCTGCGTGCAGTTGCCGGTCACGCGGCGGGCACGGATCTTGCCGCGGTCGGAAATGAACTTCCGCAGCATGTTCGTGTCCTTGTAGTCCACGTACGTGACCTTGTCCTTGCAGAATGCGCAGACCTTCTTCTTCGGCTTGCGCACAGGCGGCTTAGCCATGATGTCTCTCCTGTGTGATCAAGAAGTGTGGGTGGAGCCCGCCTAGAAGGGGGGCTCGTCCGAGTAGCCGCCGCCGCTGCCGGAGCCACCGCCCCAGCCACCGCCGCCGCTCTGGTTGCCACCGGCGGGAGCGCTCGTGGCCCAGGGGTCGTCGGCGGGAGCACCGCCGCCCTGCTGGCCGCCGCCGGGGCCGCCGCCCCAGCCGCCGCCACCCTGGCCCTGGCCGCCACCGCCGCCGTAACCACCCTGGCCACCGCGGCCCGAGGTCTTGGTGACCTTGGCCGTGGCGCTGCGCAGGCTGGCACCGACTTCGTCGACGTCCAGCTCGTAGACCGTGCGCTTGACGCCCTCACGGTCCTCGTAGGACCGCTGCTTCAGCCGGCCCTGCACGATGACGCGCATGCCTCGCTGGAGCGACTCGGCGACGTTCTCCGCCGCCTGGCGCCAGACCGAGCAGGTCAGGAAGAGGCTCTCGCCGTCCTTCCACTCGTTCGTCTGGCGGTCGAAGGTGCGGGGGGTCGACGCGACACGGAACTTCGCGACGGCCGCACCGGACGGGGTGAAGCGCAGCTCGGGGTCGTCGACAAGATTGCCGATGACCGTGATGACGGTCTCGCCTGCCATGGGGGAACCTCTCGGCGGGTTTGCTGCTGGCTGCTTGTGCTGCTACTCGGATCCCGGGAAAGCTGAGCGGAAGGGCTCAGTGCATCTCGGGACGGAGGACCTTGGTCCGGAGGACCGACTCGTTCAGGTTCATCTGGCGGTCGAGCTCCTTGACGACCGCAGGCTCGGCCTGCAGGTCGATGACCGAGTAGATGCCCTCGGGCTTCTTCTTGATCTCGTACGAGAGACGACGACGGCCCCAGGTGTCGACCTTCTCGACCTTTCCGCCGCCGTCACGGACGACAGAGAGGAAGTTCTCGATCAGCGGGGAGACAGCGCGCTCCTCGAGATCGGGGTCGAGGATGACCATCACCTCGTAGTGACGCATGTGGAACCCACCTCCTTTGGACTCAGCGGCCACGGTCGTTCCGTGGCAGGAGGGTTGCGATGCGTTGTGCACCGGCATCAACGAGTAAACCAGGGCCCACTGACAATCGGGCCTCCTCCGAGGAGGTGGACCGGTCGGACCACAGCAGACACCAGTGCAGAAGGTACAGAGTACCCGGCCGTCGGCCTGCGGTTGAAATCCGGCCGCGAGGGGACGCAATCTGTACACAACGGATGTGCAGGGCTGAGACAGACTGCCTTCGGCTGGAGGTTCCCCATGGCACAGATCATGCGACCCGCCAAACCCAGGACCGGACTGCTGGCCACCGACGGCAAACCGCACCCGCTCCAGGACACGCTGATGGCCGTGACCCTGGTACTCGGAGTGCTCTCCCTCGCGACCACAGGGTTTCCAGGGCTTCACCTCCTGACGTCCTGGGCCGGACTGGCCGGTGTCCTGGTCGGCGGTTACGGCCAGTTCATCTCCGAGACGACCCGAGAGCGTTTCGGCCTGGTACTGGGTATCGGTGCCTCCGCGATCGGCCTCTTCTTCGGTATGGCCCACGGCGGGCTGTTCGGCACCTTCGGTGGATTCGTCGGCGGCTGACCCACGGACCGCGCCGGCCCTCGGGGCGGCGTGGTCCCCCGTACGCCGGACGGGGCGCTCACAGGGCGCAGTAGGCTTCGCGCGAGAGCCGGAGCCCCTGAACCCATGGGGACACACCAGCCCGAGGAGCGCCCCGAATGAGCCTGACCCTGAGGACCATCAGCCGCGAGCAGCATCTGGCATTCATCCAGAGTCTGCCGGCGGCGAGTCACATGCAGGTGCCGGCCTGGGCGGACGTCAAGGCGGAATGGCGCTCGGAGAACCTCGGGTGGTTCGACGACCGGACCGGTCATCTGGTCGGTGTGGGCCTCGTGCTGTACCGGCAGCTGCCCAAGATCAAGCGTTATCTCGCCTACCTCCCCGAGGGTCCGGTCATCAACTGGTTCGCGCCGAATCTCCAGGACTGGATCGAGCCCATGCTGGCGCACCTGAAGCAGCAGGGCGCCTTCTCGGTGAAGATGGGCCCGCCGGTGATCATCCGGCGCTGGGACGCCGCGTCGATCAAGAAGGGCATCCAGGACCCCGACGTCAAGCGGTTGCGTGACATAGAGGCCGACCACATCGAGCCGCGTGCCTTCGAGGTGGCCGACAAGCTGCGCCGCATGGGTTGGCAGCAGGGTGAGGACGGCGGCGCCGGCTTCGGTGACGTGCAGCCCCGCTACGTCTTCCAGGTGCCGCTGGCCAACCGGTCCCTGGAAGAGGTCCACAAGAACTTCAACCAGCTGTGGCGCCGCAACATCAAGAAGGCCGAGAAGGCCGGCGTCGAGGTCGTCCAGGGCGGCTACCACGACCTCGAGGAGTGGCAGCGCCTGTACGAGATCACGGCCGTGCGCGACCGCTTCCGGCCGCGGCCGCTGTCGTACTTCCAGCGCATGTGGGCGGCCCTCAACAACGAGGACCCCAACCGCATGCGCCTGTACTTCGCCCGGCACAACGGGGTGAACCTGTCTGCGGCGACGATGCTGGTCGTCGGCGGGCACGTCTGGTACTCCTACGGTGCCTCCGACAACATCGGCCGCGAGGTCCGGCCCTCGAACGCGATGCAGTGGGCGATGCTCCGCGACGCCTACGCCCTCGGGGCCACCGTCTACGACCTGCGCGGCATCTCCGACTCCCTGGACGAGAGCGACCACCTCTTCGGCCTGATCCAGTTCAAGGTCGGCACGGGCGGACAGGCGGCCGAGTACCTCGGGGAGTGGGACTTCCCGCTGAACAAGCTGCTGCACAAGGCGCTCGACATCTACATGTCGCGTCGCTGACCCACGCTCCCCGCTCCAGTAGCGTCGGGAGGGGCTTCCACAGCTCCGCCGATTTCTCTCACCTCTGACACACCGCAGCCACGAGAAAGGTTCCAGGTCCGGCCATGGCGCTCACGCTCTACGTCGACACCGCGCGCTGGCGGGCGCACCACAAGCACGTGCAGGAGCAGTTCCCCGGGCTGGTCCCGGTCTGCAAGGGCAACGGCTACGGCTTCGGACACGAGCGGCTGGCTGAGGAGGCCACGCGCCTGGGTTCCGACGTCCTCGCCGTGGGCACGACGTACGAGGCCGCCCGGATCAAGGACTTCTTCAGCGGCGATCTGCTGGTGCTGACGCCGTACCGGCGCGGCGAGGAGCCGGTGCCGCTGCCCGACCGGGTCGTGCGCTCCGTGTCGTCCATCGACGGCGTGTACGGCCTGGTGGGCGCCCGGGTGGTCATCGAGGTGATGTCCTCGATGAAGCGGCACGGCATCAGCGAGCAGGACCTTCCGCAGCTGCACGCCGCCATAGAGAACGTCCGGCTGGAGGGCTTCGCCATCCATCTGCCGCTGGACCGCACCGACGGCTCGGACGCCGTCGAGGAGGTCATCGGGTGGATGGACCGGCTGCGTGCGGCCCGTCTGCCGCTGCACACGATGTTCGTCAGCCACCTCAAGGCCGACGAACTCGCCCGACTCCAGCAGCAGTTCCCGCAGACCCGGTTCCGTGCGCGCATCGGAACACGGCTGTGGCTGGGGGACCACGAGGCCACCGAGTACCGCGGCGCCGTGCTGGACGTCACACGCGTGACCAAGGGGGAGCGCTTCGGCTACCGGCAGCAGAAGGCGGCCTCCGACGGTTTCCTGGTGGTCGTGGCGGGCGGTACGTCCCACGGCGTGGGCCTGGAGGCGCCGAAGGCGCTGCACGGTGTCATGCCGCGCGCCAAGGGCGTCGCCCGGGCGGGCCTGGCCACGGTGAACCGGAACCTGTCGCCGTTCGTCTGGGGCGGCAAGCAGCGCTGGTTCGCGGAACCGCCGCACATGCAGGTGTCGATCCTGTTCGTGCCCTCCGACGCACCGGAGCCGTCGGTCGGTGACGAGCTGGTGGCACATCTGCGGCACACCACCACGCAGTTCGACCGCATCGTCGACCGCTGAGGTTCGCGCACGAGGCGAGAGCCCTGAGACCTGCGAAAGGGCCGTACACGGTTGCCCGTGTACGGCCCTTTCGCAGGTCCGGCGCCCGGAGGACCGTCGGCGGTGTGCTCGCCGATGCCGGTTCGCTCAGAGCGAACCGCCGGGCTGCCGTCCGGCGCCCCACTCCACCCGGGGGCCTTCGAGGTGCGCCGCGTGCTGCGCGGGACGAGCCGCGGGACCGAGGACGAAGACGTCCTCGGCGCCGTCGAGCACACCGCCCGAGGGGTCGTCGTCGCCGGTCCGCCGGACCGGGTCCCGGTCCGGCATGAGGATGTCGCGGACGACCATGACGCACAGGTACAGCGTGCCCAGCAGGTGGACGCCGATGGCCCAGTGATAGCCGTCCGTCGGCAGGCCCTTGTGGGCGTCTCCGCTGGTGGTGTAGGCGAGATACATCCAGATGCCCAGGAAGTAGGCCACCTCGCACACCTGCCAGATCAGGAAGTCCCGCCACTTCGGCCGGGCCAGCGCGGCCAGCGGCACCAGCCACAGGACGTACTGCGGCGAGTAGACCTTGTTGGTGAGGATGAACGCCGCGACGATGAGGAAGGCGAGCTGGACGAACCGCGGACGTCGCGGAGCGGTCAGCGCGAGCGCCGCGATGGCGCCGCAGCACAGCAGCATCAGGAGCGTCGCGAACGTATTGACGGTCTCGGTGCTGGGTGGGGCGTCGGAGTTCTGGACGATGATCAGCCAGAAGGACCCGAAGTCGACGCCGCGTTCCTGGCTGAACGTGTAGAACTTCGACCAGCCGTCGAAGGCGAAGAGCATCACCGGCAGGTTCACCACGAGCCAGGCGCCGGCCGCACCCCCCAGGGCCCTGCCGAAATCCCGCCACTTGCCCGCACGCCAGCACAGTACGAGCAGCGGGCCGAGGACGAGGAAGGGGTAGAGCTTGGCGGCCGTGGCCAGTCCCAGCAGCACACCGAACGCGAGTGCGCGCCCCCGCGACCACATCAGGATCGCCGCGGTCATCAGGGCGACCGCCAGCAGGTCCCAGTTGACGGTCGCGGTCAGTGCGAAGGCCGGCGCCAACGCGACCAGCAGACCGTCCCAGGGACGCCGGGCGTGCAGGCGGGTGACGCAGGCGGTGATGACGACCGCGCACACCATGAGCATCCCGGCATTGACCATCCAGTACCACTGTTCCTGGTCCTGGACGGTGCCGCTCCCCGGGGTGAGCCAGGACGCCACTTCCATGAACAGGCCGGTCAGCACCGGGTACTCGAGGTACTCCATGTCGCCGGGAAGCTTGTCGAAGTAGGGCACGAGTCCGTCGACGAACCCACGGCCCTGATAGAGGTGCGGGATGTCCGAGTAGCAGGCATGCGTGTACTGGGAGCTGGCGCCGAAGAACCATGCCCCGTTGTAACAGGGCGCCTTCTGGACCAGGCCGAGAACGAACATGCCGATCGCCACGAGCGCGACCACTCGCACCGGGGTCCACCAGGACCTCCCGAGCAGGGCGCGGCGGCCGAGGGGGCCGCCGATCAGCTCGCTCCCTGCCGCTGCGACCGCGTCCTCCCTGGTCGGCGACACCCGATCCGGTCCGTGCACGCTCGCTGGCGTCGATTCTGCGCTGGGCATGGGGCACATCCTGCCGTACGTGTTCGGGTATACGGCGGGGCCGCCGCACCCTGTTGGGTGCGGCGGCCCCTGTTTCACGTGAAACAAGCGGGTGTTTCACGTGAAACACGCATGCCGGGCAGCTGGGTGGCTATCCGCTCGAACCCCAGATGGTGCCGCCTCCTGGGCCGTTGCCGTTTCCGTTTCCGTTGCCCTCGCTGTCGCCCTCGGTCGCACTGGCCGAGGGCGAGGGCGACGATCCGCCGTCCCCGCCGGCGGTGTCGTTGCCGCCGTTCTGGTTGCCGTTGTTGTCCCCGTTCTCGCATTCCCAGTCGAAGACGTCGCACGTGGGGGTCGGTGTGGGCGACGGACTGGTCGGGGTCCGGCTGGGCGACGGGCTCGGCGACGGGCTCGACTCCTCCGTCCGGGAGGGCGTAGGCGTCGGGCTCGGCGGCGGCGGAGTGTCGTTGATGACCTCACCGATGGGTTCCGGGGTCGGGAACTTCTTCGCCGGCTGACCCTTCAGGGCCTGCTCCATGTAGTCGTGCCAGATCTCCGACGGGAACGACGCGCCGTGGATCTTGTCCTGACCACCCGTGCCGTACATCTCCAGGAACGTACGGTTCTTGATCGACTCGTCGTCCGGGTAGCGGAACATGCTGATCGCGGTCGACAGCTGCGGGGTGTATCCGACGAACCAGGCGGACTTGTTGCCGTCCGTGGTACCGGTCTTGCCCGCCACCTCGCGGCCCGGCAACTGCGCGTTGGAGCCCGTACCGTCCTCGACGACGGTCTTCAGGACGTCCGTGACGTTGTCCGCGACCTTCGCGGTGAAGGCGGCCTTCGTCTCCAGCTGGTGTGCGTGGATCGTCTCGCCCCCGCGCACCACCTTCGTGACGGAGAAGGGAGCACGCTGCTTGCCGCTGGCCGCGAAGGTGGCGTACGAGCTCGCCATACGGATCGCGCTGGGGTCCGAGACACCGATGGAGAACGACGGATAGCTGGTGCCCGTCAAGCTGTCCTCCAGGAGGCCCGCGTCGACTGCGGCCTCCTTCACCTTGTCCAGACCGACGTCCATGCCCAGTTGCACGTAGGCGGAGTTCACCGATTCCCGCATGGCCTCACGCAGGTCGATCTTGTAGTCCGGCGGATCACCGAGCGACTTCTTGCCGTCGTTCTCCTGCCGCCACTGCTCCCCCTTCTCGTTCGTCCAGACCGACCCGTCGTAGTTCTTGATCTTGAGGTTGTTCTGGCCGCTGTAGAGACTCTTCGGGGAGACCAGGGTGCGCGCGTCCTGCGGTTGGTCCTCGGAACCGTCGGGATCGCGCACGCCCCACTTCATCGCCGCCGCGAGCACGAACGGCTTGAACGTCGAACCGACCTGGGCGCCGGTCACGTCGGCGTTGTTGGTGAAGTGCTTCGTCGCGTCGGCGCCACCGTAGATGGCCTCGATGGCCCCGGTCTCGGGGTTCACCGACGCACCGCCGAACTGCACGTGGGTGTCCTTGTCGGGGCGCTTGTCAGGCTTGATGTTCGCCTTGTAGACCTTCGTGACCGCGGCTTCGAGCTCCTGGACCTTCCTCTTGTCGAAGGTCGTGTGGATCTCGTAGCCCCCCTGGTCCAGCTGGTCCCGTGTCGCGATGCCGTCCTTGATGATGGACGCCCGGGCGAGGTCGACGAGGTAGCCGGTCTGGCCGCCCAGCCGGGTGTTCGACCGCGGGTTCTGCACCGTGGGAAGCTCGGTGTACTTGGCCCGCTCCGCCTGGTCCAGATGACCGTACTCGACCATCTTGTCGAGGGTGTCCTGCATCTGCCCGAGCGCACGTTTCTTGTTGGCCGCCGGGGTGGCGGCCGGGTCGATCGACGTCGCACCCGCGGGGTCGTAGTAGGTGGCGCCCTTGAGAACGGCCGCGAGGAGAGCGCATTCGCCCGGGTTCAGCTTCTCGGCGTCCTTGTTGAAGTACGCCCGCGCCGCGGCCTGGATGCCGTAAGCGCCGCGGCCGTAGTAGGCGGAGTTCAGGTAACCCTCGAGGATGTCGTCCTTGTCGACCTTTGCACCCACCTTGACCGAGACGAGGATCTCCTTGACCTTGCGGGAGACCGTCTGCGACTGGTCCGCCAGCATCGCGTTCTTGACGTACTGCTGGGTGATGGTCGAGCCCCCCTGCGTCTCACCGCCCCGGGCCATGTTGAACACGGCGCGGGCGATGCCCTTGGGGTCGATACCGCTGTCGGAGTAGAACGACTTGTTCTCCTGGGAGATGACGGCGTACCGCATCGCCTTGGGGATCTGGGAGAGCTTGATCTCCTGACGATTGCGCTCACCGCCCGTGGCGACCATCACCTCGCCGTTGGACCAGTAGTACACGTTGTTCTGCGCGGTGGCCATCTTGTCGAGGTCGGGGATGCCGACCATGGCGTACGCGATGCCGGCGGCGGTCACCAGACCGCCGAAGAACGCGACGCAGAGACCCGAGACGAGCTTCCAGGAGGGCACCCAGCGCCGCCATCCGCTGCGGCCGCCGCGCGGGTAGTCGATCAGTCGCTTCTTGCCGGAAGCGGCCACGCGTCCACGCCCGGGACCACTCGCACCGCCACCGGCCCGCCGGCCCCCTCGACCGGGCTCGGCCGCCCTGCGACGGCCGCCTCCGCTCCGTTGTGCCGCGCGCCGGGCCTCGGCGCGGCTCCCGTAGGGGCGCTCCTCGTCCTCCGGGCCGTACGAGCCGGACGGGGTCCCTGTGGCGCCTCGCGGTGCCGCACGGCGGCCGGAGGACGAGCCGGACTGGCCGCGTCGGGCCGCGGCACGTCCGCCTCCCTGCGGCTGCGGCGGTTTGCGACGGTGCTCGCTCATCGAACGACTACTCCTCGGGCAGGCGCACCTTTGCGCGCCTGGAAAAGGCGGCTGGTTTCCGGTCCCCCCGATGTACGGATGCGGCCCCTACCGCATTCACCCGTACTGCACCGGGGCCGAGGACGCCCCCACGCGTCACTCGGTTCCCGGCAGTCTGCATGGCGCACAGACTACGCATGGCCGAAACCCCCGAGTCCCGAAGTTCACCTCAAATCAGGCAACTTGCTCACGACGAATCGCTGATGTGATCCCGTTCACCAGTGCGCCTCTTGTCGCATGCGGAAGGTCGTTCTATCGTCGTGATGTATCGAGCCGATACATCAGCGCGGCATAAGGGCGAGAGGAGGCGACGATGAGCCGACGTTCCGGCATCCTCGAGTTCGCCGTACTCGGCCTGCTCCGCGAGTCCCCGATGCACGGCTACGAGCTGCGCAAGCGGCTCAACACGTCACTCGGTGTGTTCCGGGCGTTCAGCTACGGGACGCTGTACCCCTGCCTCAAGACACTGGTCGCCAATGGCTGGTTGATCGAGGAGCCGGGGAACGTCGGCGAGGCGGCCGCCTCCCTCACCGGGCGCCGCGCCAAGATCGTCTACCGGCTGACGGCCGACGGTAAGGAGCACTTCGAGCAGCTCCTCTCGCAGACCGGACCCGACGCGTACGAGGACGAGACCTTCGCCGCTCGCTTCGCGTTCTTCGGACAGACGTCGCGTGACGTGCGCATGCGCGTGCTCGAGGGCCGACGCAGTCGGCTGGAGGAGCGCCTGGAGAAGATGCGGGCCTCCCTGGCCCGCACCCGGGACCGCCTCGACGACTACACGCTTGAGCTCCAGCGCCACGGAATGGAATCCGTGGAGCGCGAAGTGCGCTGGCTGAACGAGCTCATCGAGAGCGAGCGGGCGGGACGGGACCTGCGAGGTTCCGCCGCCGAGGGGACCGCTCGACAGGACACGACATCTGGAGCGACGGGCGGCCTGCCCCGGCCCGGGGACGAGCCCCGGCCGGATACGCCCGGCGACACCGCCACGTGAGCGCCCAGTCAGGGCCTCACTCGTACACACAGGGAGCAACCGGAATGGGTTCGGTTCGCGTAGCCATCGTCGGTGTGGGCAACTGCGCCGCATCGCTGGTGCAGGGCGTCGAGTACTACAAGGACGCCGACCCGGCGGCCAAGGTCCCGGGCCTGATGCACGTCCAGTTCGGGGACTACCACGTCCGCGACATCGAGTTCGTCGCCGCGTTCGACGTGGACGCCAAGAAGGTCGGCCTGGACCTCGCGGACGCCATCGGCGCCTCCGAGAACAACACCATCAAGATCTGCGACGTGCCGAACACCGGCGTCAAGGTCCAGCGTGGCCACACGCTCGACGGTCTCGGCAAGTACTACCGGGAGACCATCGAGGAGTCCCCCGAGGCCCCGGTCGACATCGTCCAGGTCCTCAAGGACAAGCAGGTCGACGTCCTCGTCTGCTACCTGCCCGTCGGCTCCGAGGACGCGGCGAAGTACTACGCCCAGTGCGCCATCGACGCCAAGGTCGCCTTCGTCAACGCCCTCCCGGTCTTCATCGCCGGCACCAAGGAGTGGGCGGACAAGTTCACCGAGGCCGGCGTGCCGATCGTCGGTGACGACATCAAGTCGCAGGTCGGCGCCACCATCACGCACCGTGTCATGGCGAAGCTGTTCGAGGACCGGGGCGTCATCCTGGACCGCACGATGCAGCTGAACGTCGGCGGCAACATGGACTTCAAGAACATGCTCGAGCGCGACCGCCTCGAGTCCAAGAAGATCTCCAAGACGCAGGCCGTCACCTCCCAGATCCCCGACCGGGACCTCGGTGAGAAGAACGTCCACATCGGCCCGTCCGACTACGTTGCCTGGCTGGACGACCGCAAGTGGGCCTACGTCCGCCTCGAGGGCCGCGCGTTCGGCGACGTCCCGCTGAACCTGGAGTACAAGCTCGAGGTCTGGGACTCCCCGAACTCGGCCGGTGTCATCATCGACGCCCTGCGCGCCGCGAAGATCGCCAAGGACCGCGGCATCGGCGGCCCGATCCTGTCGGCGTCGAGCTACTTCATGAAGTCCCCGCCGGTCCAGTACTTCGACGACGAGGCCCGCGAGAACGTCGAGAAGTTCATCAAGGGCGAGGTCGAGCGCTGATCGCGCCCGACTGAAGACCACCGAAGGTCCCCGGGTCGCACGACCCGGGGATCTTCGCGTATGTGAGGCTGTGCCCCATGGCCGTCGTCCGTGACCTGCGCGTCCTGCTGCGCCTGAAGGGATTCCGGCGTCTGCTCGCCGTACGTCTGCTCTCCCAGGGAGCCGACGGTGTCTACCAGGTCGCGCTCGCCACCTACGTCGTCTTCTCGCCGGAGAAACAGACCTCGGCCGCCGCGGTCGCCTCCGCGATGGCGATCCTGCTGCTCCCGTACTCGCTGGTGGGGCCCTTCGCCGGCGTCCTCCTGGACCGCTGGCGCCGCCGCCAGGTCCTTCTGTACGGCAATCTGCTGCGTGCCCTGCTCGCCTCGGCGACCGGGGTGCTGATGGTCGCCTCCGTTCCGGACTGGCTCTTCTACGTCTCCGCCCTGTGCGTCACCGCAGTCAACCGCTTCGTCCTCGCGGGTCTGTCCGCGGCGCTGCCGCGGGTGGTCGACGCGGAACGTCTGGTGATCGCGAACTCCGTCTCGCCGACGGCGGGCACCCTGGCGGCGACGGCCGGTGGCGGTCTGGCCTTCGTCGTGCGCCTCGTGGTCGCGGACTCCGACGCCGCCGTGGTACTGCTCGGAGCGGTCCTGTACCTGTGCGGGGCACTGGCGTCGCTGCGCATGGCGGTGGGGTTGCTGGGCCCCGACCGGGCGCTGGTAAAGCCGCGTCTCGCGTCGGCGCTCGCCGGTACGGCCCGGGACCTGGTGTCCGGAGTACGCCATCTCCTCGCGCCGGCACGCCGGGGCGCGGCCTGGTCGCTCGCCGCCATGACGCTGATGCGGTTCTGCTACGGCGCCCTGCTCGTCCTCCTGCTGATGCTGTGCCGATACACCCTGACGTCGGACACGGACGAGGGGCTCGCGCTGCTGGGGCTGGCCCTGGGGGTCTCCGGCGCCGGTTTCTTCGCCGCTGCGGTGATCACGCCCTGGGCGGCCGGACGCCTCGGCCCCGGCCGATGGATGGCCGTGTGCGCGGGTGCCGCCGCGGTGCTGGTCCCGGCTCTCGGGCTGACGTTCGCCACCGTGCCCCTGCTCACCGCGGCGTTCGTCCTGGGACTGACGACCCAGAGCTCGAAGATCGCGACCGACACGATCGTGCAGTCCTCGGTCGACGACGCCTTCCGCGGCCGGATCTTCTCCGTTTACGACGTGCTCTTCAACGTGGCCTTCGTCGCCGCCGCCGCGGTGGCCGCGCTGATGCTGCCGCCGGACGGCCGGTCGGTGCCTCTGGTCGTCACCGTCGCCGCTGTCTATGGAGCAGTCGCAGGCGCCATGGTCCGTTTCGGCGGCCGGTAAGGGGCACATCGATGTCGCCGAGCCCGGCTGGGCTACGGAAATGCCGGTGGGGCCGATCCCTTACGTGCGCCTCGCCCCGCACCCTGTCTGCGACACGCGCCCATGAGACCGCGTGCTGGAGAGCCGGGGGCACCACGGGGTTCTATGCCGAGGTCGGCGACGACGAAGGGGGCCTTCCCCGCCTCGGTGATGCCTGAGGCAGTCATGCCTCTTCCTGGCTCCTGTCAAAGGAACACGTTTCACGTGAAACGTCCCGAACAAGCCGACGGCACGGCCACCGGCAGTCCGGTGAACGTGCAGGCGTCGAGCGCGGGCCACGCCGTCATGGCGAGGTGGTGTGTTTCACGTGAAACACACCACCCCTCGCTCATGCGGTCCCCGACTCTTTCCGCCACCACTCCTTGAGCGCCGCCACCGCCGCGTCGTGGCCCATCGGCCCGTTCTCCAGGCGGAGCTCCAGCAGGTACTTGTACGCCTGGCCGACGACCGGTCCCGGTTTCACGCCCAGGATCTCCATGACCTGGTTGCCGTCCAGGTCCGGGCGGATGGCATCCAGCTCCTCCTGCTCCTGGAGCTTCGCGATGCGCTCCTCCAGGCCGTCATACGCCCGCGAGAGCGCGGCGGCCTTGCGCTTGTTGCGGGTCGTGCAGTCCGAGCGCGTCAGCTTGTGGAGACGGTCGAGCAGCGGGCCGGCGTCCCGGACGTAGCGGCGGACCGCCGAGTCCGTCCACTCGCCCGTGCCGTATCCGTGGAAGCGCAGGTGCAGCTCGACCAGGCGTGAGACGTCCTTCACCAGGTCGTTGGAGTACTTGAGCGCGGTCATGCGCTTCTTCGTCATCTTGGCTCCGACCACTTCGTGGTGGTGGAACGACACCCGGCCGTCCTTCTCGAACCGGCGCGTGCGCGGCTTGCCGATGTCGTGCAGCAGGGCGGCCAGGCGGAGAACCAGGTCGGGCCCCTCGGTCTCCAGAGCCATCGCCTGCTCCAGGACGATCAGCGTGTGGTCGTAGACGTCCTTGTGCCGATGATGCTCGTCCCTCTCCAGACGCAGGGCGGGCAGCTCGGGCAGGACACGATCAGCGAGGCCGGTGTCCACGAGCAGGGTCAGTCCCTTGCGCGGGTGAGCGGAGAGGATGAGCTTGTTCAGCTCGTCCCGGACCCGCTCGGCGGAGACGATCTCGATCCGCCCGGCCATGTCCTTCATGGCCGTGACGACTTCGGGGGCCACCGTGAAGTCGAGCTGGGCGGCAAAGCGTGCGGCCCGCATCATCCGGAGCGGGTCGTCCGAGAACGACTCCTCGGGAGTGCCCGGGGTGCGCAGCACACGGGCCGCGAGGTCGTCGAGCCCATCGTGCGGGTCGATGAACTTCTTCTCCGGGAGCGCGACGGCCATGGCATTCACGGTGAAGTCCCGGCGGACGAGATCCTCCTCGATGGAGTCGCCGTACGACACCTCCGGCTTGCGCGACGTGCGGTCGTACGCCTCCGAGCGGTAGGTGGTCACCTCGATCTGGTAGCCGTCCTTCTGCGCCCCGACCGTGCCGAACGCGATGCCGACCTCCCAGACGGCGTCCGCCCACGGCCGCACGATCTTCAGTACGTCCTGCGGGCGGGCATCGGTCGTGAAGTCCAGGTCGTTGCCGAGCCGGCCGAGCAACGCGTCCCGGACCGAGCCGCCGACCAGGGCGAGAGAGAACCCCGCCTCCTGGAAGCGGCGGGCGAGGTCATCGGCGACAGGCGCTACTCGCAGCAGTTCGCTCACCGCGCGAGGCTGCGCCTGACTCATGGCACTGGGGTTGACTTCGTTGGCGTTCGGCACAACAGAACAGGGTACGTGGCGCGGGCGGACACGGCCGCCTCCCTTGTCGGCGCACCGGGTCGCCTCCCTTGCCGGGTCTCCTCTATATAGAGGCGCATACGGGGCGGCCCGCTTCGGGACGGATCTTGGGGCACACTCCGCGGCACTTCCCCTCGGCGCGCATCGTTACCATGCGGGGACGCACATTCCGACGACCACTGACACGACGAGGGACGGGCGAGCGCGTGGCCGAGGCGGCAGACTTCCAGGGGACCAGTCCCTCACCTGCCCGCCGGTGGCTCCGGCGCACCGCGGCGCTGCTCGCCGGTGCGCCCCTGTTGGCCGGCCTGCTCCAGCTGCCCGCCGGTTCCGCGTACGCCGACGGACAGGCAATCGCCGAGACCGACCCGGACTCCGGCACGGTGGCCGTCGCCGTCGACTCGCTCACCCCGTCCGCCCCGACCAAGGGGGACACGGTGACCGTGTCCGGCACCGTGATCAACAACGGTAAACAGACGGTCACCAAGGCCCACGTCGGACTGCGCGTGGGCCCCGAGGTCAACACCCGCTCGTCCGTCGACGCACTCGCCGAGGACGGTACCGATCTGTCGGGATCCGTCCCCCCGGAGATCGACGGCAAGTACACGGCGAAGTTCTCCTCGCTCGCCCCCGGCGTCGCCGAGCACTTCAACATCTCCGTTCCGGTCGGCGACCTGGATCTCGGCAAGGGTGGCGTCTACGAGTTCGCCGTCTCGCTCTCCGGGCAGACCTCCGCACAGCCGTGGGAACGGATCCTCGGCATCCAGCGCACCTTCCTGCCCTGGAAACCCGACGCGGCCGGCCCGAAGACGAAGACGACGTATCTCTGGCCCCTCGTCTCGACCACCCACATGGCCGCCGAGACGGGCCCCGACGAGGAGCAGACACCGGTATTCCTCAACGACGACCTGGCCAAGGAGATCTCTCCCGGAGGCCGTCTGAACCAGATGGTCACCTTGGGCAAGGACCTCGACGTCACCTGGGTGGTCGACCCCGATCTGCTCGCCTCCGTCGACGCGATGACGGGCAGCTACCGGGTCCGCAGCGGGGACGACACCGTTCGCGGCACCCACCAGGACGTCGCCAAACAGTGGCTCGCCGACCTGCAGGACGCGGTGGCCGACAAGGAAGTCGTCGCACTGCCCTTCGCCGACCCCGACCTGGCCTCCCTGGCCCACAACGGCACGGACATCGCCGGATCGCTGAGCCAGCTGAAGGAAGCCACGAACGTCGTCGACAACACGGTCCCGCCGATCCTCCACGTGAAACCGAACACGGACTTCGCCTGGCCCGTGGAGGGCGCGGTCGACCGGTCGATCGTCAAGGTCGCCACCTCGGCGGGCGCCGACAAGGTGATCGCCCGCAGCGACAGCCTCCAGGAGACCAACGGCCTGTCGTACACCCCCTCGGCCGCCCGTCCCATCGGCGGCGGGATCACCGCCGTCGTCGCGGACGCCCGGCTCTCCACGGCGTTCGAGGGGGACCTGGCGAAGGCTTCCGCGTCCACGCTCGCGGTGCAGCGGTTCCTCGCCCAGAGCCTGGCGCTCGGTCTCCAGACCGGCAAGCAGCGCAGCATCGTCGTCGCTCCCCAGCGCACGCCCTCCGGCAGCCAGGCCCGTGCGATGGCCGAGGCGCTGAGAGCACTCCAGGGCGGCACCTGGTCCGAGTCCCAGAAGCTGTCGGAGGCCGCCGCGGCCAAGCCCGACCCCGACGCCACCACCAAGGTGCCAAATTCCTCCTCGTACCCCTCGGCGCTGCGCAAGAAGGAGCTGCCCCGGTCGGCGTTCACGCAGATCGCGCAGACCCAGGACGAGCTCGACAACTTCACGGGCGTCCTGTCCGACCCGTCCCGGGTGGTGACGCCCTTCGGACGTGCCCTGAACCGGGAGATGTCCGCGTCCTGGCGGGGCCGGGCCGCCGAGGCGAAGTCGTTCCGTGCCGGCGTGAGGTCGTACCTCGACGGACTGACCGGTCGGGTCAGACTGATCGACAAGTCGGAGACGAAACTGTCCGGCCGCAGCGCCACGATCCCCGTGACGGTGCAGAACAACCTGGTGCAGGACGTCGGCCCCCTGGTGCTGCGACTCACCTCGATGAACCCGACGCGCCTCGAGATCGGCGGCACGGGCTACCAGGAGCAGCCGGTATCCGTCTCCGGGGGCCACAGCCAGTCGGTGAAGTTCACCACGTCCGCCAACGCCAACGGCCGGGCCACGGTGATCGCCCAGCTGTACACGATGGACGGACGGCCGTACGGCGAGGCCGTCACGTTCGACGTGAAGGTCACCGAGATCACGGCCACGGTGATGCTGGTCATCGGCGGTGGTGTCCTGCTCCTCGTCCTCGCCGGCTTCCGGATGTACACGCAGCGCAAGCGGGCCGCTGCCCGTGCGGGCGGTGAGAGCGATTCCGGCGAGGAGCAGGAAGCCGAGAGCGACGAGGAGAGCCCCGAGAACCCCGATGACCCCGAGGCGCGTCCCAAGGAGACCGGGGCCCGCTCCCGGGCAGGTGGCCCGGAGCAGCCGAGTGACCCGGCACCGGACACCGCAGCGGAAAACGGTGGCCCGTCCGGCACGGGTGAGAGAGTGGACCGTTGAGGATGTCGTGGCCGGTCGGCCCGGGACGATGAGGTGGGGTAACCATGAACGCGCCGTACGACGGTGACCGCGGTCAGGCCGTGGACGGCTCGGGCCACCCCGAGGGTCCGGTGCCCGACCGCGGCCAGACGCCGCCGCAGCCGCCCGCGGACATGTACCTCCAGGACGCTTACGACCAGGATCCCTACCGGGCGCAGGACCTCTCCGCCCAGGACCCGGTCTCCGAGGCACTCTACGACCGCGCCGCACACCCCCCGCCGCCCCCGGGCACCTACCCGCCGCAGCAGCCGCTGTACGGCCGGCCGGCCCAGTCGCCCTACGCGCCCGACCCACGCGTCTGGGCCCAGCCCCCGGCCCCCGAGCCGGAGGGCCCCACCCAGTACCTGCCGTACGGTGACGACCCGCGCACGACCCAGTTCGTCGGTGTGGACGACCTGGTCACCCAGGCCGGCGAGCAGCGCCACGAGCCCGACGCCTTCGCCCATCTGTTCCGGGACCAGCAGCAGGGCGGCGGCCACCCCTCCTACGACGACCAGGCACCGATTCCCTCCCCCGCGCCCGGCCAGTACGGCGTGGCACCGGACCAGTACGGCGGCGCCCAGGGGCCCGGCCCGTACGCGAACACCCCGGCCCCCGGCCAGTACGGCGGTACCGCTCCGGCACCGGGGCCGTACGCCGCGCCGGGCCAGTACGCGGCGGCTCCCACCCCGGAAGCGGCCGCGGCGCCCGTCCAGGAGGCCGAGCCCGCCGCCGTGCCGACCGTCACCGCCCCCAAGAAGGGCGGCCGCGCCGGAGGACTGCTGAAGTCCAGCGCCGTGATGGCGGCGGGCACGATGGTCTCCCGGCTGACCGGTTTCATCCGCTCGGCGCTGATCGTCTCGGCGCTCGGCGTGGGCCTGCTCGGCGACACGTTCCAGGTCGCCTACCAGCTGCCGACCATGATCTACATCCTGACCGTCGGCGGCGGCCTCAACTCGGTCTTCGTACCGCAGCTGGTGCGGGCCATGAAGGACGACGACGACGGCGGCGAGGCCTTCGCCAACCGCCTGTTGACCTTGGTCATGGTGGCGCTCGGCGCACTCACCGTGATCACCGTCTTCGCCGCCCCCCTCCTGATCCGGTTCCTGTCCAACCCCGTCGCGAGCAACCCGGCCGCGAACGAGGTCGGCATCACCTTCGTCCGCTACTTCCTGCCCTCGATCTTCTTCATGGGCCTGCACGTGGTGATGGGGCAGGTTCTCAACGCCCGCGGCAGGTTCGGCGCGATGATGTGGACCCCGGTCCTGAACAACATCGTCATCATCGTCACCCTGGGCATGTTCATCTGGGTCTACGGGACCGCGGAGACCTCCGGCATGAAGGTCACCAGCATCCCGCCGGAGGGCCAGCGTCTGCTCGGCGTCGGCGTGCTGCTGGGTCTCGTCGTGCAGTCCCTGGCGATGATCCCGTACCTGCGCGAGACGGGCTTCCGGCTGCGGCTGCGCTTCGACTGGCGGGGCCACGGACTCGGCAAGGCCGTCACCCTGGCCAAATGGACGGTCCTGTTCGTCCTCGCCAACCAGGTGGGCGCCATGGTCGTCATCCAGCTCTCCACGGCCGCGGGCACGGCGTCCCCCGTCGACGGCACCGGCTACGCCGCCTACGCCAACGCCCAGCTGATCTGGGGCCTGCCCCAGGCCATCATCACGGTCTCCCTCATGGCCGCCCTGCTGCCGCGCATCTCGCGCTCGGCGGCCGAGGACGACAGCGGCGCGGTCCGCGACGACATCTCCCAGGGCCTGCGCACCACGGCCGTCGCCATCGTGCCCGTGGCCTTCGGATTCGTCTCGCTCGGCATCCCGATGTGCACGCTCATGTTCGGCTCCTCGGGCACCAGCGAAGCCACCAACATGGGTTACATGCTGATGGCCTTCGGCCTCGGCCTCATCCCCTACTCCGTGCAGTACGTCGTCCTGCGCGCCTTCTACGCCTACGAGGACACCCGGACACCCTTCTACAACACGGTCATCGTGGCCGCGGTCAACGCCGCGGCGTCCGCCCTGTGTTACTTCCTGCTGCCCGCCCGCTGGGCCGTGGTCGGCATGGCCGCCGCCTACGGTCTGGCCTACGCCATCGGTGTAGGCGTCGCCTGGCGCAGGCTGCGCAAGCGGCTCGGCGGGGACCTGGACGGTTCCCGGGTGCTGCGGACGTACGCCCGGCTGTGCATCTCGTCCGTTCCGGCCGCCCTGCTCAGCGGCGCCGCCTGCTACGGGATCGGCCACACCCTCGGCCAGGGAGTCGTGGGATCGCTCGCCGCCCTGCTGGCCGGCGCGGTGGTCCTGTTCGGTGTCTTCTTCGTCGCCGCCCGCCGGTTGCGCATCGAGGAAGTCAACTCACTGGTCGGTATGGTGCGCGGACGCCTGGGACGCTGAGACCGGGGGTAGGCGCACAACCATCGTCCGCCGCCGTGTGTCGTGCATAGCGGCGGACTGTGGGCACAATTGGGTTCGGCGTCGGGCTGCGCGCATCGGGAGTCGGCCGGCGTGCATCGAATGGGGAGGCAGGAACGACGGTGGCGGAACGGAGCACAGCTGCCGTCGACGTGGCAGACAACGGCGGCGAGAAGCCGCTGACCGCACAGGCGGACCAGTCCACGGCCGACGGGGTGGCCAACAACCGGGAGCGGGACACGGACAGCGACGAGGCACAGGGGAACCCCACGAGCGAGGATCCCGGCAAGGCCTCGCCTCCCGAACTGCACAGCGGGCACAAGCTCGCCAGACGCTACCGCCTCGAGGAATGCGTCACCCGTCTGGACGGCTTCAGCAGCTGGCGGGCCGTCGACGAGAAGCTCCGCCGCGCCGTCGGGGTCCACGTCCTGCCCGCGAGCCACACGCGGGCCCGCTCCGTACTGGCCGCCGCACGCTCCGCCGCGCTCCTCGGTGATCCGCGTTTCGTCCAGGTCCTCGACGCCGTCGAGGACGACGACCTCGTCTATGTCGTCCACGAATGGCTCCCTGACGCGACCGAACTGACCGCCCTCCTCGCCGCCGGTCCGCTCGACGCCTACGACGCCTACCAGATGGTCAGTCAGGTCGCCTCCGCGATGGCCGCCGCCCACCGCGAGGGCCTCGCCCATCTGCGCCTGAACCCCAACGCCGTGCTGCGTACCTCGACGGGTCAGTGGAGAATCCGCGGACTGGCCGTCAGCGCCGCCCTGCGCGGCATCAGTTCCGACACCCCGCAACGCACCGACACCGAGGCCATCGGCGCCCTGCTGTACGCCACGCTCACCCAGCGCTGGCCGTACGAGAGCGACGCCTACGGCATGGCGGGCCTGCCCAAGGACATCGGCCTGATCCCACCGGACCAGGTACGCGCCGGTGTCCACCGAGGTCTGTCCGAGCTCACCATGCGAGCGCTCGTCAACGACGGCGCCACCGCCTCGCGCCACGAGTCCCCGTGCACCACGCCGGAGGAACTGGTCAAGGCGATCGGTGAGATGCCTCGCATCCGGCCGCCGGAGCCCACGTTCACCGCACCGCCCGCGTATCAGCACACGCCCTACCAGAAGGGCACGCACGGCCGCCCGGCGCCGCACCCCGGGATCACCCAGCCGGTTCCCACCCCGCCGCCCCCGCTGCAGAGCCGCACCGGAAAGGCGCTGAAGTGGACCGTCTCCGCCCTGCTGATCGCCGCGCTCGGCCTCGGCAGCTGGCAGCTGGCGGACGCGCTCATCGATCGGGGCGGCAAGACCGACGACCAGAACCAGATCCAGACGACGGACGGCGACGACAAGAACGATGTCGTGCCGAAGCCCGCCAAGCCGATCGCGGTGCAGGCCGCCCGGGAATTCGTCACCAAGGGCAGCACCCAGCATCCCGCCGACGTCGGCAAGACATACGACGGCGACAAAAGCACACTCTGGCGGACAGCCAGTTTCCTGGACGGCCCGGTCATCGGTCCGTACAAGCCGGGTGTCGGCATCGTCTACGACCTCGGGTCCGCCCAGGAGGTCTCGACGGCGGACGTGGGTCTGTACTACGGCGGCAATCACACGACGGCGGAACTGTACGCCGCCGACTCGTTGCAACCGTCGTCACTGGACGCGATGAAGAAGCTCGGCACGGTCACCACCTCCGGGACGACCGCGACGGTCAAGGTCGCCAAGCCGGTGAAGACGCGGTACGTGCTCGTCTGGCTCACCGCGCTTCCCTATGCCTCGGGTGACGACTACAGCGACCCGGGCTACAAGCAGGCCATCACCGACGTGACGTTCAAGGGCTGAGTCCACCGACGGGGGAAGGGGTCCGATGGCAGATGGCACCGCCTACGACGGCATCGGTGATCAGGACCTCCTCGCCCGCCACGTCGAGGGTGATCCCGACGCCTTCGGTGAACTCGTCCGCCGTCACCGTGACCGTCTCTGGGCAGTGGCCCTGCGCACTCTGGGGGACCGCGAGGAGGCCGCTGACGCCGTCCAGGACGCGCTCGTCTCCGCCTACCGGGCCGCCCACACCTTCCGAGGGCAGGCGGCCGTCACGACGTGGCTGCACAGGATCACCGTGAACGCCTGCCTGGACCGCGCCCGCAAGACCGCATCCCGCAAGACCGCTCCGGTCGACGACGCCGAACGCCTGGAGCAGCTGCTGGAGCCGCACGAGTCGGCATCGGCCCCCGCCGAGCGCAACGACCTGCACCGCCAGCTCATCGAGGCGCTGGGGACGCTGCCGGCCGACCAGCGGGCGGCTCTCGTCCTCGTCGACATGCAGGGCTATCCCGTCGCCGAGGCGGCCCGGATCCTCGACGTACCGATCGGCACGATCAAGAGCCGGTGTGCCCGTGGCAGAGCCAGACTCCTGCCGCTGCTCACCCATCTGCGTCCGGACGGCAACGGTGACGACGAGAGGTCCGGACCCGAGCGGAACCGGGCGCAGGGCGCATCCGTCCCACCCGCAGCGGGACCACATCGGACGAGCCCGCCGGATACGGGCCAGAGCGATCCAGCCGCAGTGAAGGGCGGAGGTGGACGAGCGTGACGTCGTCGACGACAGACATGGCCGGGCATCCGGATGTCTCGGAGATCTCCGACCTCGCCGAGAATCTGCTCCCGCCCTCACGGACCACCGACATACGACGGCACCTGGAGTCCTGCGAACTCTGCGCGGACGTCTACGCGTCGCTGGAGGAGATCCAGGGACTGCTCGGCACGCTGCCCGGACCACAACGGATGCCCGAGGACGTGGCCGGTCGCATCGACGCGGCCCTCGCCGCCGAAGCCCTGCCGAGTGCGGCAGCGCCAGCAGCCCCGGCAACCGGCGAGGGCGAGGACGGGAGTCGCGACGGCACGCATGTTTCACGTGAAACACCGGCGGGCCGCCCCTCCGGACGCGCCCGCATCTCCACCACGGGACCGGGCCGCAAGGACCACAGGCGAAACGGACGGCGCAGGATCGCCGTCCTGGGTGCCGTGGCGGCGGCCGCCGCCCTGGGAATCGGCTCCATGATCGTGTCGTCCGTCACGGGAGGCGGTACGTCCGACGACACGGCTCACGGGCAGCAGACCACCCCCGTGGACACCTTCTCCGAGAACAAGCTGCAGAAGCAGGTCGCCGAACTCGTCGACGACGGACAGGGCACACGAAGCGGCTCGCGGACCCCCCGCAGTTTCGGCACGGAGTCCGAGACCGAGAACCACGTTCTCACCCAGCCGACGGTCGTTCCCGAGTGCGTCCAGAAGGCCATCGGCCGCGATGACGCCGCGCTCGCCACGGAAGAGGGCGTCTACAAGGGCAAGGAAGCACTGCTCGTGGTGCTGCCCGACACCCTCAACGACAGCCGGGTCACCGCCTACATCGTCGACTCCGCCTGTGTGAACCAGCCCGCCGTCGGCAAGGCCACGGTGCTGCTGAAGCATTCCTACGCGCGTCCCTGAGCGAGCACGTCCTCCTCACCCGCCGTGTGCCCGGACACAGCGGGAATGCGCGCCCCTTAGGATCCGTTGGGTGGGGTGAGAGCTGCGACAGAAGCTCCACCCGGCCCTGAAGACGCAGTCCAGAGACGAGGAATGAAGCCGTGAGCGACGTCCGAAACGTGATCATCATCGGCTCCGGGCCCGCCGGCTACACGGCGGCGCTCTACACCGCGCGCGCGTCGCTGAAGCCGCTGGTGTTCGAGGGCGCCGTCACCGCGGGCGGTGCGCTGATGAACACCACCGAGGTGGAGAACTTCCCGGGCTTCCAGGACGGCATCATGGGCCCCGAGCTCATGGACAACATGCGCGCCCAGGCCGAGCGCTTCGGTGCCGAGCTCGTTCCGGACGATGTCGTCGCCGTCGACCTCACCGGCGAGATCAAGACCGTCACCGACACGGCGGGCACGGTCCACCGGGCGAAGGCCGTCATCGTCACCACAGGTTCCCAGCACCGCAAGCTCGGCCTGCCGAACGAGGACGCCCTGTCCGGCCGTGGCGTCTCCTGGTGCGCGACCTGCGACGGCTTCTTCTTCAAGGACCAGGACATCGCCGTGATCGGCGGCGGTGACACCGCGATGGAGGAGGCCACGTTCCTCTCCCGGTTCGCCAAGTCCGTGACGATCGTCCACCGCCGCGACACCCTGCGCGCCTCCAAGGCGATGCAGGAGCGCGCCTTCGCCGACCCGAAGATCTCGTTCGTCTGGGACAGCGAGGTCGCCGAGATCCAGGGCGACCAGAAGCTGTCGGGGCTCAAGCTGCGCAACATCAAGACCGGCGAGCTCTCGGACCTGGCGGTGACCGGCCTGTTCATCGCCATCGGACACGACCCGCGCACCGAACTCTTCAAGGGCCAGCTCGACCTGGACCCGGAGGGCTACCTGAAGGTCGACGCCCCCTCGACCCGCACCAACCTGACCGGTGTCTTCGGCGCCGGTGACGTGGTCGACCACACCTACCGGCAGGCGATCACCGCCGCCGGCACCGGCTGCTCCGCCGCCCTCGACGCCGAGCGCTTCCTCGCCGCGCTCACCGACGAGGACAAGGCCGAGCCCGAGAAGACCACCGTCTGAACCCTCACCCACCCCCGCACCAACCATTAAGGAGCCCGCCGTGGCCGGCACCCTGAAGCAAGTGACCGACGACTCCTTCGAGCAGGACGTCCTCAAGAGCGACAAGCCCGTCCTGGTGGACTTCTGGGCCGCCTGGTGCGGACCGTGCCGCCAGATCGCGCCGTCCCTCGAGGCGATCGCCGCCGAGTACGGTGACAAGATCGAGGTCGTCAAGCTGAACATCGACGAGAACCCGGGTACGGCCGCCAAGTACGGCGTCATGTCCATCCCGACGCTGAACGTCTACCAGGGTGGCGAGGTCGCCAAGACCATCGTCGGTGCCAAGCCCAAGGCCGCGATCGTCCGCGACCTCGAGGACTTCATCACCGACTGACGTTTCACGTGAAACACGAAGGGGCCGGCCCGGAAGAGCCGGCCCCTTCGTGCTGCATCCCTCGCAGGACTCGACGTCTCACAGCGGACGCAGCGCCGGTTCCTTCTGCACGGCCCCGAGCAGCCGGTCCAAGGCCATCTCCACGTCTTCCTTCCACGACAGCGTGGAACGAAGCTCCAGCCTCAGCCGCGGGTGGTAGGGATGCGGCCGGACCGTCTTGAAGCCCACTGCCAACAGATGATCCGCCGGCAGCACGCAGGCGGGCTCCTTCCAGCGGGCGTCCCCGAAGGCCTCGATCGCCTTGAAGCCCCGCCGCAGCAGGTCCTTGGCGACCGTCTGCACCATCACCCGCCCCAGTCCCTGCCCCTGGTAGGCCGGCATCACGAAGGCCGTCATCAACTGCACCGCATCGGGAGAGACAGGACTGGTGGGAAACGCCATCGAGCGCGGCACATAGGCGGGAGGGGCGTACAGCACGAAGCCCACCGGTACGTCGTCGACATAGGCCACCCGACCGCAGGACCCCCAGTCCAGCAAAACGGAGGAGATCCAGGCTTCCTTCTCCGTGGCGGACGTCCCCGCTGTCACCGCGGCTTCGCCGCTGACGGGATCCAGCTCCCAGAAGACGCACGAGCGACAGGGCTGGGGAAGATCTTGAAGATTGTCCAGCGTGAGCGGTACGAGCCGACGCCCCATGAAGGCTGTTCCTCGCTTCCTTCGCCCGTCGCATCGCGGGCGGCTGTGAGAGCACTCCGTTCCCTGAGCAGGCTGCCGATGAACCCACCGACGGCGCCCAGCCCCAATCCCGCGCTCACCAGTCCGGTGCGGCTCATCGTTCGCATGGCCCCTGCCTGCCTCTCAGAGGTACTGCCGGGTGATGTGCGACATCTCCCTCGCATCGTATCCACGATGCGAGGGAGTGGGCACCGGCGAAAGGCAAAGGGCGGGCCGCGTCCGGGTACTCACCGACCACAGCCCGCCCATCGGCAACCGGAGCACTACCTAGTGCCGCAACAGATGACGTTCGCCCCGCCACAACGCCCGGCACGCTCCCCCGGAGGGGGTGCCCCCACTCGCCGCACCGGACGCCGCTCCTCACCAGGCGAACGTCGCCTGCCGCGGCACTAGTGATCCACCTGCCTGGAGATCAGGAGCCGGTTTCTTCACCCTCCCCGGCCACGAGGCCCTTCTGCAGCACGGGGCCCTCACCGGGTGCGAGGGTCCCAAGAATCCGTTCGAGATCTTCCATGGAGGCGAACTCCACGGTGATCTTCCCCTTCTTCTGCCCCAGGTCGACCTTCACCCGCGTCTCGAAGCGGTCCGAGAGCCGGGTCGCCAGCTCGGACAGTGCCGGAGAGACAAGAGCACCGGCTCGCGGCCCCTTGGCCCGCTGCGGCTTCTGCGGCCTGGAGCCCATCAGGGTCACGATCTCCTCGACCGCACGTACCGAGAGTCCCTCGGCCACGATCCGGTGAGCCAGCCGCTCCTGTTCCTCCGAGTCCTCCACGGAGAGCAACGCCCGAGCGTGCCCGGCGGAGAGAACCCCGGCGGCCACGCGGTTCTGGACCTTCGGGGAAAGCTTCAGCAGGCGCAGCGTGTTGGACACCTGCGGACGGGACCGGCCGATGCGGTCCGCCAGCTGGTCGTGCGTGCAGTTGAAGTCTTTCAGCAGCTGGTCGTAGGCGAAGGCCTCCTCCAGCGGATTCAGCTGGGCGCGGTGCAGGTTCTCCAGCAGCGCGTCCAGGAGGAGCTGCTCGTCCTCTGTGGCCCGCACGATCGCCGGGATGGCCTCCAGTCCCGCCTCTCTGCTGGCCCGGAGCCGACGCTCACCCATGATGAGCTCGTAGCGACCGGGGCCCGTCTGCCGGACGACGACCGGCTGGAGGAGACCGACCTCCTTGATGGAGGTCACCAGCTCGGCGAGGGCGTCCTCGTCGAACACCTTGCGAGGCTGCCGCGGGTTCGGAGTGATCGAGTCCAGAGGCACTTCCGCGAAGTGAGCCCCCAGGGGAGGCGCGGGCATGCCCACAGCGGCCGACTGCGCCGTCCCCTCTGTTTCACGTGAAACAGAGGACAGCGTCGCCACCTTCACTGCCACACCCCGTTCGCCGGGCAGCACGGGTACCGCCGAGGAGGAAGCCGATGTCGCACTCCCCAGGGCGGCCGAGGCCACCGACTTCTCGGTCGGGGCTGCGGGAATCAGTGCGCCAAGACCACGGCCCAACCCCCTTCGTCGCTCACTCACTGGATCCCCTCCACCATGTTCGGGTCATTCTGTGCGCCGATGTGCGCCTGAGCCGGGTCGTAATTGACCCCCACACCCCTCAGCGCGATCTCGCGCGCCGCCTCCAGGTAGGAGAGGGCGCCGCTCGATCCTGGATCGTAGGTCAGCACCGTCTGCCCGTAACTCGGGGCCTCCGAGATACGGACCGAGCGCGGGATGCTCGTACGCAGGACCTCTTCACCGAAGTGGCTGCGTACCTCGTCCGCGACCTGCGACGCCAGTCGCGTCCGGCCGTCGTACATGGTGAGCAGGATCGTCGACACATGCAGGGTGGGGTTGAGATGCCCCCGCACCAGTTCGACGTTCCGCAGCAGCTGGCCCAGCCCCTCCAGCGCGTAGTACTCGCACTGGATCGGAATCAGCACCTCCTGGCCCGCGACGAGGGCGTTGACCGTCAGCAGACCGAGGGAGGGCGGGCAGTCGATGAGGATGTAGTCCAGCGGCTGCTCGTACGCCTGGATCGCCCGCTCCAGCCGGCTCTCCCGTGCCACCAGGGAGACCAGCTCGATCTCCGCTCCGGCGAGGTCGATGGTGGCGGGTGCGCAGAAGAGACCCTCGACGTCGGGAACCGGCTGGACGACCTCGGAGAGCGGCCGGCTCTCGACCAGTACGTCGTAGATGGACGGAACCTCGGCGTGGTGGTCGATCCCCAGCGCGGTGGAAGCGTTGCCCTGCGGGTCCAGGTCGACCACCAGCACACGGGCCCCGTGCAGCGCCAGCGACGCGGCCAGATTGACGGTCGTCGTCGTCTTGCCGACGCCACCCTTCTGGTTGGCGACCACGATCACGCGGGTCTGCTCGGGTCGCGGCATGCCCTCGCCTGCTCGGCCCAGAGCCTCCACCGCCAGCTGGGCAGCTCGACCGATCGGAGTGTCGTCCATCGGAGGCGGTGTTTCACGTGAAACATCCGCCCCCGTCGACTCGGTGCGGGGACCGGGGACCGGATCGGTCATCGGTCCCGCGATGTTGGCGTCGGACCGCAAGGATTCACTCTCCTCGACTTCAGGCTCGCAATGAACAGAGCCTCCCATGCCTTCGGGGTCGCGAACCAGTGAGGTCTGGCGTTCTGTGGAGAAATCCACCTCTGTAGACAACTCCGTCCCCGCCAAGAGCGCCGAATCCTCGGGAGAGTCCGGTTCCTCGGCGAGAGAACCGAGAGGCCTCCGGTCGCGGGGTTCGGTCGCGGTGCGACCGCGACTGATGATGCCGTGCAGCAGTGAGCGACGTTTCACGTGAAACACGATGCACAGCACCCGGGGGCGAACTGCCGCGACACTCCGGCATGCGCAGAGGGGAGGCTTGTGTGGAGTACGTCAGGTCGTCAGCACGGCATCGTCGGAACGGATCAGCACCGCACGCTCATCCGCGCCGACGGCGTGCCCGGCCCGTCCGGGCCGCCTTGGCCCGTTTGGCGGCAAATCGCACACCCCCGGGGCTCTCCCCGACCTCGACGCGGACCACAGTGGACTGGGGATCCACGATGCCTTCACCCACATGCAGGATCGACGTCTCCACCGCACCCAGCTTGCTCAGTGCCGCCGCCGCGGCCTTGAGCTCCTCCTCAGCCGCATCACCCTTGAGCGCGAGCATCTCGCCGTACGGACGCAGCAGCGGAATACCCCAGGTGGCCAGACGGTCCAACGGCGCAACCGCGCGGGCCGTCACCACATGCACCGGCGGGATCTTGCCCATGACCTCCTCGGCCCGGCCACGCACGACGGTCACATGGTCCAGGCCCAGCAGCTCCACCACCTCCGTCAGGAAGTTGGTGCGCCGCAGCAGGGGCTCCAGAAGCGTGATCTTCAGGTCCTCCCGGACCAGCGCCAGCGGAATCCCGGGCAGGCCGGCACCCGAGCCGACATCGCACACCGTCACCCCCTCGGGCACGACCTCCGAGAGCACCGCACAGTTCAGCAGGTGCCGCTCCCACAGGCGCGGGACCTCACGTGGACCGATCAGGCCCCGCTGCACTCCCGCCTCGGCGAGCAGCTCGGCATAGCGGACCGCATCCGCATAGCGATCACCGAACACCTCGCGTGCCTGCTCGGGCACAGGGGGAAGCTCCGCTGCCTCCGTCACGGGGGGACCGTCCTTCCGTACCGCACCGGCGCACTAGGCGCCGATGCCAGAACCACCAGAACTATCAGGCTGACAAAATTCGGCCCCGCCTGCGCAACAGACGGGGCCGGGGAACGTGGGAACCGATCAGGCGGGAAGCACGACGACGAAGCGCTGCGGCTCCTCGCCCTCGGACTCGCTGCGCAGCCCCGCGGCCTTGACCGCGTCGTGTACGACCTTGCGCTCGAACGGCGTCATCGGCTTCAGCCGCACGGCCTCGCCGCTGCTCTTGGCCTCTGCCGCGGCCTTCGCCCCCAGCTCGGAGAGCTCGGTGCGCTTCCTGGCCCGGTAACCGGCGATGTCGAGCATCAGCCGGCTGCGATCCCCGGTCTCCCGGTGCACGGCCAGGCGCGTGAGCTCCTGCAGAGCCTCCAGCACCTCACCGTCCCGGCCGACCAGCTTCTGCAGATCACGGCTGTTCGTGTCGCTGATGATCGAGACAGAGGCACGGTCGGCCTCGACGTCCATGTCGATGTCGCCGTCCAGGTCGGCGATGTCGAGCAGACCCTCCAGGTAGTCCGCGGCGATCTCACCCTCCTGCTCGAGGCGGGTCAGGGTGTCTGCACCCTCGGCAGCGGCGGAGGTGGTGCCTTCCGTCACGGGATGGACTCCTTCTTACTTCTTCGACGGGGACTTGGGCCGCTGCGGGCCCTTGCGCTGTCCGGACTGGGCCTTGCTGCGGCCACCGCCGCCGGGCTTCTGAGCGGACTTCTTGGCGGCAGCGGGCTGGGTGCCCGGCTTGGTGCCCTCCGGCTCGTCGGACTTGGTGAGCGAGGTCTTCGGCTCGGCCTCGCCGACCGCCTTCGTGGTCTGCCGCTGGGACTTGCTCTGCCGCTTGGGCTGCTGACGCTTCGGCGTGCCCGTCGCGACGGGAGCGCCGTCCTCGGTCTGCGCGGCGACAGCGGCATCGCTCTTCACCACGGTGCCGTCGGCCTGGGCCGCCAGGCCCGCCTTGTTCAGACCGTTGATGAACTTGCGCTCGAACTCGTTGCGGTCCCGGCCCTTGGCGACGATCGCCTTCACGATGGCCTTCTGACCGCGACCACGGGTCTTGCCGTGCTCGGTGACGTGCTTGTGCAGGCGCTCCAGGTAGGCGGCCTGGGCCTTGGAGCCCGGGGTCGGGTTGTTGCGGATGACGTACATCTGCTGACCCATGGTCCACACGTTGGTGGTCAGCCAGTAGACGAGGACACCGACCGGGAAGTTGATACCGAAGACGGCGAACATGACCGGGAAGACGTACATCAGCATCTTCTGCTGCTGCATGAACGGCGTCTTCACCGTCGTGTCGACGTTCTTGGTCATCAGCTGGCGCTGGGTGAAGAACTGCGACGCCGACATCAGGATGATCATGACGGCGGTGATGACGCGGACGTCGGTGATGGTGGACCCGAGGGCCTCCACCTTCGACGAGCTGTCGGTGAACTTCGCCGCGAGCGGAGCACCGAAGATGTGGGCCTTCTGCGCGCTCTCCAGCAGGCGCTCGTTGATCACACCGATGGTGTCGCCCGTCGCGATGCCATTGAGCACGTGGTACAGGGCGAAGAAGAACGGGGACTGCGCCAGGATGGGAAGGCACGAGGAGAGCGGGTTGGTACCCGTCTCCTTGTACAGCTTCATCATCTCTTCGGACTGACGCTGCTTGTCGTTCTTGTAGCGCTCCTGGATCTTCTTCATCTCCGGCTGGAGCGTCTGCATCGCGCGCGTCGACTTGATCTGCTTCACGAAGAGCGGGATCAGGCAGATGCGGATCAGAATCACCAGGGACACGATGGACAGGCCCCAGGCCCACCCCGTGTCAGGGCCGAAAATGGCGCCGTACACGCTGTGGAACTGGACGATGACCCAGGAGACAGGTGTCGTGATGAAGCTGAAGAGGCTGGCAATCGTGTCCACTAATCATGCTCCTTGGGCATGGGACTGGGTCTCTGCGGCCGGGCTCGAAGGACCGGACGGACTCGTGGGAGAAGTCTGTCCCTCGATGGCCGGTTCGGCGGCGGAGGGCCCGCCCCTGCGTGCACGCCAGGCGTCACGCAGCATTTCGTGCCACCGCGGGCGCTTGCGCGGCGGGACATGGTCCACTCCGCCCAGCGACCACGGATTGCACCGCAGGATGCGCCAGGCGGTGAGTGCCGTTCCCTTGATGGCACCGTGCCGATCGATGGCCGTGTAGCCGTAGTGGGAACACGATGGGTAGTACTTGCAGACCGGCCCCAGCAACGGACTGATCGTCCACTGGTACAGCTTGATCAGAGCCAGCAGCGGGTACTTCATCGCGCGCCCCCTCCCAGTAGCCGCTTCAGGGCGGCGTCCAGGTCTTGGGCCAGCTGTGCATGGTCGGCGTCACCCGCACCGGGCAGCGCTCGTACGACTACCAGGCTACCGGGGGGAAACAGGTCGACCCGGTCCCGCATCAGATGGCGAAGCCTGCGCTTCACCTTGTTGCGGACCACCGCACCACCCACGGCTTTGCTCACGACGAAACCCGCACGTGTCGGGGGAGCGCTCTCCCCAGGCGCGTGCGGGTCCGTGGCACCGCTTCGAAGGTGGACGACGAGAGCCGGGCGGCCGGCCCGGCGGCCTCGTCGTACCGCGGTCGCGAAGTCCTCGCGCCGCCTCAGCCGGTTCTCGGTGGGCAGCACGATGTCATGACCTGACCGGGATCAGGCGGACAGACGGGCGCGACCCTTGCTGCGGCGGGACGCGAGGATCGCGCGGCCGGCACGGGTGCGCATACGCAGCCGGAAGCCGTGGGTCTTCGCGCGACGACGGTTGTTCGGCTGGAAGGTGCGCTTGCTCACTCGGGGGCTCCAGAAAGATTCGGGGTTGGCGGGGTGCCGTCCTGGCTGTCACCGTGCGCCCACGAGTAGCTCTCGTCACGCCCGAGTGCACCGCTTTTCGATCACCTTGGACGTGACCTGTGCCCATCGGAGGCAGGCGGCAGCAGCCATCGACAACTCGACCTGGTTACGGTACGTGAGACTGCGCCATTCGGTCAAACCAGAGGTGACCGAGGCACACTTGTCCACAGGCTGGGGACAACGACTTGAACCCTACCGGTCGCGCTGACTACCGTGGCTGAACTCCGATTCGTTCCCTTATCCCTGCCCACCCGAGTTTCATCCCGACCCGTCCCCGAAGCACACCTTCGAGGGACTCGTGAGAGAGCGTGCCCTGTGGCTGACGTACCTGCCGATCTTGCCGCAGTGTGGCCACGCGTACTGGAGCAGCTCCTCGGAGAAGGCCGCGGGCAAGGGGTCGAATCGAAGGACGAACGCTGGATCCGCCGCTGCCAGCCCCTGGCACTGGTCGCCGACACCGCACTCCTCGCCGTCCCCAACGAATTCGCGAAGGGCGTCCTCGAAGGCCGTCTCGCCCCCGTCGTCAGCGAAACGCTGAGCCGGGAGTGCGGCCGCCCCATCCGCATCGCGATCACCGTCGACGACACCGCGGGCGAACCCCCCGCCCCGCCGGCACCGCCCGCCCGCCCCCAGCCGCGCTACGAGGAGCCCGAGCTCCCGGCCCCCGGCCAGGGAGGCAGCGGAGCGGGCCAGAGCGGCCAGGGAGCCCACAACCGCGACGACTACGAGGCATACGGCCGCCACCGGCCCGACCAGCTCCCCACCGCCCGCCCCGCCTACCCGCAGGAGTACCAGCGCCCCGAGCCCGGCTCCTGGCCCCGCCCGTCCCAGCAGGACGACTACGGCTGGCAGCAGCAGCGCCTCGGCTTCCCGGAACGCGACCCGTACGCCTCACCACAGCAGGACTCGTACGGCCCGCCCGCCCAGGACACCTACTCCTCCTCCCAGCAGGACGGCTATCCGCAGGACTCCTACGGCCAGGACTCCTACGGCCAGGAGCCGTACCCCCAGGACTCCTACCCCCAGGACCGCCGCCGCCCGCAGCCGCCGGAACGCCCCCCGTACGACGCCCAGCGCGCCGACTACGAGCAGCCCCGCGGCGACTACGACCAGCGCGGTACCCGGCGCGAACTCCCCGAGCCGCCGCCCGGCTCCGGCCACGTCCACCGCGGCGGCCCCGTCGGCCCCGGGCCGGCCACCGGCGCCCCCGGCCCGCTGGCCGCACAGCCCGCACCGGCGACCGGCCCCGGCGAACCCACCGCGCGCCTGAACCCGAAGTACCTCTTCGACACCTTCGTCATCGGCGCCTCCAACCGCTTCGCCCACGCGGCGGCCGTAGCCGTCGCCGAAGCGCCCGCCAAGGCCTACAACCCCCTCTTCATCTATGGGGAGTCCGGACTCGGCAAGACCCACCTGCTCCACGCGATCGGGCACTACGCGCGCAGCCTCTACCCCGGCACGCGCGTGCGGTACGTGAGCTCCGAGGAGTTCACCAACGAGTTCATCAACTCCATCCGCGACGGCAAGGGCGACAGCTTCCGCAAGCGCTACCGCGAGATGGACATCCTGCTCGTCGACGACATCCAGTTCCTGGCGGACAAGGAGTCGACGCAGGAGGAGTTCTTCCACACCTTCAACACGCTCCACAACGCCAACAAGCAGATCGTCCTGTCCTCCGACCGGCCGCCCAGGCAGCTGGTGACACTCGAGGACCGGCTGCGGAACCGTTTCGAATGGGGCCTGACCACCGACGTCCAGCCGCCCGAACTGGAGACGCGCATCGCGATCCTGCGCAAGAAGGCGGTACAGGAGCAGCTCAACGCCCCGCCGGAGGTCCTGGAGTTCATCGCCTCCCGCATCTCGCGCAACATCCGTGAGCTGGAGGGCGCGCTGATCCGGGTGACCGCGTTCGCCTCGCTCAACCGGCAGCCGGTCGACCTGGGCCTGACCGAGGTCGTCCTGAAGGACCTGATCCCCGGCGGCGAGGACTCGGCCCCCGAGATCACGTCCACGGCCATCATGAGTGCCACCGCCGACTACTTCGGCCTCACCGTCGAGGACCTGTGCGGCACCTCCCGCGGCCGCGCCCTCGTCACGGCACGCCAGATCGCCATGTACCTCTGCCGCGAGCTGACGGACCTCTCACTGCCGAAGATCGGCGCGCTGTTCGGCGGCCGGGACCACACCACGGTGATGCACGCCGACCGCAAGATCCGCAATCTGATGGCCGAGCGGCGCTCCATCTACAACCAGGTGACGGAACTGACCAACCGCATCAAGAACGGCTGACGGCCGAGAACGGCTGACGGCCGCCGGCACGCGCCGGCACGCGCCCGCAGGCGCCCCTGGAGCTCTCCAGGGGCGCCTTTCCCATGCCCGGACGCGGCACGGAGAGCTCCGAGCGCGGCCGCGGGGGGCTCGAGCGCGACTGCAGGGGCTTCGAGTGCGGCTGCGGGCAGCCCCGGACGCGGCACGGGGAGCGCGGATCGCGCCGCGGGGCCCTCGGCGCCGACCGTGCCCCACCCCCCACTGTTCGAATACCTGCCGGGTTACGGCCTCTCTCCACAGATTCGGTGACTTTTTCCCCTCCACAGCTTGGGGACCGTGAAGTTGTCCCGATCTTGTCCACAGGCTGGGGCCGTGAGGAATGATCAGGGCAGGTCACCACCCTGTGGATCCGTGGACAAAAGTTATCCACAAGCTGTGGACAACGAAAAGACCGCCAGCCTGCACGTCAAGTTGTCCACCGGCAACCCACAGGCTGAGCCTGGTTGTCCCCAGCGATCACCACCTTCTCCACATCCCCGTCCACTGTTCGGCAACCCGACGCGACACCTCACTCCACCGAGTGAAAGGCGTCACATCAACGTGCTGGAGTGGGCTGTGGGAAAGCTGGGTAAACCTGGGGACGGCGCTGGGGAGAAGTCGCCCCTCCCTGTGCACGGTGTGTGCAGAACTTTCTGTTCTCCACAGAGACGCCTGGTTTTCCACCGGCTCCGCCCACAGGCCCCGTGGACAAAATTCCTACTGTGACCTGCGTAAACGCGGTTATCCACGGTATCCACAGGCCCTACTACTACTCCCGACTAGAGAGAGAGCGGAATCCGTTTCGAAGCGGGCCCTGTGCACAACTCGCTCTCCCGAGCCCGACCGTCCCTCGGCACGACTTGACCCCGGAGGGCACCTACTGTCAGTGCGGTGCGTCAGACTGGACCCCGGTGTTCTGCCCCTGACCGGGGCCGACGACACCGGGTCAGACGACGAAGGCGAAGCAGGGCGAGCAGCGCCGGCAACAGCAGGAGGCGGCAACAGTGAAGATCCGGGTGGAACGCGACGTACTCGCGGAGGCAGTGGCCTGGGCGGCTCGCAGCCTCCCGGCCCGTCCGCCGGCGCCGGTCCTCGCGGGCCTGCTGCTGAAGGCCGAGGAAGGGCAGCTGAGCCTGTCCAGCTTCGACTACGAGGTCTCCGCGCGGGTGTCGGTGGAGGCGGAGGTCGAGGAGGGCGGCACAGTCCTCGTCTCCGGCCGGCTGCTCGCCGACATCTCCCGCGCCCTGCCCAACCGGCCGGTGGAGATTTCCACAGACGGTGTACGGGCGACGGTGGTCTGCGGCTCCTCGCGCTTCACCCTCCACACCCTGCCGGTGGAGGAGTACCCGGCCCTGCCGCAGATGCCGAACGCCACGGGCACCGTCCCCGGCGAGGTCTTCTCCGCGGCCGTGCAGCAGGTCGCCATCGCCGCCGGCCGTGACGACACGCTGCCCGTCCTCACCGGTGTGCGCATCGAGATCGAGGGCGACACGGTGACGCTGGCATCCACCGACCGCTACCGCTTCGCGGTCCGCGAGTTCCTGTGGAAGCCGGAGAACCCGGAGACCTCCGCGGTCGCCCTGGTGCCCGCCAAGACGCTTCTGGACACCGCGAAGGCGCTGACCAGCGGCGACCAGGTGATTCTGGCGCTGTCGGGGTCGGGTGCGGGCGAGGGCCTGATCGGTTTCGAGGGCGCGGGCCGCCGGACGACAACCCGTCTGCTGGAGGGCGACCTCCCGAAGTACAAGACGCTCTTCCCGACGGAGTTCAACAGCGTCGCCGTGATCGAGACCGCCCCCTTCGTGGAGGCCGTCAAGCGTGTGGCCCTGGTCGCCGAGCGCAACACCCCGGTGCGGCTCAGCTTCGAGCAGGGCGTGCTCATCCTGGAGGCCGGCTCCAGCGACGACGCACAGGCTGTGGAAAGGGTGGACGCCCAGCTGGAGGGCGACGACATCTCGATCGCCTTCAACCCGACCTTCCTGCTGGACGGTCTGAGCGCGATCGATTCGCCGGTGGCCCAGCTGTCCTTCACGACGTCCACGAAGCCGGCGCTGCTCAGTGGCAGGCCCGCGCTGGACGCCGAGGCGGACGAGGCCTACAAGTACCTGATCATGCCGGTGCGGCTGAGCGGCTGAGGCCGTCCGGTTGTCCACAGGGTGAGGACGAAGCCCAGGGTGTGGGCGTGCGCATGAGCGCGTATGCCCACAGCTGTGCATGAGGGTCCGGGTTTAGGGTCGTACGCGGGTACGAAAGTGCCGCGGCACGCATCCGCCGGGTGCGGACGTGCCGCCACGCCACCTCGCAGACCTAAGGAACGCAACTGATGGAGCTCGGTCTCGTCGGCCTCGGCAAGATGGGCGGCAACATGCGCGAGCGGATCCGCCGCGCGGGCCACACCGTCGTCGGATACGACCGCAATCCGGACCTCGCGGACGTCCACAGCCTGGAAGAGCTGGTGGGCGGGCTCAGCGCCCCCCGCGTGGTCTGGGTGATGGTCCCGGCCGGTGAGCCCACCCAGGCCACCGTCGACAAGCTGGGAGAGCTGCTGGAGCCCGGCGACGTCGTCGTGGACGGCGGGAACTCCCGCTGGACGGACGACGAGAAGCACGCCGAGGAGCTGGCGGCCAAGGGCATCGGGTTCGTGGACTGCGGTGTCTCCGGTGGTGTCTGGGGCCTGGAGAACGGCTACGCGCTGATGTACGGCGGCGACGCGGAGAACGTCGCCAAGGTGCAGCCGATCTTCGACGCCCTCAAGCCGGAGGGCGACTTCGGCGCCGTGCACGCCGGCAAGGTGGGTGCGGGCCACTTCGCGAAGATGGTCCACAACGGCATCGAGTACGCGATGATGCAGGCCTACGCCGAGGGCTGGGAGCTGCTGGAGAAGGTCGACTCCGTGGAGAACGTCCGCGAGGTCTTCCGGTCCTGGCAGGAGGGCACGGTCATCCGTTCCTGGCTGCTGGACCTGGCCGTCAACGCGCTGGACGAGGACGAGCACCTGGACGGGCTGCGCGGTTACGCACAGGACTCCGGTGAGGGACGCTGGACCGTGGAGGCCGCGATCGACAACGCGGTGCCGCTGCCGGCGATCACCGCGTCGCTGTTCGCGCGGTTCGCTTCCCGGCAGGACGACTCGCCGCAGATGAAGATGATCGCCGCGCTGCGCAACCAGTTCGGTGGCCACGCGGTGGAGAAGAAGTAGGCAGTACCCGAAAGTTGGAGAGGTCGGCGAACGACCATGCACGTCACGCATCTGTCGCTGGCCGACTTCCGCTCGTACGCCCGGGTCGAGGTCCCGCTGGACCCGGGCGTCACCGCCTTCGTCGGCCCGAACGGGCAGGGGAAGACGAATCTCGTCGAGGCGGTCGGCTATCTGGCCACCCTCGGCAGCCACCGGGTCGCCTCGGACGCGCCCCTGGTGCGCATGGGGGCCGACCGGGCGGTGATCCGGGCGCAGGTGCGGCAGGGTGAACGGCAGCAGCTGATCGAGCTGGAGCTGAACCCCGGCAAGGCCAACCGCGCCCGGATCAACAGGTCGTCGCAGGTCAAGCCACGTGACGTACTGGGCATCGTGCGGACCGTGCTGTTCGCGCCCGAAGATCTCGCGCTGGTCAAGGGGGATCCCGGCGAACGGCGCCGCTTCCTCGACGAGCTGATCACCGCCCGTTCCCCGCGCATGGCCGGGGTGCGCTCGGACTACGACCGGGTTCTCAAGCAGCGCAACACCCTGCTGAAGTCGGCCGCGCTCGCCCGCCGGCACGGCGGCCGCACGATGGACCTGTCCACGCTGGACGTCTGGGACCAGCATCTGGCGCGGGTGGGCGCCGAACTGCTGGCGCAGCGTCTGGACCTGATCGCCGCGGTGCGGCCGCTGGCCGACAAGGCGTACGAGCAGCTGGCTCCGGGCGGTGGTCCGGTCGCGCTGGAGTACAAGCCGTCGGCGCCCGGTGAGGCGCACACGCGTGAGGATCTCTACGAGCAGCTGATGGCCGCGCTGGGCGAGGCCCGTAAGCAGGAGATCGAGCGGGGTGTCACGCTGGTCGGCCCCCACCGGGACGAACTGCTGCTGAAGCTCGGTCAGCTGCCCGCCAAGGGGTACGCCTCCCACGGCGAGTCGTGGTCGTACGCGCTGGCGTTGCGGCTGGCGTCGTTCGAGCTGTTGCGGGCGGAGGGCAACGAGCCGGTGCTGGTGCTCGACGACGTCTTCGCCGAGCTGGACGCGCGGCGCCGGGAGCGGCTGGCCGAGCTGGTGGCGCCCGGTGAGCAGGTGCTGGTGACCGCCGCGGTGGACGACGACGTGCCGCACGTGCTGGCGGGGGCGCGGTTCGCCGTGGCGGAGGGGACGGTGGAGCGCGTATGAGCGTGGACGGGCCGGTTCCCGGGAACTCCGGGGGCGATCAGGACAAGGGCGGCGGGGGCCCCGAGCCGTCCGGGGTGGATCTGGCGCGGGTGGCGCTGAGGGCCGCGCGGGAGGCGGCGCGCGCGCGGGGGGACGCGGCGCAGCAGAAGCGGCAGGCGCGGCGGGGCGGGCTGCGTTCGGGTGCGCGCGCCGACGGCCGTGATCCGATGGCGCTGGGGTCGGCGATCAACCGGCTGATCACGGAGCGCGGATGGGAGACGCCGGCGGCGGTGGGCGGTGTGATGGGCCGCTGGCCGCAGATCGTGGGCGGGGACGTGGCCAAGCACTGTGTGCCGGAGCGGTACGACGAGGACGAGCGGGTGCTGGTCGTCCGGTGCGACTCGACGGCCTGGGCGACGAATCTGCGGCTGCTGGCTCCGACGCTGGTGGCCCGGCTCAACGAGGATCTCGGGCACGGCTCGGTGCGGGTGATCAAGGTGCTCGGTCCGGGTGGTCCGGGGAGCGGCGCACGGCGTTACGGCCCGTTGCGCGCGCCGGGCAGCAAGGGGCCGGGGGACACCTACGGGTGATCTGCCCGTCCGCGTTGCGGGTTGGTGAGGTACATCACATCTTCGGGCTTCGGTGGTCGCTACGGGTCGCCGGGGCCCGTTTCGGCGTACCACCGCACACGGTTGCGAATTCCGCTCTGACTCCCAAGTAGCCAAGGGTTGACGCCCCGAAGCGCTGAGTGCCGTCGTGAGCCTCCTGAGGCCCCCTTCCGCATATCGGGAGTAGGGCGAGGCTCGTTCAGGGCGGCACATGCGAACTCAGGCACCGGCAAACCCCCATCAGTGTCAGTGCTACCGGTAGAATGGAAGACAATCCCGCCCCGATTGTGGGGACCGTCCGGGACAAGCTGAGCAACGCTGATCAAGGCTTACCAACGCAACATGCCGCAGCCGCTCCGGCAACCTGCCGACGAGCCCGGCTCGTGCTGTGCCAGAAAGGGCGCTTCGTGGCCGATTCCGGCAACCCCAACGAGAACAACCCGTCCACCGACACCGGCGTGAACGATCCGGTGAGCACCGCCGACGGCGAAGCTCCCGCCTCGTACGACGCCAGTGCCATCACCGTCCTCGAGGGTCTGGACGCGGTCCGCAAGCGACCCGGTATGTACATCGGCTCGACCGGTGAGCGCGGTCTGCACCACCTGGTGCAGGAGGTCGTGGACAACTCCGTCGACGAGGCGCTGGCGGGCTACGCGGACACGATCGACGTCACGATCCTCCCCGACGGCGGGGTCCGGGTCGTCGACAACGGCCGTGGCATCCCGGTGGGCATCGTCCCCTCCGAGGGCAAGCCCGCCGTCGAGGTCGTGCTGACCGTGCTGCACGCGGGCGGCAAGTTCGGCGGCGGCGGCTACGCGGTCTCCGGCGGTCTGCACGGTGTGGGCGTCTCCGTCGTCAACGCCCTTTCCACGAGGGTCGCCGTCGAGGTCAGGACCGACGGCTACCGCTGGACGCAGGAGTACAAGCTGGGCGTCCCCACGGCGCCGCTCGCCCGGCACGAGGCCACCGAGGAGACCGGTACGTCGGTCACCTTCTGGGCCGACGGCGACATCTTCGAGACCACCGACTACTCCTTCGAGACGCTCTCCCGGCGTTTCCAGGAGATGGCCTTCCTCAACAAGGGCCTGAAGATCAACCTCACCGACGAGCGCGAGTCGGCGAAGGCCACCGCCGGCGCGGACGAGGCGGGCGAGGACGAGAAGCACGAGGTCAAGAGCGTCTCGTACCACTACGAGGGCGGCATCGTCGACTTCGTGAAGTACCTCAACTCCCGCAAGGGAGAACTGGTGCACCCCACGGTGATCGACCTCGAGGCCGAGGACAAGGACAAGAGCCTGTCCCTCGAGGTCGCGATGCAGTGGAACAGCGGTTACACCGAGGGCGTGTACTCCTTCGCCAACATCATCCACACGCACGAGGGCGGTACGCACGAGGAGGGCTTCCGCGCGGCGCTCACCTCGCTGATCAACAAGTACGCGCGCGACAAGAAGCTGCTGCGGGAGAAGGACGACAACCTCACGGGCGACGACATCCGCGAGGGTCTGACCGCGATCATCTCGGTGAAGCTGAGCGAGCCCCAGTTCGAGGGCCAGACCAAGACGAAGCTGGGCAACACCGAGGTGAAGACCTTCGTCCAGAAGGTCGTCTACGAGCACCTGACCGACTGGCTGGACCGCAATCCGAACGAGGCCGCGGACATCGTCCGCAAGGGCATCGCGGCGGCCACCGCGCGCGTGGCGGCCCGCAAGGCGCGTGACCTGACCCGTCGCAAGGGCCTGCTGGAGTCGGCGTCCCTGCCGGGCAAGCTGTCGGACTGCCAGTCGAACGACCCGACCAAGTGCGAGATCTTCATCGTCGAGGGTGACTCCGCCGGCGGTTCGGCCAAGTCCGGCCGCAACCCGCAGTACCAGGCGATCCTCCCGATCCGCGGCAAGATCCTCAACGTGGAGAAGGCGCGCATCGACCGGATCCTGCAGAACCAGGAGATCCAGGCGATGATCTCCGCGTTCGGCACGGGCGTGCACGAGGACTTCGACATCGAGAAGCTCCGCTATCACAAGATCATCCTGATGGCGGACGCCGACGTCGACGGCCAGCACATCAACACCCTGCTGCTGACCTTCCTGTTCCGCTTCATGCGGCCGCTGGTCGAGGCCGGGCACGTGTACCTGTCCCGTCCGCCGCTCTACAAGATCAAGTGGGGCCGGGACGACTTCGAGTACGCGTACTCGGACCGCGAGCGCGACGCGCTGATCGAGATGGGCCGCAACGCGGGCAAGCGCATCCGCGAGGACTCCGTGCAGCGCTTCAAGGGTCTCGGCGAGATGAACGCCGAGGAGCTGCGCATCACGACCATGGACCAGGAGCACCGCGTGCTCGGCCAGGTCACGCTCGACGACGCCGCGCAGGCCGACGACCTGTTCTCGGTGCTGATGGGCGAGGACGTCGAGGCCCGGCGCGCGTTCATCCAGCGCAACGCCAAGGACGTCCGCTTCCTCGACATCTGAGTCGGTCTCAGCTGACCGCACCAGGAAGGACCTTCACCAGCAATGACCGACGAGAACACCCCCGTGACGACGCCCGAGGGCGACGCCCTGGCGATGCGCGTCGAGCCCGTCGGGCTCGAGACGGAGATGCAGCGCTCGTACCTCGACTACGCGATGTCCGTCATCGTCTCGCGTGCGCTGCCCGACGTCCGTGACGGCCTCAAGCCCGTCCACCGCCGGGTGCTGTACGCCATGTACGACGGCGGCTACCGGCCCGAGCGCGGCTTCTACAAGTGCGCCCGCGTCGTCGGCGACGTCATGGGCAACTACCACCCCCACGGCGACAGCTCCATCTACGACGCGCTGGTCCGCCTCGCCCAGCCCTGGTCGATGCGGATGCCGCTCGTCGACTCCAACGGCAACTTCGGCTCGCCGGGCAACGACCCGGCGGCGGCCATGCGGTACACCGAGTGCAAGATGGCGCCGCTGTCGATGGAGATGGTCCGCGACATCGACGAGGAGACCGTCGACTTCACGGACAACTACGACGGCCGCTCCCAGGAGCCGACCGTCCTGCCCGCGCGCTTCCCGAACCTGCTGATCAACGGCTCGGCCGGTATCGCGGTCGGCATGGCCACCAACATCCCGCCGCACAACCTGCGCGAGGTCGCGGCCGGTGCCCAGTGGTACCTGGAGAACTACGAGGCCTCGCACGAGGAGCTGCTGGACGCGCTGATCGAGCGCATCAAGGGCCCCGACTTCCCGACCGGCGCCCTGGTGGTGGGCCGCAAGGGCATCGAGGAGGCCTACCGCACCGGGCGCGGCTCGATCACCATGCGCGCGGTCGTCGAGGTCGAGGAGATCCAGAACCGCCAGTGCCTGGTGGTCACGGAGCTGCCGTACCAGACCAACCCGGACAACCTCGCGCAGAAGATCGCCGACCTGGTGAAGGACGGCAAGATCGGCGGCATCGCGGACGTCCGCGACGAGACGAGCTCGCGCACCGGCCAGCGCCTGGTCATCGTGCTCAAGCGGGACGCGGTCGCCAAGGTCGTCCTGAACAACCTGTACAAGCACACCGACCTGCAGACCAACTTCGGCGCCAACATGCTGGCGCTGGTCGACGGCGTGCCGCGCACCCTCTCCCTGGACGCGTTCATCCGGCACTGGGTGAACCACCAGATCGAGGTCATCGTCCGGCGCACCAAGTTCCGGCTGCGCAAGGCCGAGGAGCGCGCCCACATCCTGCGCGGCCTGCTCAAGGCCCTGGACGCCATCGACGAGGTCATCGCCCTGATCCGGCGCAGCGACACCGTCGAGATCGCGCGCGGCGGCCTGATGGGCCTCCTGGAGATCGACGAGATCCAGGCCAACGCCATCCTCGAGATGCAGCTGCGGCGACTGGCGGCCCTGGAGCGGCAGAAGATCGTCCAGGAGCACGACGAACTCCAGGCGAAGATCAACGAGTACAACGAGATCCTGGCCTCGCCGGTCCGCCAGCGGGGGATCGTCAGCACGGAGCTGGCCGCGCTCGTCGAGAAGTACGGCGAGGACCGCAAGACCAAGCTGATCCCGTACGAGGGCGACATGTCCATCGAGGACCTGATCGCCGAAGAGGACATCGTCGTCACGGTCACGCGCGGTGGCTACATCAAGCGCACCAAGACCGACGACTACCGGGCGCAGAAGCGCGGCGGCAAGGGCGTACGCGGCGCGAAGCTCAAGGAAGACGACATCGTCAACCACTTCTTCGTGTCCACCACGCACCACTGGCTGCTGTTCTTCACCAACAAGGGCCGCGTCTACCGCGCGAAGGCGTACGAGCTGCCCGACGCCGGCCGGGACGCGCGCGGCCAGCACGTGGCGAACCTGCTGGCCTTCCAGCCGGACGAGTCCATCGCCGAGATCCTCGCGATCCGCGACTACGAGGCGGCGCCCTACCTGGTCCTGGCCACCAAGGCGGGCCTGGTGAAGAAGACGCCGCTGAAGGACTACGACTCCCCGCGCTCGGGCGGTGTGATCGCCATCAACCTGCGCGAGCAGGAGGACGGCAGCGACGACGAACTGATCGGTGCCGAACTCGTCTCGGCCGACGACGATCTGCTGCTGATCAGCAAGAAGGCGCAGTCGATCAGGTTCACCGCTTCGGACGACACGCTGCGGCCCATGGGCCGTGCCACCTCGGGCGTCAAGGGCATGAGTTTCCGCGAGGGGGACGAGCTGCTCTCGATGAATGTTGTTCGAGCCGGTACGTTCGTGTTCACTGCCACCGACGGCGGTTACGCGAAGCGGACCTCCGTCGACGAGTACCGCGTCCAGGGCCGTGGCGGCCTCGGCATCAAGGCTGCCAAGATCGTCGAGGACCGCGGAACGCTCGTGGGCGCGCTGGTGGTCGAGGAGAACGACGAGATCCTCGCCATCACACTCTCGGGCGGTGTGATTCGTACGCGAGTCAGCGGAGTCAGGGAGACGGGCCGTGACACCATGGGCGTCCAACTGATCAATCTGGGCAAGCGCGATGCCGTCGTGGGCATCGCGCGCAACGCCGAGGCGGGACGCGAGGCGGAGGAGGTCGACGGCGATGTCGCCGTCGACGAGACCGCCGAGGGTGCCGCGACCACCGGCACGGACGAGGGTGAGGCGCCCTCGGCCGAGTAGCACGAGGAGAGAGTCATCGTGAGCGGAGCCACGGGCGCCGGATCGGCCGGTACCCCCACGGGTACGGAGACGGACGGCGGCCGTGGCTCCGCCGCGCGTGCGACGGATTCGCACACGACTCAGCTGCGCAAGATCGACGACGGCGCGACCGGCTCGCACGCGTCTGACTCTCATGGATCCCAGGGGGGAACTGTGACGGACACCCGAGGCCCGCAGGCCCGGCAGGCGGCCTCGCCGCTGCCCGGGGAGCGGCAGCCCCAGCAGACCGGCGGGCCGTACCACCCGCCGCAGGCCTACCAGACCCAGGGCGGCAGCCCTTCCGCGGCCGCCGCGCGCCTTCCGCGCACCGGCGCGCGCACCACGCCCCGCGTCCGCAAGGCACGGCTGCGCGTGGCCAAGGCCGACCCGTGGTCGGTGATGAAGGTCAGCTTCCTGCTCTCCATCGCGCTCGGCATCTGCACGATCGTGGCCTCCGCCGTGCTGTGGATGGTCATGGACGCCATGGGCGTCTTCTCGACGGTCGGTGGCACGATCTCCGAGGCCACCGGATCGAACGAGTCCAACGGTTTCGACCTGCAGTCGTTCCTGTCGCTGCCCAACGTCCTGATGTTCACGACGATCATCGCGGTGATCGACGTCGTCCTCGCGACGGCTCTCGCCACGCTCGGCGCGTTCATCTACAACCTGTCCGCCGGCTTCGTCGGCGGTGTCGAGCTGACGCTCGCCGAGGACGAGTGACCGGCGCGGGCGGTCCCGGGCCAACCGATTTTGGGACTGCCCGCCTCGTGCGCTAATCTTCAGGAGTCAGCGCGCGGAACATACACCGCAGAGCGCGGCGGGGCTATAGCTCAGTTGGTTAGAGCGCATCCCTGATAAGGATGAGGCCACAGGTTCAAATCCTGTTAGCCCCACCAGCGAGAAGACCTCCGGTCCACCAGGACCGGGGGTCTTCTGCGTGTGAGGGCGGCCATCGGCCGGAGCGGGTCTCCGGGCGCTGTGCCCGGCGGGCAGGTGGGCACAGCAGGGCGGTGAACGCCTGCCCGCCGGGGGCTCGGCCGGCGGCTCGGGGGAGACGGCGCGCACGGCGACGGCCCGGCTGCTCTGTCGAGCGGCCGGGCCGTTTCTCGCGTGCGGTGCGTACGCAATACGCCGTGACGTCAGGGTCGGATGGCGGGGGCGCGGCGCGCCGGGCCGCTCAGCGCTGGAGCGGAACGGTACGCTGCTGCGCCGTGGAGTCGGCGGTGTCGCACGGGGCGCCGGTGGCCGGCAGGGTCGTGGGGGCCGACGCGGCGTCCGCGAGCGGACGGTGCCGGCAACTGGGGGCCTTGCCGTGGGCCTCGGCGTGGATGCGCTGTTTCATCGTGGGGGGCAGGGCCCCGGCCCGGGACCACGACCAGGGGGCCGCCGCCACCGGTTCCGCCCGCTCGGGCGCGGTCTCGGTGTTGCTGTGCGACTCGGTGTGCGGTACGGCCGCCGAGGCGGTCGTCGTGACGAAACCGAGCGCCGTGAACAGCGCGAGGAAGGCGGTGACGATGGTGGTCCACAGCTTCATGACCTTGTTCCGGGCCATGGCCCCTCACTTTCGGGTCGGGCGATTTGCGTACTTTCCTCATGATGTGTATGTGGGCCGCGAAGTGGTGGACCGACGCCCGCGACGCGGCGTTGTTCAGATGAACACCACCCATATGGCCGCAAGAGGGGCGAAAAAGTGTGGAGGCGGGAGAAGTCCGGGCGAAAGTCACCGCGCGTGGAGGAGTGGTCACTCTCCGATCGGAACGGTTCGGTCCGTATCTACTCGGTTCCGCCGACGGGCAGTTGAGGGCCGACTCAGGTCACCGATCGGTATCGGCCGGTGTGTATAGTCGGGCGCCAGAGGTCCCCTACGTCAAGGAAAGACGAGGTCGCGCGGTGAAGAAGCTTCTCCTGGTCGCACTGGCCGCCATCGGCGGGCTCCTCGTGTACCGCCAGATCCAGGCGGATCGCGCCGAGCAGGATCTGTGGACGGAGGCGACTGACTCCGTGCCCACGGGTTCGTGAGTACGACCGACATCCGGTCCTGAGCAGACCCCGGCCGTCATCGCGGTCGGGGTTTTGTGTTGCCCGGACGGGGCGCGCGGACCATCGGGCACGCGGCAGGATGGGTCACGGTCCGTGCGACGGTGAGCGCGAGGGGTGGCGGCTGATGGTGCGGTGGTGTACGGCTCGGTGGCGAACCGGGACAGGACGTGGCCGCCCACCGGTGCCGGTGCGCCTGGCCGCCGTGACCGCGGCGCTGGCCACCACCGCCGCCCTGCCGGGCGGGACGGCCCTGGCGGCCGGTGCGCCGGGCGGCTACGCCTTCGCCGAGGACGCCTGGCGGGTCGACGGCGCGAGCGGCACCGCGGACGCCCCGGCCCTCGAACCCGGTACGACGTACCGCAGCTCCCTGCCGAGGACCGGCACGCTCCACTACCGCCTCGAACTCGACACGGCCTCGGACACGTACGTCTCCGCCACCGCCGTCCCCGGCGAGGGCGACGAGCTCACCGCCGTCGACGGCATCCGGCTGTCCGTCCAGGACGCCGACGGCGGCACCTGCTCGTCGGACAGCGCGAGTTTCGGCGCCGCCCGCAGCCCCCGCCCGGTCACGGCCTGGGCCGTACGCGCCGTCTCCCCCCGCGGGACGCGATGCCAGGGCACCGGCACCTACTACGTCACCGTCGAGCGGGCCCGGCCACAGGACTCCCCACCGGATCCCTGGGACCTGGAACTCACCACCGTCGCCGAACCGCACCCGGCACACACCGGCGCGACGCGGGCACCCGGGACATGGGACTCCGCCTCACCCGCCCCCCTCACGGGCGAGCCCGAACGCCGCCGGGGCGGCAGCGGCTTCGCCCGGGCCACCCGCATCGGCCAGGGAGCCTGGCGCGACGACATCCGGCCCGGGCAGACCCTCTTCTACAAGGTGCCCGTCGACTGGGGCCGGCAACTGCACGCGACCGCCGAACTCGGCAGCACCGGCAGTGGTTCCGGATACGCCACCGGCGCGCTGCGCCTGGCCCTGCACAACCCCGTGCGCGGCGAGGTCGTCGACGCCGTCAAGGGGTACACCGGCCGTCAGGCCACGGCCGCTCTGCCTCCCGCGCCACCCGTGGCGTACGCCAACCGGTACGCCACCGACGACCGGGTCACCGGTATGCGGTTCGCCGGTGACCACTACCTCGTGGTGCACCTCGCGGCCCAGGTGGCCGACGATTTCGGCGAGGGCCCGTTCCCGCTCGTCCTGCGCCTGCGACTCGAGGGGACGGCACAGGCCGGGCCGGGATACGCGGGGAAGTCCGTGCCCGACGGTGTCTTCGAGACCGCGGCCCATGACCGGCAGGCGGCGCCGGCGGACGGAGCGGCCCGGGACGACGGCGCCGCCATGACGGTGCTCGCGGTGGGCGGCATCGGCGCCGGCAGCGTCCTGCTGGCGGGGCTCGGCGTGTGGACGGCGGTGGCGCGGCGCCGAGCCGTCTGACGGGCCCCGGCGACACGCGCCTCAGATACGGGCCAGCGCCCAGAACCCCACGGCGTAACAGGCCAGCGCGAGCAGCAGCAGCGGAACCGCCACCCGGGCCGGGGGGCCGGGACGGCGAAGCCGCGCCGCCCGATGCCGGGCGTAGGCCGGAGCGGGCGGGGGAGTCCGCACGGCCTGGGCGGTGTACGCGGCGGTGGACACGCCGGCGCGCTGCCACGACTGCCGTGCCGGGCTCTGAGAGGGGGGCGGGGGCGGGTACGGGGGCTGGTGCGGCGGGCCCGGGAAATCCGGGGACTGCGGTTGTGCCGAGGAGTGGGCCGGTGCGTGCGCGTGCGGCTCCGGAGTGCCCGGTGCCGGGGAGGGAGCGGAGGCCGGCGGCGCGGTGGCCCGCGGGGGCGGCAGAGGGAAGCTCCCGGTGTCCTGCACGACGGACGGACGGCCGGACTCGGGGACCGGTTCGGGTTCGCGGGGCGGTGGTGGCGGGGCGGGGGGCGGCGTCGGCGTACTGGCCGGGGCCCGCACCGGGGCAAAGGGCCGCCGTGGATCCGTCGGTACGCCGTCCACGCCCGTGGCCGGACCGATCGGCCCGCCGGGGCCGAACCCCGGTGGCAGCGGGCCGATCTGGTCGAAGACCTCGATCAGCTCGTCGTCGGGACCCGGTTCCGGCAGCAGCTCCGCGGCCGCGGCCAGCGCCTTGCGCGCCCCCGTGGCCGTACGGAACCTCGCCTCCGGGTCAGGCTGCACCAACGTGGCCACGACCTGCCACAACGGCTCGGGGATGCCCTGTGGAGCGGGCGGGGTGCCGTGCTCCGCGAAGTGCCGCACGAGGGCCTTGGCGTCCGGCCTGGCGCCCTCCAGCAGATACAGGGCGACCAGCCCCACGGCGAACAGATCCGCGGTGAAGTCCGGTTCCGCGCCCATCATCTGCTCCGGCGCGAGGTAACCGGGCGTCCCCACCACCAGGTTGGTCTCCGTCAGCCGGGGATCGCCCAGCCGCATCGCGATGCCGAAGTCGGACAGCCGGAGCCGGGGCCGCCCCGTGCCGGTGGCTTCGAGCAGCACGTTGGCGGGCTTGACGTCGCGGTGCACGACGTCCTCCGCGTGCACCGCCGCCAGGCCCGACAGGAGCTGGTCCAGGAGGGTGCAGACGAAACCCGGTGGCAGCGGGCCGTAGTCCCCGACCAGGTGGGCGAGCGAACCGCCCGCGACCAGATCCATGGTGAACAGGACCTGGTCGTCGTCGGCGGCCCAGCTGGCCGGGGCGAGCACATGGGGATGGTCGATCCGCAGCGCCTGCTCACGCACGAAACGCAGCAGCGAGTGGGCGTCCCTCTGCTGCAGCACCTTGGCGGCCACATAGCGCCGACGGCGGTGGTCCCAGGCGCGCCAGACGGCACCCGCCCCTCCACGGCCGATCGGATCGACCAGTTCGTACCGGCCGGCGAAGACCTCACCCATGGCTGTGTGCCGCTCCTCCCCCTCGCGCCGCTCCCCGCAAGACCGGCCGCCGAGCCCTTCGTCGGCCGGCCCGGGGATCAGTTCTGGTGCGACTGGTAGTGCGCGACCGCGTCGGAGGTGCGGCCCGCGCCGTACACCCGCAGGAACTCCGCCAGCTCCGGGTGGGACGGGGAGAGGGCGTCCGCGGCGTCGATTATGTCGCCGGCGGCCGCCACCGAACGCAGCAGCGACTGGATCTCACGAACCACCCGCTTGACCGTGGGCGCCCCCGAACTGTTCGTCGTCTGCGTGGTGTTGCTGAGCACCGAGCCCCCCTGTGACTTCTTGATCTCATCCATGCGCTCGGTGGCCTCGGCCGCGCTCACACTGCCGTCCGCGACCTGCCCCGCCAGGTCCTGCAGCAGTTGCACCCGCTGCACCACCGCGGGATTCCCGATCTTCGCCCGCTGCCCGCTCATCAGCTGCGACAGCATCGGAGCGGACAGCCCCAGCACCCCCGCCAGACGAGCCTGGTTGAGACCGAGGTCGTCGATAAGTCTGCGGAAGAGCACCCCCAGCGGCTCCCCGTACCAGTTCCGCTGCAGTTCCCGCGCTCTCGCGGTGGCTTCCTGCTGTGCGGCGTCCATTGCGTCTCCCCATCGCTTCCCCAAGAACCGCAGTTCGCTCCAGCGAACCACGCCGAGCATCTTACGGAGCGTGGTTGTTCCCCGGGAGCCCCAATCATTTGTGAGATACGGGGGGCGACCCGGTACTCTTGTCTGCGGCGCCCGCCGGTACGCGGATCCTCCGGCCGGACGTCTCCTCCGGGGCCTTAGCTCAGTTGGTAGAGCGCTGTCTTTGCATGGCAGATGTCAGGGGTTCGACTCCCCTAGGCTCCACAACCCGAGAGCCCGTCCGACCTGCGTGAACACCAGGCCGAACGGGCTCTTCGCATCGACGCCGTCACCCACCGTGCACAGTGGACCGCCGACCGGCGCACAGCACGGCCCGAGGCCCCCCTCCCCGTGCTCGCGACCGCCCCGTCGGCGCCCCCACCCACCCCCTGACCGCTGCCCACAAGTGATCACCAACGTCCGTCGGAGAGCAGGGAGTTGACGGGACGACAGGGACCACCGCCCCTTGTGATCCAGTGGGAACGAGTGTGTGCGGGGCCACCGCTCAGCCCCGGAAGAGCGCTGTCTGCTCTTGATATCGTCACCCCAGAGGGCACCAGCGCCACACCCCTGCGGGGCGGTGCCAAGCGGCGCACCGCCGCCGGAGCCGTCCGGTCGCTGCCGACGAGGTGAAAGGGGTAGAGCATGCGGGCCAAGGTACGAGCCGCTCTCGACGCGCTGTACATGAAGCGGCTGCTCAGGGAGCTGGAGGGACGCCCACGCCCCCAGCACATCGGCATCATGCTGGACGGCAACCGCCGATGGGCCAAGGAATCAGGCATCGAGGACCCCCGAGAGGGCTACCGGGCCGGCGGCGCGAAGGTGCTGGACTTCCTGCGCTGGTGCGACTCCGCCCAGATCGAGCACGTCACCCTCTTCATGCTGTCCGACGACAACCTGCACCGACCCGAGGACCAGCTCAACCCGCTGATCGACATCATCGCCGAGGTCGTGGAGCGCCTGGCCGCCCCCGGCAACCCCTGGCCCGTCGAGGTCGTCGGCGCCCTCGACCTGCTCCCCGCCGAGTCCGCGAACCGCCTGAAGACCGCCACCGCCGCCACCCAGGGCCGCCAAGGCGGAACAAAGGTCGACGTCGCCGTCGGCTACGGAGGCCGCCGGGAGATCGTCGACGCCGTGCGGTCCGCCCTCACGGAGCACGCCTCCCAGGGCGGCGACATCGACGAGTTCATCGAGACCTTCACCATGGAGCACATCTCCAAGCACCTCTACTCCAAGACGCGCTCCGAATCCGACCTCATCATCCGCACCTCCGGAGAGCAGCGGCTGTCCGGATTCCTGCTCTGGCAGTCCGCCTACGCCGAGGTGTACTTCTGCGAGTGCTTCTGGCCCGACTTCCGCGAGATCGACTTCCTGCGCGCCCTGCGCTCCTACTCCCTGCGCGAACGCCGCTACGGCCGCTGAGGAGAACGGCAGGGCACCAGGGAGACCGACGAGTCGCCCGATGTTCCACGTGAAACAACGCCGCGGGGCGGAAGACCCGGAAGTCTCCCGCCCCGCGGCGCTGCACAGAGGTGGCCTACCCGCTCGCCCCGGAAACGGTCAGCGCGACTCGTCACCGCCGTCGGCGGCCTCGTCCTCGGCCTGCTTGGCCTGCACCTCGGGGTCCAGGGACGCCCCGCCGGTACCGTCCACCGACGTCAGCCGCCCACTCTCCGGAACCTCCGTCGCCTCGGGCGGCTCCACCAGCCAATCCGGGTTGGCCTGCTTGTCCCACCACTTCCAGGCCGCGAAGGCACCACCCGCGACGGCACCCGCCACCAGCAGGACCTTGGCGACACGACCGGCCCTCGCTCGACGCTCATGCCTGCGAGCCAGCTTCCGAATGTCCTTGGCCGAGACCTGACCCCGCAGCGCGGCCAGCGCGGCGGCACCACGCGCGGCAGCCTCGTCCCTGACGGGCCCGGCCGCGGCCACCGCCTGCTCGATCACCGGCCGGGAGTACTCGGCCGCCTGCCGAGCGGCCATACGCGTACGGACCGCGGCCTCGTGAGCGGCCTGGTCCATCTTCGGCGGCACATGCGTACGGGCCTGCTCCAGACGAGGTGCGACATGCGCACCGTACTGGAGCCGCGCCTGGCACGCGGCCTGCGACACCTTGGGCGCCAGCCGTACGCGCGCCTCCTGTGCGTAGTGAGCGGCCCTGTCCTTGGCCGTGTCGGCGTAGGGCGCCACCACTTCCGCGGCGTGCAGCACGCTGTCCTTCGCCGAACCGGTCGCGGCGCGCACGCTGTCGATGCGGGTCACGGGTTCCTCCTCCTCGGTGGCGTACGGTAATTCGACTTTCCACCCTTTTACGGATCATGCCTGCCGACGCACAGCCAGGCATGTGAGGGCGGGCATCCGGGTCACGGGCGATGACACCGGGCCCCCTGGGACGCGTGGTACCGAAGATGCGATCAAAAGGCGATCAACGGCAAGAGCGGATGAATACAGGGCAACAAGAGCCTGTCGTCGACAATGCCACGAATCGGTGCCCCGCGCTCGCAACCCAGGAGTACCCACCCGGATTCCCCCGAGCGCCCCCACCCGCCCGCGGCCCGAACCGACAGCCGGACGACGCACACCACGGACCGTGCGAGGATCGGGGAGCACCACAAGACGACGGAAGGCACATCGTGGCCGAGCAGCTCTACGCCACCCTGAAGACCAGCCACGGCGACATCGAAGTCCGGCTCCTGCCCAACCACGCCCCCAAGACGGTCAGGAACTTCGTCGAGCTCGCCCGGGGCGAGCGTGAGTGGACCAACCCCGAGACCGGGGAGAAGACCACGGACAAGCTCTACGACGGCACCGTCTTCCACCGGGTGATCAGCGGCTTCATGATCCAGGGCGGAGACCCGCTGGGCAACGGCACCGGCGGCCCCGGCTACAAGTTCGAGGACGAGTTCCACCCCGACCTCGCCTTCGACAAGCCCTACCTCCTGGCCATGGCCAACGCCGGCCCGGGCACCAACGGCTCACAGTTCTTCATCACCGTCTCCCCGACCACGTGGCTGAACCGCAAGCACACGATCTTCGGCGAGGTCACCGACCCGGCCGGCCAGAAGGTCGTCGACGCCATCGCCGCCACGGAGACCAACCCCCGCACCGACCGCCCCCTCAACGACGTCGTCATCGAGTCGGTCGTCGTCGAGACCCGCGAAGGCTGACCACCGCGGTCCCGCGACCGCCCTCACCGGCGCGCGTCCGGAGGGAACCAAACGCCCCGCTCGTCCGTAGGAAGGGCGGGGCCGCGCGCCTCTCGGACACGGACGGACAAGGGAGGGGTCCCATGGACCAGTCATCGAACGGCCCGCAGGGCCCGAACGGCCAGGCACCCCCGCCCGCCCACAACCTGCCCGGCTGCTACCGACACCCCGACCGCGAGACCGGCATCCGCTGCACCCGCTGCGAACGCCCCATCTGCCCCGACTGCATGGTCAACGCCTCCGTCGGCTTCCACTGCCCCGACTGCGCCCGCGGCGGCACCGGCACCGGACCCGCCCCCGCCGCCTCCCGGCCCCGCACACTCGCCGGCGGCACCATCGCCGCGGACCCCCGACTCGTCACCAAGCTGCTGATCGGCATCAACCTGGCCCTCTTCCTGGTCCAGCTCTCCGTCGGCGACCGCTTCACCAACCGGTTCGAGATGCTCGGTCAGGCCTACATCTCGTTCCCCGGCCCCGTCGAGGGCGTCGCCGAGGGCCAGTGGTACCGGCTGCTGACCGCGATGTTCCTGCACGGCAGCTACATGCACATCCTGTTCAACATGCTCAGCCTCTGGTGGCTCGGCGGACCGTTGGAAGGGGTGCTGGGCCGCGCCCGCTACCTGGCCCTCTACTTCTGCTCCGGACTGGCCGGCAGCGCCCTCTCCTATCTGATCGCCGAGCCGAACCAGCCCTCGCTCGGAGCCTCCGGCGCGATCTTCGGCCTCTTCGGCGCCACCGCCGCCCTGGTCCGACGCCTCAACGCCGACATGCGCCCGGTCATCGCCCTGCTGGTGATCAACCTGATCTTCACCTTCGCCTGGGCCGACATCGCCTGGCAGGCCCACATCGGCGGCCTCGTCGCAGGCGGCGTCATCGGCTACGCCATGCTCCACGCCCCGCGCGAGCGGCGGACGCTCGTGCAGTACGGCACCTGTGCACTGGTCCTCGTGGCCGTCGTCGGCGTGACCCTGTTGAGAACGGCCCAGCTCACCTGAGCGTTGTCCACAGCTGGTGGCAGCCCCTGTGCACAGCGTGCGGGAACAGGTGTGCCCCCTGTCACTGAACCGTGTTTCTGCAGGTCAGGCAGGGGGCAAACAAGTATTCGCTCGCCGGTACTTCTGTCATACCGACGTCAATCCCGGCGAGTTATCCACAGATGGTCGTTTCTTTGTCCCCACAGTGTGGACAAGCCCTGTGGATAACTCGGTGGATAGTCCTGGGGAAACTACTTCCACTGCGTGGAGACACCGAATCCGGCGGCAATGAAACCGAAGCCCACCACGATGTTCCAGTTGCCCAGAGAGTCGAGGGGCAGAGAACCGTCGGTGACGTAGAAGACGACGATCCAGGCGAGACCGATGACGAACATGGCCAGCATGACGGGTGCGACCCAGCTGCGGTTGGTCAGCTTGATGGCGGCCGCCTGCTTCGCGGGCGGCGGCGTGTAGTCGGCCTTCTTGCGGATACGTGACTTCGGCACGAGGGTCTCTCCTGTCGATGCGCTGCGTGGCCGCGCAGGGAACGGTTCGGGCTCGGGGCGGCGTGCAAGGGGGCTCTGAGCGCTCCCCCGGGCGTCCGTTAGCGTAGTGCTTCCGTGGCGCTGAAGGAGATAAGGGTACGTTGAGCAATCCCGCCGACTCCCCCGGGACCGGATCCAGTCCTGCCCGCGGGCGCCGATTCCGGCCCGTGCGTGTGCTCACGGCAGCGGTCTTCGCTCTCGCGGGGCTCATTTTCTTCACCAGCTTCAATACCGCCAAGGGCACCAATATCCGCACGGATGCCTCTTTGCTGAAGTTGTCCGATCTCATCCAGGAACGCAGCCGCAAGAACGGCGAGCTGGACGAGTCCAACGCGGCCCTGCGGGACGACATCGAAGCCCTCGCCGAGCGCGACGACGGAAGGACGAAGGCGGAGGACGACGAGCTCGCGGCGCTGGAGAAGAGGTCGGGCACGCAGGAGCTGAAGGGCGAGGCGGTATCGGTCACGCTCGACGACGCGCCGCCGGACGCCACCGCCAGGCTTCCCGGGTATCCCGAGCCGCAGCCCGACTACCTGGTGATCCACCAGCAGGACCTGCAGGCGGTGGTGAACGCGCTGTGGCAGGGCGGCGCCGCGGGCGTCAAGGTGATGGACCAGCGGCTGATCTCCACCAGCGCGGTGCGGTGCGTGGGCAACACGCTGATCCTCCAGGGGCGCGTCTACTCGCCGCCGTACAAGATCCAGGCGGTCGGGGATCCGGAGCGGCTGAAGAAGGCGCTGGCCGAGTCGCCGGCGATCCAGAACTACATGGTGTACGTCAACGTGTACGGGCTCGGCTGGAAGGTCGAGGACCAGGGGACGGTGACGATGCCGGGTTACTCGGGCACCGTGGACCTGCACTACGCCCGGCCTGTGGAGTGACGCCGTTGCCAGGGGTCCCGCGCCGCTAGTCTGGTGACGTACGGCGTGAGTCTGGTGCCGTGGTGCGACGGAAGGGACGGCATGTACGGCTGGATCTGGCGGCATCTGCCGGGGAACGCGTGGGTGAGGGCGCTGATCTCGCTCGTGCTCGTGGTGGCCGTGGTCTACGTCCTGTTCCAGTACGTCTTCCCGTGGGCCGAGCCGCTGCTTCCCTTCAACGATGTGACGGTGGACAACCAGTGAGTGCGCGCATCCTCGTCGTCGACAACTACGACAGCTTCGTCTTCAACCTGGTCCAGTACCTGTACCAACTGGGTGCCGAGTGCGAGGTGGTGCGCAACGACGAGGTGTCCACGGCGCACGCCCAGGACGGTTTCGACGGGGTGCTGCTGTCGCCGGGGCCGGGTGCGCCGGAGCAGGCGGGTGTGTGCGTCGAGATGGTGCGGCACTGCGCGGCGACCGGGGTGCCGGTCTTCGGCGTCTGTCTCGGCATGCAGTCGATGCAGGTGGCGTACGGCGGCGTGGTGGGCCGGGCGCCCGAGCTGCTGCACGGGAAGACGTCGGCGGTGGAGCACGGGGGCAAGGGCGTGTTCGCGGGTCTGCCGTCGCCGTTCACGGCGACGCGGTACCACTCGCTGGCCGCCGAGCCGGGGACCGTGCCGGCCGAGCTGGAGGTGACGGCTCGTACGCGCGACGGGATCGTGATGGGGCTGCGGCATCGGGAACTGCCCGTCGAGGGCGTGCAGTTCCATCCGGAGTCGGTGCTGACCGAGCACGGGCACCGGATGCTGGCCAACTGGCTGGTGGAGTGCGGTGACCAGGGCGCGGTGGCGAGGTCGGCGGGGCTCGCCCCGGTGGTGGGCAGGGCCACGGCGTGACCGCGCTGCGCCCCGAACGCGAGTCCGGCGCGGCCGGTGACCAGGGCGCCTCGTACGGGCAGTCGTACGGGAGTTCAGGTGCGTTCGGGGACGGTGCGTTCGGGGACGGTCGGTACGAGGGTCGCTCCTCGGGCGAGGGGGCGTACGAGGAGCCGTATGCGCCCGTCCTCGACGACGAGACCGTGGCGTTGCGGGTTCCGGATCCGCTTCCGGGGCGTACGGGGGGCGTTTTCCCCGTCGTGACGGACGGGCCGCCGCCGGGTGGTGGCCGTGCGGCCCGCAGGAAGGCCGCCAAGCGGCGCCACGGGCGGCGTGGGGGCGCTCGGCGGCCGTCGGGGGCCCAGGAGTCCGCCGAGGCGTCGAAGGCGCCGCTGTCGCGTGTGGAGGCCCGTCGCCGGGCCCGGGCGCGCAAGCCGGGCGCCGCGGTGATCGCGAGCCGGGTGATGGGCGAACTCTTCATCACGACCGGTGTGCTGATGCTGCTGTTCGTCACCTACCAGTTGTGGTGGACGAACGTGCGGGCGCACGCGCAGGCCGACAGGGCGGCGAGCAGCCTCCAGGACGACTGGGCGAGCGGCAAGCGGAATCCGGGGGCCTTCGAGCCGGGGCAGGGCTTCGCGATCCTGCACATCCCGAAGCTGGACGTGGTGGTGCCGATCGCCGAGGGCGTCAGCAGCAAGAAGGTGCTGGACCGGGGCATGGTGGGGCACTATGCCGAGGACCCGCTCAAGACGGCGATGCCGGAGGCGAAGAGCGGCAACTTCGGGTTGGCGGGTCACCGCAACACGCACGGCGAGCCGTTCCGATACATCAACAAGCTGGAGCCGGGCGATCCGATCGTCGTGGAGACGCAGGACCGGTACTTCGTCTACAAGATGTCGTCGATCCTGCCGGTGACGTCGCCGAGCAACACCAGTGTCCTCGATCCGGTGCCCAGGCAGTCGGGGTTCACGGGGCCCGGGCGCTACATCACGCTGACCACGTGCACCCCGGAGTTCACGAGCAAGTACCGGATGATCGTCTGGGGCAAGATGGTCGAGGAACGGCCGCGCAGCAAGGGCAAGCCGGATGCGCTCGTCAATTAAGGGCGGATGACCAGTGGCAGCGACCACCGACACGGATCACGAAGAGCACACCGGCGCGTCCGGCCGTCCGCCGTCCGCGGCACGCCGCCGTCGCGGCCCGGGGCGGGTCGTCGCCCTGGCCGTCAGCGTCTTCGGCGAACTCCTCATCACGGCGGGCCTGGTGCTGGGCCTGTTCGTCGTCTACTCGCTGTGGTGGACGAACGTCCTCGCCGACCGCGAGGCCGGCAAGCAGGCCGACGAGGTCCGTGACAACTGGGCCCAGCAGAGGGTCGGTCCGGACGGGCCGGGGGCGCTGGACACCAAGGCGGGCATCGGCTTCCTGCACGTGCCCGCGATGGGCAAGGGCGACATCCTGGTGGAGAAGGGCACGTCGATGAAGATCCTCAACGACGGCGTGGCCGGCTATTACACCGATCCGGTGAAATCGGAGCTCCCGACGTCGGGCAAGGAGGGCAACTTCGCGCTGGCGGCCCACCGGGACGGGCACGGGGCGAAGTTCCACAACATCCACAAGATCGAGAAGGGTGACCCGATCGTCTTCGAGACGAAGGACACCTGGTACGTGTACAAGGTCTACGGCATCCTCCCGGAGACCTCGAAGTACAACGTGAAGGTGCTCGGGGCGGTCCCCGAGGAGTCCGGGAAGACCAAGGCGGGGCACTACATCACGCTGACGACCTGCACGCCGGTGTACACGAGCCGGTACCGGTACGTGGTGTGGGGCGAGCTGGTCCGTACGGAGAAGGTGGACGGGGAGCGGACGCCGCCGGCGGAGCTGCGGTGACCGGCCTCCTCGGGGGAGGTCGGTCCCCTAACATGGTGGAGGCCCGAAGCCGCAACTTCGTCTTGCGGCTTCGGGCCACTTGCCTCGGCGCCTAACGCAGCGCCTTGAGGCGCACCCCGGCGCTCCAGGCCTCCAGCTCGTCGCGGTTCACGGTGACGACTCCGCTGAGCTTGGCGATCGCCTCGGACTCGTGGCTGAAGCCGCAGGTGGCGACGGAGAGTGCGATGTCCACGGGGTCGATGGCGCGCACCGCGCCGGCGAACTTCTGCAGGTCGGCGCTGGGTACGGTCCAGCGGCCGGCCCGGTTCTTGCACTGGACGGCCACGGTGCGTCCGTCCGGGGTGCGGCCGGTGATGTCGATGCCCCGGTCGGCGTGGGCCTTTCGGACGACGACGTCGACGCAGCCGTCGCGTCGGAGCAGCTCCGCGACGTGGTGTTCGAGCGCCTGCCAGGTCATGGCCTTGAGCGTCGCCCTGACGTCGTCGGTGGGGGTCTCTCCTTCCACGGCGGTGAGGCGCTTGTGGTGCCAGCACAGTTTGCGTTCGACGTTCTCGATGTCCTCGCGGAGCTCGATGAGCTCGCGGCGGTGCTCCCCGGAGGTGGCGATCAGGGCGTTGAACATCGGTACGACCGTCTTGCCGAGGATCTGGGTGATGCGGCGGTCGATGCGGGCGTCGAGAGTGGAGAGGTCTGTTGGGACCGGGTTTTCCACAGGCTGTGTGCGAGCCCGGTACTCCGTGTCCAGGAGGTAGACACGCACCTGACGTGCGACGTCGCTGTCGCGGAGGAGCATGGCGACGTTGAGGACGGTGCGGCGGGAAAAAAACGCCATCGAGCGTGCACGCGACTGCATCCCACTGAGGTCCTTGAAGGACCTCAGTGACTCGCCGGTCAGTAGGCGGTACCCATTGCTCTCCAGTTCCGTGCGGTGGTCCTTGACGAGGGACTTGATGGCCTCAATGCCGACCCCGAAGTACGTCGCCACCATCGCCGTCGTCACGTGCATGCCGTCCGGCAGCAGTGAGAGAGCTTTGACGCGGTCGAGTACGTCCGTGCGGCCGAGGACGCTGTTGCGCAGGGTGGGTGATTCGAGCAGGGCGGTTTCGCTGATCATGTGTCGTTTCCCTCGATCGGGTTGTGTGTCACCCCAGGTCAACGATTCATGACATATGAAGACACGACCGGTCTGTGGTGGGCGGAAACGGCAGAGCCCCGGCCCTCTGTGGAGGGCCGGGGCTCTGTCTGCTCGGTGGCGTCAGTCGTCGTGGTGGCCGAGGCCGCCGAACAAGCCGCCGCCGTTGTCACCGTTGTTGCCGTTGCCGCCGCCGGGGGCGAAGAGGGTGACCTTGTCGCCCTTCTTGACCTCCTGGCCTTCGACCGGGTTGCTCCCGATCACCACGGCGTTGTCGTCGCCGCCGCCTTCGACCTTCTCGAGCTGCAGGCCGTTCTGGGCGAGGACCTGCTTGGCCTGGCCGACGGTCATCTGGGTCACCTTCGGCATGGCGATCTTCTCTTCCGCCGGCGCCTTGGCGATCTTCACCGCGACCGTGCTGCCGCGGTCCACGTCGGTGCCCGGGCTGAAGCTCTGCTCGAAGATGGTTCCCTCGGGCTGCGCGGTGGACTCCTCCTGCGTCTGGGTGCCGAGGACGAGGCCCTTCTCCTCCAAGCGCTGCTTGGCGTCCGCCGGGCTCAGGCCCAGCAGGCTCGGCACGGTCACCTGGGAGGTCTCCCGGGCGACGGTGAGTGTGACGGTCGAGCCCTTCTCGCGGGACTCGCCGCCCGCCGGGTTCTGGGAGAGCACCGTGTCCGGTGTCTCGGTGGACTCCTTGGTCTCCTTCTCGACCTGGAAGCCCTTGTCCTTCAGGGCCTGCTCGGCGTCGGCGAAGGTCTGGCCCTCGACGTCCGGGATCTCGACCTTGGGGGCGCCGGTCGAGACGACGAGGTTGATGGTGGAGTTCTTCTTGACCTCGGTGTCCGGCTTCTGGTCCTGCGAGCAGATGTGGTTCTTGGCCTGGTCCTCGCAGGGCTTCTGCGTGAACGCCACTTCCAGGTCGGCGTTGGTCGCCCGGTTGGCGGCGTCCTGCTTGGTGAGGCCGACGAAGTTCGGTACGGGGACGTTGTCGTTGCCCACGCCCCCGCCGCCGATGGCGTACTTGCCGATGAGGATGGCGCCGACGAGGACGAGGATGCCGGCCAGGACCAGGAGGACCGTGGAGGCGCGGGACTTCTTCTGCTGGCGGCGTCGGCCGGGGCGGTCGTCGTAGCCGTAGCCGCCGTCGTCCGCGTTCATGGGCGGCAGCATGGTCGTGGCGCCCGCGCCCGCGCCGGAGTCCGAGCGCAGGGCGGTGGTCTGCTGGTCGTCGGGGTAGGCGCCGTAGCCTCCGGCGGCCATGGCGCCCAGCGCGGCGGTGGCGGCGACCGGCTGGCCGTCGAGGCAGGCCTCGATGTCGGCGCGCATCTCGTCGGCCGACTGGTAGCGGTAGTCGGGGTCCTTGACCAGGGCCTTCAGGACGATCGCGTCCATCTCGGGCGTGATCTCGGGGTCGAAGACGCTGGGTGCCTGCGGTTCCTCGCGGACGTGCTGGTAGGCGACCGCGACCGGGGAGTCGCCGACGAAGGGCGGCCGGACGGTGAGGAGCTCGTAGAGCAGGCAGCCGGTGGAGTAGAGGTCGGAGCGTGCGTCGACCTGTTCGCCCTTGGCCTGCTCCGGGGAGAGGTACTGGGCGGTGCCGATGACGGCGGAGGTCTGGGTCATCGTCATGCCGGAGTCGCCCATGGCGCGGGCGATGCCGAAGTCCATGACCTTGACCTGGCCGTTGCGGGTGAGCATGACGTTGGCCGGCTTGATGTCGCGGTGGACGATGCCGGCGCGGTGGGAGTACTCCAGGGCCTGGAGGATGCCGATGGTCATCTCCATGGCCCGCTCGGGCAGCAGTTTGCGGCCGGAGTGGAGGAGTTCACGGAGCGTGGAGCCGTCGACGTACTCCATGACGATGTACGGGATGGAGACCCCGTCGATGTAGTCCTCGCCCGTGTCGTAGACCGCGACGATCGCGGGATGGTTGAGCGAGGCGGCCGACTGGGCCTCCCGGCGGAACCGGGCCTGGAAGGACGGGTCGCGCGCGAGGTCCGCGCGGAGCGTCTTCACCGCCACGGTGCGGCCGAGCCGGGTGTCGTGCGCGAGGTAGACCTCGGCCATGCCACCACGGCCGAGCACCTGGCCCAGCTCGTACCGGCCGCCGAGGCGACGCGGCTCTTCCATGGTTACCTACCAGCCCTCTCCGTCGGTCCCGACCGGCATGCTTGTACGGTCGGAGGCTGCCGTCCGGCCTACCGTACCCGGCTCGCTCCGTGTGACCTGGCCAAGCCCGGTAGCCGATACAGGACCGGTATCGCAACGTGCGTCGATGCGAAGGGGACGTGAGCGGAGTCACGTCCCTTTTCGCGCCTGGTCACTTCTTGCTCTTGATGACGGCCTCCATCACGCTCTTCGCGATGGGTGCCGCGAGGCCGCCGCCGGAGATGTCGTCACGGTTGGCGTTCTCGTCCTCGATCACCACGGCGACGGCGACCGGCGAGCTGCCGTCGCCGGTCTTGGCGTACGAGATGAACCAGGCGTAGGGGTTCTCGCTGTTGTCGACACCGTGCTGGGCGGTACCGGTCTTGCCGCCCACGACGGCTCCGTCGATCTGTGCCTTGGTTCCCGTGCCGTCCTTGACGACGGTCTCCATCATCGACTGCAGGATCTGGGCGTTCTCCGGGGAGAGCGGCTTGCTCATCTCCTGCGGGTCCGTCTTCTCGATGGTGTCGAGGTTGGGGGCCTGGAGTTCGTCGACCATGTACGGCTTCATCAGGGTGCCGTTGTTGGCGATGGCGGAGGTGACCATGGCCATCTGCAGCGGGGTGGCGGCGGTGTTGAACTGGCCGATGGAGGAGAGCGCGACCTGCGACTTGTTCATGTCGTCGGAGAAGACGGAGGCGCTGGAGCGGACGGGGACGAACTGTTCCTCGGTGAAGCCGAACTTCTTGGCCGTCTCCAGCATCTTGTCGTTGCCGAGGTCGGAGCCGATCTTGCCGAAGACGGTGTTGCAGGAGACGCGCAGGGCCTCGCGGAGGGTGGCGTTCTCGCAGGGGAGGTCGCCCTCGTTGTTCAGCGGGGTGGTGGTGCCGGGCATGATCCACGGCAGGGGCGAGTCGGTCTTCTCGTCCGCCGACGTGTACTTGCCGTGCTCCAGGGCCGCCGCGGCGGTGACCACCTTGAAGGTGGAGCCGGGCGGGTAGACCTCGCGCAGGGCGCGGTTGAGCATCGGCTTGTCGGGGTTGTTCTTCTCGATGATCTTGTTCCAGGTCTCGCCGTCCGCCTTGCCGCCGCCGGCGATCGTGGAGGGGTCGTACGAGGGGAACGAGGCGAGCGCGAGGATCTTGCCGGTGGAGGGTTCGATGGCGGCGACGGCGCCCTTGCCGCCCTGCTTCTTCAGGCCCTGGTAGGCCGCCTTCTGCGCGGCGGCGTTGAGGGTGGTGACGACGTTGCCGCCCTCGCGCTTCTTGCCGGTGAGCATGTCGAGGGTGTTGCGGAAGAAGAGCCGGTCGTCGTTGCCGGTGAGGATGCCGTCGTCGATGTACTCGAGCTGGGAGGCGCCGTAGGCCTGGGAGACGTAACCGGTGACGGGCGCCCACATGGCGCCGTCCTTGTAGGTGCGCTTGTACTTGAAGTCGCCCTCGGTGGTGGTGTGTCCGGTGATGGCCTTGCCGTCGACGATGATGTCGCCGCGGGGGCTGGCGTAGCGCTCGATGGCGACGCGGCGGTTGTCCTCGTCGGTCTTCAGTTCGTCGGCCTTGACGTACTGGAGCCAGTTGTCGCGGATGAGGAGCGTGAGGACCAGGAGTCCGCAGAAGATCGCGATGCGGCGCAGTGGTTTGTTCACGGTCGGACCACCTGGGTCATCTCGGCGTCGGGGTTGGCGGCGGGCGCGGGGGCCGGTCGGCGTGCGGTGTCGCTGATGCGCAGCAGGATGCCGATCAGGGCCCAGTTCGCGATGACGGAGGAGCCTCCGTAGGCGAGGAAGGGCATGGTCATGCCGGTGAGGGGGATGAGGCCCATCACGCCGCCGGCGACGACGAACACCTGGAGGGCGAAGGCGCCGGACAGGCCGATGGCGAGGAGCTTGCCGAAGGGGTCGCGGGCGGCGAGGGCGGTGCGGACGCCGCGTTCGACGATGAGTGCGTAGAGCAGGAGCAGGGCCATGAGGCCGGCCAGGCCGAGTTCCTCGCCGAAGGTGGCGAGGATGAAGTCGGAGTTGGCGGCGAAGCGGATCAGCTCGGAGTGGCCCTGGCCCCAGCCGGTGCCGAGGGTGCCGCCGGAGCCGAAGGCCCACAGGGCCTGCATGGCCTGTTCGGAGTGGCCGACGACGCCCTGGCGGGACAGCATGAACTCGTGCATGGGGTCGAGCCAGGCGTCGACGCGCTGCTGGATGTGGGGTTCGAAGCTGGCCACGCCGACGGCGCCGACGGCGGACATCAGCAGGCCGAAGACGATCCAGCTGGTCCGCTCGGTGGCGACGTACAGCATGATCACGAACATGCCGAAGAACAGCAGCGAGGTGCCGAGGTCGGTCTCGAAGACGAGGATCAGGATCGAGATGACCCAGACGACGAGGATGGGGCCGAGGTCGCGGCCGCGGGGCAGGTAGAGGCCCATGAAGCGGCGGCTGGCCAGGGCGAGGGCGTCGCGCTTCACCATCAGGTAGCCGGCGAAGAAGACCGCCAGGGCGATCTTGGCGAACTCTCCGGGCTGGATGGAGAAGGAGCCGACCTGGATCCAGATCTTGGCGCCGTAGATGTTCTTGCCGAGGCCCGGTACCAGGGGGAGGAGCAGGAGGAACAGGGCGCTGACCATGGAGATGTAGGTGTAGCGCTGCAGGACGCGGTGGTCCTTGAGGAAGATCATCACGGCGACGAACAGGGCGATGCCCATCGCGGTGTACATCAGCTGGCGGGGTGCGGCGGTGCCGGCCTGTTTGATGGACTGGAGCAGTTCGGACTGGTCCAGGCGCCAGATGGCGACGAGGCCGAGGCCGTTGAGCAGGGTGGCCAGTGGCAGCAGCAGGGGGTCCGCGTAGGGCGCGAACTTGCGGACCACGAGATGGCCGACGCCGGCCAGCAGGCCGAGGCCGAGGCCGTAGCTCAGCAGTCCGGCGGGCACCTCGTCGTTGATGGCCAGGCCCACGTTGGCGTAGGCGAAGACCGGGATGACGACGGCGAACACCAGCAGGGCCAGCTCGGTGTTGCGGCGGCTGGGCGCACCGATGGAGCCGATCGTGGACGTGTGGTGCGTCGGCGTGTTGGGAGTACTGCTCATCGTGTGACGGGGCCTCTCACGGCTTGCCTACTGCTTACCGCACAGCGAGACGACCTTCTGCTCCTCCTCCGAGAGGCTGGGGCCGGGGCTGGTAGGGGGTGCGGTCGTGGACGGGGACGGGGACGATTCGGGCGTCTTCGGTGACCCCGACGCGGTCGGTGTCGGTGTGGCCTTGGACGTGAAGGAGGCGGGGGTGGTTCCCGTGGTGCCTCCGGCCTCGCCCTCGCCCGTCTTCGCGTTCTCGCTGTCCGCGGCACGCCGTTCTGCCTGCTTCTTGCAGGCGGAGGCCTGTACCGACAGCTCTTCGATCTTCGCGCGGGCGTCGTTCAGGTCGCCTTCGGCGATGGTCGACTCGACGAGTTTCTGCTGGTAGGGCGGCAGGTACTTGAGTTCGATCTCGGGGTGGTCCTTCTGGACCTTGGACAGCGAGACCCAGGCCAGGTCCTGGCTGATGCCCCGGTACAGGGCGACGTGGTCGTCGTTGGTGCCGACGTAGTACTGGGTCTGGGTCCAGCGCCAGCCGCCGTAGAGGCCGCCGCCGATGACGGCGAGGGCGAGGACGGTGTAGAGGGACCGCTTGAGCCACGGGCGGTTCCTGCGGGGCTTGGTGAAGTCGTCGTCGCCGTAGTCGCCGAAGCCGTCGGCGGGGATGTAGCCGGTGGTGTCGCCGCTGCCGGGCGGGCCGAACTCGCCGCCCCCGCCGTGTCGGCCGCCGCCCTGGCGGCCGAGGCCGGCGGCGCGGCCGGCCGGGGTCTGCATGATGCCGTTGTCGCCGAACTGGGCCTGGTTCTCGGCGACGGCGCCGACGACGACGGGCGTGTCGGAGAGCTGTCCGGCGAGGGTGTCGCCGGTGTCGAGGTCGAGGACGTCGGCGACGATGACGGTGATGTTGTCGGGGCCGCCGCCGCGCAGGGCGAGCTGGATCAGCTCCTGCACGGTCTCCTGGGGGCCCTGGTAGCTGGCGAGGGTGTCCTCGAGGGTCTGGTGGGAGACGACGCCGGAGAGTCCGTCGGAGCAGATGAGGTAGCGGTCGCCGGCCCGTACCTCGCGGATGGACAGGTCGGGTTCGACGTGGTCGCCGCTGCCGAGGGCGCGCATCAGCAGGGAGCGCTGCGGGTGGGTGCCGGCCTCCTCCTCGGTGATGCGTCCCTCGTCGACGAGGCGCTGCACCCAGGTGTGGTCCTGGGTGATCTGGGTGAGGACGCCGTCGCGCAGGAGGTAGGCGCGGGAGTCGCCGACGTGGACGAGGCCGAGGCGCTGGCCGGTCCACAGCAGGGCGGTGAGGGTGGTGCCCATGCCTTCGAGGGCGGGGTCCTCCTCGACCATGTGCCGCAGCTGGTCGTTGGCGCGCTGCACGGCGGTGCCGAGGGAGGTGAGGATGTCGGAGCCGGGCACGTCGTCGTCGAGGGCGACGATGGTGGAGATCACCTCGGAGGAGGCGACCTCTCCGGCGGCCTGGCCGCCCATGCCGTCGGCGATGGCGAGCAGGCGGGGACCGGCGTAACCGGAGTCCTCGTTGCCCTCCCGGATCATGCCCTTGTGCGATCCGGCGGCGAAACGCAGTGACAGACTCATGCGCACCTCGCCCGTCGGCTCCGACTGCAGCCGGTCGTGTCGAGCCACACTGCCCACCCTCCGGTCGGGAGCGCGCCGGGGCCCGGGGTGCCGGCCGCTGCGTGCTCGCTCCGCTCGCGCTCATTCATTGGTGTAGCACTACTTCCGCAGCTCGATGACGGTCTTGCCGATGCGGATCGGCGTCCCCGGGCCGATGGGGGTGGGGGACGTCAGCCGGGACCGGTCCAGGTAGGTGCCGTTGGTGGAGCCCAGGTCCTCGACGATCCACTGGCCGTTCTGGTCCGGGTAGATCCTGGCATGGCGGCTGGAGGCGTAGTCGTCGTCCAGCACGATCGTCGAGTCGTGCGCCCGGCCGAGCGTGATGGTCTGGCCCTGGAGGGCGACGGTGGTGCCGGTGAGGGTGCCCTCCGTCACGACGAGTTTGGTGGGAGCGTTGCGGCGGCCCCGGCCGCCGCTCGGCTGCTGGCGCTGCGGCGGGGGCGCCTGGCCCTGGCGCGCGGCCTGCTGCGGTCGTGCGGCGTCGCGGCGCGCTCCGCGCTGGGTGACCCGCGTACCGAAGAGGTCGCTGCGGATGACCTGCACGGCCACGATCACGAACAGCCACAGTACGGCGAGAAAACCCAGCCGCATGACCGTGAGGGTCAGCTCTGACATTGCCCCCGGATCACCCTTCGGCTTGCCTGTAGATAACGGTGGTGCTGCCCACGACGATCCGCGAGCCGTCGCGGAGCGTAGCGCGGGTGGTGTGCTGCCCGTCCACCACGATGCCGTTGGTGGACCCGAGATCCTGGATCGTCGAGGGCGTTCCGGTCCGGATCTCACAGTGCCGGCGGGAGACGCCGGGGTCGTCGATCCGCACGTCGGCCTCGGTGCTGCGGCCGAGGACGAGGGTCGCGCGGGAGATCTGATGGCGGGTGCCGTTGATCTCGATCCAGTGGCGGGTGCGGGTGCCGGGCGCGGGTGCGGCCGGGGGGTGCTGGGCGCCCGCGGGCTGCGGGTAGCCGTAACCGCCGGGGCGGGTGCCGGGCGGCGGGGTGGGAGGCATGGGCGGGGCGCCGGCGGGCGGGTAGCCGTAGCCGCCCGGTGCGCCGGGCCGTCCGGAGGCGGCGGGGGGCGCGGCGGGGCCCGGTCCGCCCTGCTGGTTGCTGGAGGAGGCGAGGGTGCGGCTGCGGACCCGGTACAGGCCGGTGTCGAGGTCGTCCGCCTTCTCCAGGTGGACCTTGATCGGCCCCATGAAGGTGTAGCGCTGCTGCTTGGCGTAGTCGCGCACCATTCCGGCGAGCTCGTCGCCGAGCTGGCCGGAGTAGGGGCTGAGGCGCTCGAAGTCGGGCGTGCTCAGCTCCACGATGAAGTCATTGGGTACGACGGTGCGGTCACGGTTCCAGATGGTCGCGTTGTTGTCGCATTCGCGCTGGAGCGCTCCCGCGATCTCCACGGGCTGCACCTCGGACTTGAACACCTTCGCGAAGGTGCCGTTGACCAGACCTTCGAGACGCTGCTCGAACTTCTTCAGGACTCCCATGGGGCACCTCCTCCGACGCTGCCGTCCTGTCCACTGCCTTGCGTACTGCTCGTCGTGCGGCGTGTTCGCGCACTGTCCACCTGGTACTGCTTACTGATCGTATCCACGCACCGGTCGATCGGCTGGTTCCCCCTGTCGGCCCCGTCGACGGGTGTCGACGCCTCTCGGAGTTCCCGCTGGAGCTCCGCTTCGAACTCCCCGGGCCGTTCGGAACGCGCTCCCGCCCGCCCGTACCCGCCCGTATTCATGCCCAGGATCGTAGAGGCGACCGCGGTCCAGTGTCCCGCACCTGGCTGTGGACCCCTACCGGCTCCTGGGGAGACGGGCGGGACCGGTACGAGGTTGATACGTGAACGGACACGGGACGGTACGAGTGCCCGGCCGGCCCGGCGGGGGCCGTCCGCCCGTGGACAAGGGATGTGAATCGTCCCCGGACACCGTGCTAATGTTCTGGGTGTCGGAAGGCGCCGGGCCGAAAGGAACGGGGCCCGAGGACACACCCAATGCGCGGGTGGCGGAATAGGCAGACGCGCTGGATTCAGGTTCCAGTGCCCGCAAGGGCGTGGGGGTTCAACTCCCCCCTCGCGCACAAACGGAAGCCCCCCAGGTCTCGGACCTGGGGGGCTTCCGCGTCGTCGAGGGAGGCTCCCTGTGAGGAAGGTCTCACCGGGGCGGTGTCACTCGCGTCGCCACAGGGCTGGGACGTCGGGCGGCTCCCAGCCGGTCATCGAGGTGTGGGCCTGCAGGCAGCGGTAGGCGGCGGAGCCGTACGTGACCCGGTCGCCGACCCTGTAGGCGCGGCCCGCGGCCCAGGTGCCGCCCGGGGGATCGGTCGGCGGGTCGGTGGGCGGGTCCGTCGGGCCCGGGGTGCCGTCCACGTTCAGCACGAAGTCGAACGTCGCCTCCTTGCCGCCGCCGGCGGCGCGGACGTTCATCAGCAGTGCCGGGTCGAAGAGGGTGTCCGTGCTGTTGCGCGGTTCGCCGGGGAAGTAGAGCTGGGTCGTCAGCACCGGCCTGCCGGGGGCCTGGGCCTTGACGTGGATGTGCCGGGTGCGGCCCGGGTAGAGGCCGGGGACGATCGTGCGCAGGACGAACGCGCCGGTCGAGTCGGTGAACTGGTGGCCGCGGAACGTGTACCCGGCCATGTCGTAGGCGCCCGCGTCGTCGGCCTGCCAGAAGTCGAGCAGGACGCCGGGCAGGGGGAGGCAGTCGCGGCCGAAGACGTAGCCGCCGACCGTCAGCCGGGTGCCGGCGGTGCCCGGTGCGGCCAGGTCGGTGCGCAGCGGGGAGTTCGGCCTGAAGTAGGGCCCCTCGATCTGGTCGGGGGTGGGGTCGTCGCCGTCGTCGCAGAAGGGCGTCGGTGCCAGGGTCGTGCCCGGCGTGCGGGCGGAGTCGCGGGCGAGGGCGACGGCGCCGGTGGCGAGCAGCGGGACGGCGGCGCCGGCGGCGACGGCGGCCCGGAGCAGGGTCTTGCGGCTGATGCCGGGCTCGGTGCCGGGATCGTCGGGGGGGACGGGTGGCATGGCGGGCTCCTGGGTCTCCTCGGTGGGGGCAGCCCCGGGGGAAGAGGACGGGCGGGTCGTGCATGACACGGAGCGCGTCCCCCGGGCGCGGGGCAGGCTGAGTGCTTCGGAGGACGCGCTCCCGTGGTGATCGCCGAAACCGTAAGCCCCGCCGGTGGGCCGGGGGGACCTCCCGTTCCGCCCCCTGCCCGGCGTTATGGGGGGTGCCGCGGAGCCCGTGTACGGGCGGGGCGGTCGGCTGTACCGTCATGGCGCGTCCACGACGGCGTCGGGCGCGCCCGGGGGCACGGCCCGCGAAACGCGCGGGACGGGTCCGCCGTGGTGCGCCGGGGCGGGCGCGTGGGCGCCGGTACAGGAGCAGGGGAGGACGGTCGGATGGCCGAGGCGACGGCGGATACGCGCAGCGGGGTGGCGGCGGACGTGGCCGCCGGTGGGGCGGGGGACGCCGGTGCGGGGGCCCGCGCGGTGCGGGCGGGACGGATCCCGCGGGTGCCGGGGTTCGCGCGGTGGCCCGCCGACGGGTCGCCGAAGGCGGAGGGCAAGGCGCTGCGCAGGCGCGTCCCGCGGTCCGCGCACGCCGCCTTCGACCCCGACGGGGCCCGGCCGGACGCCGTGAGCGCGGTCGAGGAGTCCCACCGGGGCCGGATACCCGGGCTCACCCCGATACGGACCGGGCGGATGGCGGCCACGCCGTTCGCCTTCCTGCGCGGGTCGGCGGGCCTGATGGCGTACGACCTGGCGCGCACGCCGACGACGGGCGTCGGCGCCCAGATCTGCGGCGACGCGCACGCCGCCAACTTCGGCCTGTACGGGGACGCCCGCGGCGGCCTGGTCATCGACCTGAACGACTTCGACGAGACGGCCCGCGGCCCCTGGGAGTGGGACCTCAAGCGGCTCGCCGCCTCCCTGGTGCTCGCGGGCCGGGAGGCCGGCGCCGACGAGGACACCTGCCGGGAAGCGGCCCGTGACGCGGCCGGCGCCTACCGGCGCACCATGCGGCTGCTGGCCACACTGCCCGCGCTGGACGCCTGGAACGCCATCGCCGACGAGGAACTCGTCTCCCACACCGACGCCCACGACCTGCTCGGCACGCTGGAGCGGGTGAGCGAGAAGGCCCGGGCCAACACCAGCGGCCGGTTCGCGGCCAGGTCGACCGAGGCCACCGAGGACGGCGGGCGCCGCTTCGTGGACGCGCCACCGGTGCTGCGCCGGGTGCCGGACCGGGAGGCGGCGGCGGTCGCGGCCGGTCTGGAGCCCTACCTCGCGACCCTGTCCGAGGACCGGCTGCCGCTGCTGGCCCGGTACGCGGTGCACGACGTCGCCTTCCGCGTCGTCGGCACGGGCAGCGTGGGCACGCGGTCGTACGTCGTGCTGCTCCTGGACCACCGGGGCGAGCCGCTCGTGCTCCAGGTGAAGGAGGCCCGGCCCTCCGCGCTCGTGCCCCACCTGGCGAGCGCCGGTTTCGACGTTCCCGAGGTCGCGCACGAGGGCCGCCGGGTGGTGCTCGGACAGAAGCGCATGCAGGTGGTCAGCGACATCCTGCTCGGCTGGACCACGATCGACGGGCGGCCCTTCCAGGTGCGGCAGTTCCGCAACCGCAAGGGCAGCGTCGACCCCGCGGCCCTGGCCGCCGACCAGCTCGACGACTACGGCCGGATGACCGGCGCCCTGCTGGCCCGCGCCCACGCGCACAGCGTCGACCCGCGCCTGGTCGCGGGCTACTGCGGCAAGAACGAGGAGCTCGACGAGGCGGTGGCCGCCTTCGCCGTCGCCTACGCCGACCGCACCGAGGCCGACCACGCCGAGCTGCTCGCCGCGGTGCGCTCGGGCCGGGTCGCGGCCGAGACGGGCGTGTGAGGGAGCCGCGGGGCCGGGCGGGGTGGGCGGACGGTGCCCTAGGCTGGTCGGGTGACGACCCCGGAAGCTGAGCCCGAGCAGGGCGGTGCGCCGCGGCCCGAGGAGCGGCTGGAGCGGGCCGTGCGGGCCGCCGAGCAGGCACTCATCGAGTACGAGATCGCGTTGGAGACCTTCCGTGTGGAGGTCGAGAACTTCTCGCGGCTGCACGAACAGCGGCTCGGTCCGGTGTACGCGCGGCTCGAGGAGCTGGAGGCGCAGATCCTGGAGGCCAGGGCGGCCCGCAGCGGTGACCCCGAGGACCGCCGCCGGGCCGACGAGGCACGGGCCCGGCTGATGCCGATCCCCGGGGTCGAGGAACTGCTGCACGGCTGGATGGACGGGGACGGACTGTTCCCGGAGGCCACCGCGATGCTCACCGGCCAGGAGGTGCGGCCCCCCAAGCGGGTCCGGCCGGGCGAGGAGGCTCGCCGGCTCTACCGCGACCTCGCCCGCAAGGCCCACCCCGACCTGGCCCAGGAGGACGACGAGCGGGCCCGGCGCGAGGAGTTCCTCACCCGGGTCAACGCCGCCTACGCCCGCGGCGACGAGGCCGAGCTGCGGGCGCTGGCCGAGGAGTGGGCCGCGGGCCCGGTGCCCGAACGGCGGCCGAGCCGCGGCGAGGAGTTGTACGCGCGCCTCGAATGGCTCGACCGGCGCAAGGAACTGCTCACCGTGCTCGCCAAGGAGCTGGAGGAGAGCGCGATCGGCGCCATGCTCAGGCTGGCCCCGGACGACCCCGACCGTCTGCTGGAGGAGATCGCCGAGCAGCTGGCGGCCCAGGTGGGCGAACGGGAGGCCGAGCTGGCGGGGCTGCTGGGGCAGTAGCTTCGCCGGCGGTGCGGGTCCCGGCCGGACCGCCGGCGCTCGCGGCCGGACCCTTCGGAGCCGGCCGTGCGTTCCCGCCGCTCGTCTCCGGTTCCTCCCGGGCCGGCCGCGTCGCCGTCGCTCGTCTCCGTTTCTTCAGAGCCAGCCGCGTTCACGGGCGAGCAGGGCGGCCTGGAAGCGGTTGGTGGCCTGCAGGCGGGCCATGAGGGACGCCACGTGCTTGCGGTAGGTCCGTACCGAGATGCCGAGGTCGCGGGCGCCGCTCTCGTCCTTGTCCGCGGTGCGGAGCGACGTGAGGATCCTGCGCTCGATCCCGGTGGGCGGCTCGTCGTCCGGCGTCGGCAGCTCCTGCGCCACGGCCCACATCCGGTCGAACAGCGTGACGAGGGTGGCCACGAGGCCGGGCTCCCGGGTCAGCAGGGCGCCCTTGGCGGTGTGCGCCGGGTCGAGGGGGGTGAGGGCCGCGGCCCTGTCACAGATGATCATGCGTTCCAGGGGCTGGTGCGAGATCCGGATCTCCGCGCCCCTGTCCGCCAGTTCGCGCAGGTACGCCATGGTGGGCCGGTCGTCCAGGGCGGGGGCGGCCATCAGGGTGCGCATGCGTACGCCGCGGCGCAGGACGCGCAGGTCGATGGGGCGGGAGAAGTCGGCCGACTCCGGGCTGATGATGCCGGTGGGGTTGGTGGTGAGACTCTCGCTGCGGGCGAAGAAGGTCAGCTCGTCGATGACGGCACGGACGGCCTCCATGCCCTCGATCTGCTGGACGGGCGGGGTCTCCTCGGGCGGTCGTCGTACCGGGGCGGCCGCGCGTTCCCGCTGGAGCGATTCGACCACGCCGCTCGTGCGGACGGTCTGCTCCAGTTCCTCCCGCAGGGCGTCGAGCCGGTGGTCGACGAGGTGCTCGACCGCCCGCGCGGGGGTGACCGGGCGCAGGACGCCGGTGTGGGTGCGGACGGCCAGGCCCAGCTCGACCAGACGGTCGGTGGCCTCGGCGTCGGTTCCGGCGCGGGCGGCGGCCCGGGCGTGGTCGTCGCTCACGCCCTGGCGCAGCAGCCGGCGGTAGAGGGTCTCCTCGGACTCGGTGACGCCGAGGAACCCCAGGCACGGTTGCGACACGGCTTCCCCCTTGTGTGCACGACCTGTTGATCTTTTCCCAAGGCATACATCGGTCGGCGCCCGCGGCGCCATGCCTGCGGGCGGCCTCCGCGAGGGCCCGGCGGGGCGTCCGGTCGGTCGCCGGTGCAGGAAGCGGCACGCGGGCGGTGCAGCAAGCTGCGCGCCGGTCGTCTCGTCCGGGGACGGTCGCACCGCCAGAGTTGTTCCAGGTCCGTCCCGAGGAGAGAACATCATGAGCGACACCGCCCGCACGAACGGCACCGTCCTGACCGCCGCCCTCGTCGTGGTGCTCTGCGGCGCCGAGGTCGCCGTGATCGGCAGCGGCATGGGGGACGGGGCCCGCTACGGTCTGGGCGCTGTCGTCCTGGTCGCCCTGCTGGCGGCCGTCCACCGGCTGAGCCGGGCCGCCCGGCGCTCCTCCCGCTGACCGCACGGCACACGTCCGTCCCGGCGTCGTCGTGCGGTGGGGCCCGGCCCCGACGCGCGGTGATGCCTCCGGGGCCACGCGTCCGGCGGGCCGGCCGGCCGGCCCGTCGTGTCGGGTAGCGTCGGGGGCATGAGTTTTGGAGCTGGTGTGCCCACGGTCCAGGTCACGGACCTCGAGGACGGCGACTTCCTGCTGGACGTCCGCGAGGACGACGAGTGGCAGGCGGGCCACGCCGCCGGGGCCCTGCACATCCCCATCAGCGAGTTCGTCGCCCGCTACGGCGAGCTGACCGAGGCGGCGCCCGAGGACGGCCGGGTCCACGTGATCTGCCGCTCCGGCGGACGCTCGGCCCAGGTCACCATGTACCTGGTCCAGCAGGGCGTCGATGCCGTGAACGTCGACGGCGGCATGCAGGTGTGGGCCGCCGCCGGCCGGCCCGTCGTGAACGCCAAGGGCGAGCCGGGGCACGTCCTCTAGCGTTCTTCGGCGTTCTCCGGCGGTCCGGCGCCGGGTACGGTCCGCGGCCGCGGCGCGGGTGTGGCGACGGCCACCCCGCGACCGGTCCGCCGGGGGCTGTGCCGCCGGGCCGTCCTGAGTACCGTTCCGGTTCGAGCGTCGTGGAGCACCCGCACCGGTGGTGTCACGCGGCGCCCCGCGGCAGGACGGGTGGGAAGACGGGCCGGGACCGGGGAACGGGGCGGAATGGACGTGCACGACACAGGCTCGGACGCCCGGCAAGGGCCGGACGAGCCGGGCGAGCCCGCCGGGTCGTCCGAGTCGTCCGATATGCCCGGGCCTCCAGCCGGGCCGCCGGGGGCGTCCGGGTCGTCCGGCACCGCCGCGCCCGCCGGGGGGACCACACTGTCGGTCGCCGCCCCTGCGGCGGACGCCGGGCCCGCCCGTACCGGAATCGCCGCGCTCTCCCCGCGCTACCAGGCCGGCGTCGTGCTCGCGCTCGCCGTCGTCGCGGCCGCCGTCTGCGTCCACGTCGGACTGACGTTCCTGCACGTCGCCCCGGCGAACACCCTGTCCAAGCGGCACGCCTCCGTGGTCGACGAGTGGATCTACCCGGAGTTCGAGCAGAACTGGAAGCTCTTCGCGCCCAATCCGCTCCAGCAGAACATCTCCGTCCAGGTCCGCGCCGAGGTGAGCATGGCGGACGGCGGCGTACGGACCACCGGCTGGTACGACCTGTCCGCCGATGACGGCCGGGCCATCGACGGCAATCCGCTGCCGAGCCACACCCAGCAGAACGAACTGCGCCGGGCCTGGGACTTCTTCCTCGCCACCCACGACTCCGGCAACCGCCCGGTGGGCCTGCGGGGCATCCTGTCGGAGGACTACCTGCGCCGGATCGCGGTCCTGCGGCTGGACCGGAACGACGCCGCGGGTCCGGGTGATGCCGTCCGGCGCGTCCAGTACCGCTCCCGGACGACGGCCGTGCCGCCGCCCGACTGGAGCGGCGAGAAGGTCTCCGACCGGCCGGTGTACCGGGAGCTGCCCTGGTGGCGGGTGCCCGCCGACGAGGCGGAAGGAGGCCTCGCGTGAACGGCCTCGCCCGGTCGGTCTCGCGCGGCATCGCCCGCGTCACCGGGGCCGCGCTCGGCCCGTACCAGACCGCCGTGGTCCGCATCGGCTTCAGCGCGACCTGGCTGCTCTTCCTGCTCCGCGAGTTCCCCCACCGCCACGAGCTGTACGGTCCGGACGGCCCCTGGAGCCACGACCTCGCCGAGCAGCTGATCTCGGACAACGGCGCTTTCACGGCGCTGATGTGGTCGGACGGCGCGGCCTGGTTCGAGGCCGTCTACGCGCTGTCCGTGCTGAGCAGCCTGCTGTTGCTGCTGGGGTGGCGGACGCGGACCACGTCGGTGCTCTTCATGGTCGGCGTGCTCTCGCTGCAGAACCGCAGCATCTTCATGGGGGACGGCGGCGACAACGTCCTGCACCTGATGAGCATCTACCTGGTCCTCACCCGCTGCGGCCGGGTGTGGTCGCTGGACGCGCGCCGGGCGCGGCTCGCGGGAGAGGCACGCGCGCGGGGGGAGCGCGTCGTGGACCGGGTGGGGCCCGCCCTGTGGGCGGTGTTCGGGTTCGCGCTGCTCCTGGTGACGCTGGCGGGCCGGCTCGACGGCGACCGGCTCGTCCCGGTGCTGCTGTGGGCGGTGTGGTCGGCGCAGGGCCTGTGGTGGGCCGTGGGGCGGTGGGCCAGGAGCGGGGAGCCGCGGATCCTGCTCGACGCCGTCGCCGACATCGTGCACAACGGCGCCCTGCTGGTGATCATGGCGGAGGCCTGCCTGATCTACGCGACCGCCGGCTGGTACAAGATCCAGGGCTCGCGCTGGCAGGACGGCACCGCCGTGCACTACCCCCTCCACCTGGACTACTTCTCGCCCTGGCCCGGCCTGTCCGAGGCACTGTCCGCCAACGGCACGATGGTCATGCTCATCACGTACGGCACGGTCGCCGCCCAGGTCGCCTTCCCGTTCACGCTGTTCAACCGGCGGGTCAAGAACGTCCTGCTGGTCGCCATGATCACCGAGCACGCGGTGATCGCGGTGGTGCTCGGGCTGCCGTTCTTCTCGCTGGCGATGATCGCCGCCGACACGGTCTTCCTGCCGACCTCGTTCCTGCGCCGCCTGGGCGGGTGGGCGGCACGCGGGCGGGACCGTCTGGTGCGGCGCGGGGCGGCCGGCCGGGCCGGGGTGCCCGCGCCCCGTGCCGCCCGGGAGGACGCCGAGCAGGCGCACGTAGGCTTCACGGCATGACCGACCCCGCCCCCGGGCCCCGCCCCGACGCCCTGGCCGTCTGGCGCGGGCACGCCGACGCGTGTGTGCTGCTCGACGGCTTCCACGCCCTCAAGCACGCGCTGCGGTTCGGCGCCGACGTCCCGGTGGCCGTCACCAGTGACCGCGCGGGCGCCCTCGCCCTCGCCGACGAGCTGGCCCCGGACGTCCGGGGGGCGCTGGACGGTCTGCTGACCGAGGTGCCGCACGCGGCGTACACGTCTCTCGTGCCGCGCCCGCACCCCACCGCGGTGGCCGCCCTGGCCGTACGCCCCTCGCGCGAGGCCGGGCTGCGGACGCTGGCGCACACGCCCCGCACCAGCCCCGTCGTGGTCCTCGACCAGCCGCGCAACCTCGGCAACGCGGGCGCGGTGATCCGGCTGGCCGCCGGTTTCGGGGCGACCGGGGTGGTCACCACGGGACCGCTCGACCCCTGGCACCCCACGGTGGTGCGCGGCGGGGCGGGGCTGCACTTCGCGACCGCCGTGGAGCGGCTGGACGTGGAGGGGCTGCCGTCCGGGCCGGTGTTCGCGCTGGACCCGGAGGGCGAGGACATCCGCGGCCTGGAGCTGCCCGACGACGCGCTGCTCGCGTTCGGCTCCGAGCGCAGCGGGCTGTCGCCGGAGCTGCGCGCGCGGGCCGACCACCTGGTGGCGCTGCCGATGCGCCCCCAGGTCTCCAGCTACAACCTCGCGACCAGTGTGGCCATGACGCTGTACCACTGGAGCGCCGGCGGGGGCGCCGTCCAGGGCCTCTAGGCCTGCCGCCGGACCTCCACCACCCGGAAGCGGCCCGCGACGAACGCGCCGTCGCACAGGGCCGCGTTGGCGGCCGGGTTGCCGCCCGAGCCGTGGAAGTCGGAGAAGGCGGCCGTCTGGTTGACGTACACCCCGCCGGTGAGGTTGAGGGACAGCTGGGCCGCCTCCTCCAGGCAGACCTCCTGCACGGCCTGCTCGACCTCCGGGTCGGTCGTGTAGGCGCCGACGGTCATCGCGCCCTTGTCCCGGATGCAGCGGCGCAGCAGGTCCAGCGCGTGCGCGGCGGAGTCGACGGCGACGGCGAAGGAGACGGGGCCGAAGCACTCGCTGGTGTAAGCGGCCTCGTCGTCGGGCTTGGCACCGTCCAGCTTGACGATCACCGGGGTGCGCACGACCGCGTCCGGGAAGTCCGGGTTGGTCACCGCGCGGGAGGCGAGGGCGAGCTCGCCGAGACCGGCGGCGGCCTCCAGGCGGGCCTTGACGTCCGGGTTGACGATCGCGCCGAGCAGGGCGTTCGCGCGGGCGTCGTCACCGAGGAGGCCGTCGACGGCGCGGGCGAGGTCGGCGGTCACCTCGTCGTAGGACTTGTCGCCCCGGTCGGTGCGGATGCCGTCGCGGGGGATCAGCAGGTTCTGCGGGGTGGTGCACATCTGGCCGCTGTAGAGGGAGAGGGAGAAGGCCAGGTTGGAGAGCATCCCCTGGTAGTCGTCGGTCGACTCCACGATCACCGTGTTGACGCCGGCCTTCTCCGTGTAGACCTGGGCCTGGCGGGCGTTGGCCTCCAGCCAGTCGCCGAAGGAGGTCGAGCCGGTGTAGTCGATGATCCGGATCTCGGGACGCGTCGCCAGGGTCTTGGCGATGCCCTCGCCGGGGCGTTCGGCGGCCAGCGCGACCAGGTTCGGGTCGAAGCCGGCCTCGGAGAGGACGTCCCGGGCGACCTGAACGGTGAGCGCGAGGGGCAGTACCGCGCGCGGGTGGGGCTTGACCAGGACCGCGTTGCCGGTGGCGAGGGAGGCGAACAGGCCCGGGTAGCCGTTCCACGTGGGGAAGGTGTTGCAGCCGATGACCAGGCCGATGCCGCGCGGGACCGGTGTGAACCGCTTGGTCAGGGCCAGCGGGTCGCGCTTGCCCTGCGGCTTGGACCACTCCGCCGCCTCGGGGGTGCGGACCTGCTCCGTGTACGCGTAGGCCACCGCCTCCAGGCCTCGGTCCTGCGCGTGCGGGCCGCCCGCCTGGAAGGCCATCATGAAGGCCTGTCCGGAGGTGTGCATGACCGCCTGCGCGAACTCCATCGTCCGGTCGGCGATCCGCTTCAGGATCTCCAGGCAGACCATCGCGCGCAGCTCCGCGCCCGCGTCCCGCCACGCCCGCCGGCCGGCCTTCATGGCGGGCAGCAGCACGTCGAGGTCCGCGTGCGGGTACTCCACGCCCAGCTCGATGCCGTACGGGGAGACCTCGCCGCCGACCCAGTCGTCGGTGCCGGGCTGGCCGAGGTCGAGGCGGGTGCCGAGCAGCGCGTCGAAGGCGGCCTTGCCCGCCGCCGTGTCCAGGCTGCCGTTCTCCCCGTAGGCCTTGGGGTGCTCGGGATGGGGGGACCAGTACGCGCGCGTGCGGATCGTCTCCAGCGCCTGGTCGAGTGTCGGCCGGTGCCGGTCGATCAGCTGGTGCGCGGTGAGTTCGGCGGCCATGCGGGACCAACTCCTCGTCTCACGAGCTCTCCGTCGAGTCGTGACCTGGGGGACCTTTGGGAAACCTGGGCGGGAACAGGCGGACACGGCTAGAGTAACCGAACGATCGGTCGGGACAAGGGGGACCGCCGCATCTGTGGAAAACCCCGTGCGGGAGGATCGCGCACATGACAGCACTCGACCTCAGCAGCCCCGTGGCCGTCGTCGGCACCGGCACCATGGGCCAGGGCATCGCCCAGGTGGCGCTGGTCGCGGGCCACCCCGTACGGCTGTACGACGCCGTCCCCGGGCGGGCCCGGGACGCGGCCGACGCGATCGGTGCCCGGCTCGACCGGCTCGTGGAGAAGGAACGCCTCACCGCCACCGACCGCGACGCGGCCCGCGCCCGGCTGACGCCCGCCGGGACCCTCGCCGAACTCGCCGGCTGCGCGCTGGTCGTCGAGGCGGTCGTGGAGCGGCTGGACGTCAAACAGGAGCTGTTCCGCGCGCTGGAGGACGTCGTCGGCGACGACTGCCTGCTCGCCACCAACACCTCCTCCCTGTCCGTCACCGCCATCGGCGGCGCGCTGCGCGTCCCGGGTCGCTTCGTCGGACTGCACTTCTTCAACCCGGCCCCGCTGCTGCCGCTGGTGGAGGTCGTCTCCGGGTCCGCCACCGACGCCACGTCGGCCACGCGCGCGTACGAGACGGCCCGCGCCTGGGGCAAGACCCCGGTCGCCTGCGCGGACACCCCCGGCTTCATCGTCAACCGCATCGCCCGCCCCTTCTACGCCGAGGCCTTCGCGGTCTTCGAGGACCAGGGCGCGGACCCGGCCACCATCGACGCCGTGCTGCGCGAGTCGGGCGGCTTCAGGATGGGCGCCTTCGAGCTGACCGACCTCATCGGGCAGGACGTCAACGAGTCCGTCACGCACTCCGTGTGGCAGGCGTTCTTCCAGGACGTTCGCTTCACCCCGTCGCTCGCCCAGCGCCGCCTGGTCGAGTCCGGCCGTCTCGGCCGCAAGAGCGGACAGGGCTGGTACGACTACCGCGACGGCGCCGAGCGGCCGGATCCGCACACCGCCGAGCCGGCCGGGGCGCCCGCGTACGTCGTGGTCGAGGGCGACCTGGCCCCGGCCTCCGAACTGGTCGAGATGATCCGCGAGGCCGGCATCGAGGTCCGGCAGGAGGACGAGCGCGACGGCACGCGGATCGTCCTGCCCGGCGGCGGCCGGCTCGTGCTCGCCGACGGCCGGACCTCGGTGGAGTTCCGGGACGTCGTCCACTTCGATCTCGCGCTGGACTACCGCACGGCCACGCGCGTCGCCCTGTCCCACTCCCAGGACACGTCCCGGCGCACCGTCGCCGAGGCCACCGGCCTGTTCCAGGCGCTCGGCAAGAAGGTCAGCGTCATCGGCGACGTCCCCGGCATGATCGTCGCCCGTACGGTGGCGCGGATCATCGACCTGGCCGTCGAGGCGGTCGCCAAGGGCGTGGCCGACGAGGAGGACGTCGACACCGCGATGCGACTGGGCGTCAACTACCCTCTGGGCCCCCTGGAATGGAGCCGCCGCCTCGGCGGCGACTGGGCCCGCGCGGTCCTCGGCAATCTGCACGAGTGCGTGCCCACGGGCCGGTACGCGCCCTCCCTCGCGCTCCACCGCCACGCGTACGCCGCCGGCAAGCAGGAGGGCAGCTCCTCATGAGCACCGCCAAGCGCGACACGTACACGCCCGAGTCGCTGCTGTCCGTCGCCGTACAGGTCTTCAACGAGCGCGGCTACGACGGCACCTCCATGGAGCACCTCTCCAAGGCGGCCGGCATCTCCAAGTCGTCGATCTACCACCACGTCACGGGCAAGGAGGAACTCCTGCGCCGGGCCGTGAGCCGGGCCCTGGACGAGCTGTTCGGCATCCTCGACGAGGAGCACGCGCGCGAGGGGACCGCGGCCGGCCGGCTGGAGTACGTCGTGCGGCGCACGGTCGAGGTGCTCATGGCCGAACTGCCGTACGTGACGCTGCTGCTGCGGGTGCGCGGCAACACCGGCACCGAGCGCTGGGCGCTGGAGCGGCGGCGCGAGTTCGACCACCGGGTCGCCGAGCTGCTCAAAGCCGCGGCGGCCGAGGGCGACGTGCGCGCGGACGTGGAGGGACGGCTCGCGACGCGGCTGGTCTTCGGCATGATCAACTCGATCGTCGAGTGGTACCGCCCCGACGGCCGGGGCGGCGCGGGCGAGCGCGAAGTGGTCGACGCGGTGGCGCGATTGGTGTTCGCGGGGTTGCGCGGGGCCTCCTGAGCCGGAGCCGGCGGCCGGGCACGGGCCCCGTGCTCAGCCCTGCGGCTCCAGGTCCTCCGTCTCGAACACCAGCAGCGTGCGCGTGCTGAGCACCTCAGGGATGGCCTGGAGACGGGTGAGGACCAGCTCCCGCAGGGCCCGGTTGTCGGGTGTGTGCACCAGGAGCAGCACGTCGAAGTCGCCGCCGAGCAGCGCGATGTGGGAGGCGCCGGGGAGCTGTCTGAGCTGTGCGCGGACCGTGCGCCAGGAGTTCTGGACGATCTTCAGCGTGATGTACGCCGAGGTGCCGTGCCCCGCGCGTTCGTGGTCGACGCGGGCGCCGAAGCCGCGTATGACGCCGTCCTCGACGAGCCGGTTGATGCGCGCGTAGGCGTTCGCCCGCGAGACGTGCACCCGCTCGGCGACCGACCGTATCGAGGCACGGCCGTCCACCTGGAGCATGCGCAGGATGTCCTGGTCGATCGCGTCCAGCGGGCGCGGGGGCGGCGGGGTGCCGGCGTCGTCCGCGCCGCCGGTCTCCCCCGGGCGTTCGGCCATTTGTTCAGATGCCATGTGCCCCCGCCTTCCCGCCATGGACGTACTGCGTCCATCTCAGGCTGTGGAGAACCGTTTGTCCACAGCCCGGGGGTGCCTGTAGCCAAAATGTGCCGGCGACCGAACAATCGGTAGGTGAGGCCCGTCACACCCGTGCCGGGCCCGAAGCCGCTCCCACGAGGAGGTGCCGTCATGACGGTCATGGAGCAGCGGGGCGCGTACCGGCCCACACCGCCGCCCGCCTGGCAGCCCCGCACCGACCCCGCGCCGCTGCTGCCCGACGCGGAGCCGCACCGCGTGCTCGGCACGAAGGACGCCGAACGGGTGGACCCCGAGCTGCTGCGCACGCTGTACGCCCGGCTGGTGAGCGGACGGCGGTACAACGCGCAGGCCACCGCCCTGACCAAGCAGGGCAGGCTCGCCGTCTACCCGTCCAGCACCGGCCAGGAGGCCTGCGAGGTCGCCGCCGCACTGGTGCTCGAGGAGCGCGACTGGCTCTTCCCCAGCTACCGCGACACGCTCGCCGTCGTCGCCCGCGGGGTCGACCCGGTCGAGGCGCTCACCCTGCTGCGCGGTGACTGGCACACCGGCTACGACCCCTACGAGCACCGCGTCGCCCCCCTGTCCACGCCGCTCGCCACCCAGTTGCCGCACGCCGTCGGCCTCGCGCACGCCGCCCGCCTCAAGGGCGACGACGTGGTCGCGCTGGCCATGGTCGGCGACGGTGGCACCAGCGAGGGCGACTTTCACGAGGCGCTCAACTTCGCCGCCGTCTGGCAGGCCCCGGTCGTCTTCCTCGTGCAGAACAACGGCTTCGCCATCTCCGTCCCGCTCGCCAAGCAGACCGCCGCCCCGTCGCTGGCCCACAAGGCCGTCGGCTACGGGATGCCCGGCCGCCTGGTCGACGGCAACGACGCCGCCGCCGTCCACGAGGTCCTGACCGAGGCCGTGCGCCGCGCGCGCGGGGGCGGCGGGCCCACGCTGGTGGAGGCGGTGACGTACCGCGTCGACGCGCACACCAACGCCGACGACGCGACGCGCTACCGGGGCGACGCCGAGGTCGAGACCTGGCGCCGGCACGACCCCGTCGAGCTGCTGGAACGGGAGCTGACCGAGCGCGGCCTGCTCGACGAGGACGGCGTCCGGGCCGCCCGCGAGGAGGCCGAGACCATGGCCGCCGACCTGCGCGCCCGCATGAACCAGGATCCGGAGCTCGACCCGATGGACCTCTTCGCGCACGTCTACGCCGAGCCCACCGGGCAGCTGCGCGAGCAGGAGGACCTGCTGCGGGCGGAGCTGGCGGCGGAGGCCGAGGCCGTGTCCGGACCGGAGGGGACGCACCGATGACCACCGTCACCGTCAAGCCGGCCACCATGGCGCAGGCCCTCACGCGCGCGCTGCGCGACGCCATGGCCGCCGACCCGGGCGTGCACGTCCTGGGCGAGGACGTGGGCACGCTCGGCGGTGTCTTCCGGGTCACCGACGGACTCGCCGCCGAGTTCGGCGAGCACCGTTGCACCGACACCCCGCTGGCGGAGGCCGGCATCCTCGGCACCGCGGTCGGCATGGCGATGTACGGGCTGCGCCCGGTCGTGGAGATGCAGTTCGACGCCTTCGCCTACCCGGCGTTCGAGCAGGTCGTCAGCCATGTCGCCAAGATGCGCAACCGCACCCGCGGGAAGATGCCCCTGCCGCTGACCATCCGCGTCCCCTACGGCGGCGGCATCGGCGGCGTCGAGCACCACAGCGACTCGTCCGAGGCGTACTACATGGCGACTCCGGGGCTCCATGTCGTCACGCCCGCGACCGTCGCCGACGCCTACGGGCTGCTGCGCGCGGCCATCGCCTCCGACGACCCGGTGGTCTTCCTCGAACCCAAGCGGCTGTACTGGTCGAAGGACACCTGGAACCCCGAGGAGCCGGCGCCCGTTGACCCCATAGGCCGCGCGGTGGTGCGGCGCTCGGGCCGGAGCGCCACGCTCATCACGTACGGGCCGTCGGTGGTCGTCTGCATGGAGGCGGCCGAGGCGGCCCGGGCCGAGGGCTGGGACCTCGAGGTCGTCGATCTGCGCTCCCTGGTGCCGTTCGACGACGAGACGGTGTGCGCCTCGGTGCGGCGGACGGGACGCGCGGTCGTCGTCCACGAGTCGGGCACCTTCGGGGGCCCGGGCGGGGAGATCGCGGCCCGGGTCACGGAGCGCTGCTTCCACCACCTGGAGGCGCCGGTGCTGCGTGTGGCCGGGTTCGACATCCCGTATCCGCCGCCGATGCTGGAGCGGCACCACCTGCCCGGCGTGGACCGGATCCTGGACGCCGTGGGGCGCCTGCAGTGGGAGGCCGAAAGCTGATGGCACAGGTGCTGGAGTTCAAGCTCCCCGACCTCGGTGAGGGGCTCACCGAGGCGGAGATCGTGCGCTGGATGGTCGAGGTCGGTGACGTGGTCGCCGTCGACCAGCCGGTCGTCGAGGTCGAGACGGCCAAGGCGATGGTCGAGGTGCCCTGCCCCTACGGCGGCGTGGTCACCGCCCGCTTCGGCGAGGAGGGGGCGGAGCTGCCCGTCGGGGCACCGCTGCTGACGGTGGCGGTGGGGGAGCCCGCGGAATCCGCCGGGCCTGCCGGAGCCACCGGAGCCACCGGACCCGCCGGACCCGCCGGACCCGCCGGATCCACCGACGGTGCCGGAGCCGCCCGGTCGGCCGGGGAACAGCCGGCGCGGGGCTCGGGCGCCGGCGGTGAGGGCGCCGGGGAGGCGAAGGGCTCGGGCAACGTCCTGGTGGGTTACGGCACGTCCGAGGCGCCCGCACGGCGGCGCAGGGTGCGCCCGCAGCGGACGGCGTCCGCCGCTCCGGCCCGGGCCGGGCGGACGAACGGGCGGACGAACGGCCGGGTACGCTCCGCCGAGCCGGCGGACGGGCCCGTCCCCGTCATCTCCCCGCTGGTGCGCCGACTGGCCCGGCAGAACGGCCTGGACCTGCGTGAGCTGACCGGCTCCGGCCCCGACGGGCTGATCCTGCGCGCGGACGTGGAGTACGCGCTGCGTGCCGCCGCGGCGCGGGGCGGCACCACGGCAGCCCACGAGGCCGCTGCCGCCCCGCACCCGGCCGGACAGCTCCGGGCACCGGCACCCGCCCTCGTGGGAGGGCAGCCGCCGGCCGAGGTCCGCACCCCCCTCAAGGGCGTCCGGGGCGCCGTCGCCGACAAGCTCTCCCGCAGCCGGCGCGAGATACCGGACGCGACCTGCTGGGTGGACGCGGACGCGACGGAACTGATGCGGGCCCGCGCCGCGATGAACGCCGCGGGCGGCCCGAAGATCTCCCTCGTCGCCCTGCTGGCCCGGATCTGCACCGCCGCGCTCGCCCGCTTCCCCGAGCTGAACTCCACCGTCGACACGGAGGCCGGGGAGATCGTCCGGTTCGGCCACGTCCACCTCGGCTTCGCCGCCCAGACGGACCGGGGCCTGGTCGTCCCGGTCGTACGGGACGCGCACGCGCGCGACGCCGAGGAACTCACCGCCGAGTTCGCCCGGCTGACCGAGGCGGCCCGGGCCGGCCGGCTGACCCCCGGCGAGCTGACCGGCGGCACCTTCACGCTGAACAACTACGGCGTGTTCGGCGTCGACGGCTCCACACCGATCATCAACCACCCCGAGGCGGCCATGCTCGGCGTCGGCCGCATCGTGCCCAAGCCCTGGGTGCACGAGGGGGAGTTGGCGGCCCGCCAGGTCGTCCAGCTGTCGCTCACCTTCGACCACCGGGTGTGCGACGGCGGCACGGCGGGCGGTTTCCTGCGGTACGTGGCGGACTGCGTGGAACAGCCGGCCGTGCTGCTGCGCACGCTGTGACGGCGGTGCCCGCGCGCCCCCTCTGACCGCGGGCTCCCCCGCGTTCCCTGTGATCGCGCGGACACGCATACTCGGGGGGTGACCGCGTACGAACCCCCGGGTGAGCCCGGAGCAGGCACCGGGCCCCCGCCGGGGACGGCCCCCGCCGTGTACGACGCCGTCGTGCTCGCCGGCGGTGCCGCCCGCAGGCTCGGCGGCGCGGACAAACCCGGCCTGCGCGTGGGCGGACGCGCCCTGCTCGACCGGGTGCTCGCCGCCTGCGCCGGGGCCCGCACCACCGTCGTCGTCGCCGACCCCCGGCCCACCGCCCGGCCGGTGACCTGGGCCCGCGAGGAACCGCCTGGCGGCGGGCCCCTCGCCGCGCTCGCCGCCGGGCTGCGGCACACCACGGCGGAGCACGTCGTGGTGGTCTCGGCCGATCTGCCGTTCCTCACCGGGCCGACCGTCCGAGGGCTGGCGGCGGCCCTCGCCGCGCACGACGGCGACGGCGTGCTGCTCACCGGCGCCGACGGTCGCGACCAGCCCCTCGTCGCCGCGTACCGCGCGTCGGCACTGCGCCGTGGAATCGCCGCGCTCACCGGTGACGGGACGGGTCTCACCGGGCTGCCGCTGCGCCGGCTGACCGCCGGGCTGCGTCTCACCCGCGTCCCCGACGCCGTCGCCTCGTTCGACTGCGACACCTGGGACGACATCGCCACCGCCAGGGCACGCATCAGGGAGCATGGGCACGTGTTGGATGAATGGATTTCCGCAGCCAAGGACGAGCTGGGCATCGAGCTGGACGTCGACACCCGCGTCCTGCTCGACCTCGCCCGGGACGCCGCCCACGGGGTGGCCAGGCCCGCGGCTCCGCTGACCACCTTCCTCGTCGGCTACGCCGCCGGGCGGGCCGGGGGAGGCGCCGAGGCCGTCGCCGAGGCCGCCCGCAAGGCCGCCGCCCTCGCCCGGCGCTGGGCCGAGGAGGCCGCAGGCGACGGATCCGCACCCGCGGCGGGCACGCCGGACGTGGTCCCCGACGCCGCCCCCGACACCCGCCCGGACGCCTGATGGCCTCCCCCGGCACACGCGCCGGCGAGGAGGCGGAGAACCTCGACGTCGAGGAGGCCCTCGCCCTCGTGCGGGAGAACCCCGGCCCCCGGCCCGGCGACCGCGCACCCGCACCGGGCGACCGGGCCCCCGCACCGGGCGACCGGGCCCCCGCGCCCGGCGCGGCCCCCGGCCATGACGCGCACCCCGGTCACGGCGCGATCCGGGGCGACCGTGCGCACCCCGGTCCCGACCCGCGCGAAGGACACGAAGCGCACCCCGGCGCCGAGGCGCCCGGCAACGACGCGCACCCCGGCGGCGACGCGTCCGACGGCGACGCCCACCCCGGTCACCGCGCCAGCCAGCGTCCGTCGGCGGAGTCACGGCGCCGCGCGGCCCCGTGGCCCGAGGCACGGTCGGCCGCCGAGCGGGCCGGGCGGTCCGGAGCCCGCGCGGGCCGCCGTGCGCCCGTTTCCGTGCCGCTCGACGCCGCGCTCGGCCTCACCCTGGCCGCACCCCTGACCGCGCTCACCGACCTGCCCTCCTTCGACACCTCCGCGATGGACGGCTGGGCGGTCGCCGGGCCGGGCCCCTGGACCGTGCGCGACGAGGGCGTCCTGGCCGGACACGCCGAGCCCGCACGCCTCACCGACGGCGAGGCCGTCCGCATCGCCACCGGCGCCCGCGTCCCCCTGGACACCACCGCGGTCCTGCGCACCGAGCACGGCCGCACCGAGCACGGCCGCACCGACGGCCGGGACCGCCTGCACCCCGTCCGCGAGGTCGTCCACGGCCAGGACATCCGGCCGCGCGGCCAGGAGTGCCGCACCGGCGATCAGCTGCTGTCCGTCGGCACCCTCGTGACCCCGGCCGTCCTGGGCCTCGCGGCGGCCGCCGGATACGACACGCTGACCGCCGTCGCCCGTCCCCGCGTCGACGTCCTGGTCCTCGGTGACGAGCTGCTCACCGAGGGCCTGCCGCACGACGGCCTCATCCGGGACGCGCTCGGCCCCATGCTGCCGCCCTGGCTGCGGGCCCTGGGCGCCGAGGTCGGCACGGTCCGGCGGATCGGTGACGACGCCGACGCCCTGCACCGGGCCGTCACGGCGTCCGGGGCCGACCTGGTCGTGACGACCGGCGGCACCGCCGCGGGCCCCGTCGACCACGTCCACCCGACCCTGCGCCGCATCGGTGCCGAACTCCTCGTGGACGGCGTGCAGGTCCGCCCCGGCCACCCCATGCTGCTGGCCCGCATCGCGGAGGGCCGGCACCTCGTCGGGCTGCCCGGCAACCCCCTCGCCGCCGTCTCCGGACTGCTCACGCTCGCCGAGCCGCTGCTGCGCACCCTCGCGGCCCGCCCGGCGCCGGAGCCGTACACGCTGCCGCTGCGGGACGCGGTGCACGGGCACCCGTACGACACCCGGCTGGTCCCCGTCGTCCTGCGGGGTGAGAGTGCCGTGCCGCTGCACTACAACGGCCCGGCCATGCTGCGCGGCATCGCGGCGGCCGACGCCCTGGCCGTCGTGCCCCCCGGCGGTGTGCGGCCGGGAGAGGAGACCGAGCTGCTCGACCTGCCCTGGGCCACCGGTGGAATCGGAGTGTGTTTCACGTGAAACTTCCGGGCCAGGATGCGATCGCCCGCCAGGCGGACGAGCACCTCGTGACCCATCGGGTGAAGCTTCCGAAGAAGCTGGTGGAACATCCGATCCGGCAGGTCGGCAAGCGGCTCTCCATGGCCCTGGTGGTCCTCGTGGTGACCGCGGTGGTCGTCTATGCCGATCATGACGGTTACAACGACAACGCGGACGGTTCCGTCGACCTCCTCGACGCCTTCTACTACGCCACCGTCACCCTCTCCACCACCGGGTACGGCGACATCACCCCGGTCAGCGACTCCGCCCGGCTGACCAACATCTTCGTCATCACGCCCCTGCGCGTGCTGTTCCTGATCATCCTGGTCGGCACCACCCTGGAAGCCCTCACCGAGCGCACTCGGGAGGAGTGGCGCCTGAACCGCTGGAGGTCCACCTTGCGCGATCACACCGTCGTCGTCGGCTTCGGCACGAAGGGGCGGTCGGCGATCTCGACCGTGTGCGCGACGGGCCTGCGGAAGGAGCAGGTCGTCGTGGTCGACCCCAGCAGCAAGGCGATCGACGCGGCGACGGCCCACGGATTCGCGGGAGTGGTCGGTGACGCGACGCGCAGCGACGTGCTGAACCGGGCCGAGATCTACCGGGCGAAGCAGGTCATCGTCGCCACCCAGCGCGACGACACGGCGGTCCTGGTGACGCTGACGGCCCGGCAGCTCAACCGCTCCGCGAAGATCGTGGTCGCGGTGCGGGAGGAGGAGAACGCCCCGCTGCTGAAGCAGTCCGGTGCGGACGCCGTGATCACCAGTGCCAGCGCGGCGGGCCGTCTGCTCGGGCTCTCCGTGCTCAGCCCCGCCGCCGGCATGGTGATGGAGGACCTGATCAGCCAGGGCAGCGGGCTCGACATCGTCGAACGTCCCGTCATAAAGGCGGAGGTGGGCAAGAGTCCGCGCGAGACGGACGACCTGGTGGTGAGTGTCCTGCGCGGGCACCGGGTGCTCGGGTACGACGATCCGGCCGTCGGCAGGCTGGAGCTGACGGACCGACTGATCACCATCGTCCGGGCGACCCCGGGCACCCAGGTGGCTCCCGACGCTCGCCCGCTGCCCCGCGACTGACGGCGGAACCGGGCCGGCCGACGGGATCCCCTCCCCGCGTCGCGCCGGCCCGCGGGGCCGTGCCTGCCGGCGCCGTCGGCGCCGCCGCCGGAGCCGAGGGCGCGCCGTACACCGGATCGGCGGGCACCGCGCGTTCCGTTCCGTCCCGTCCCGTCCACGGCCGGGTCTCGCCGAACGTCCTTCCCCGGCACGTTCGCCGGGCCCGACGCGTGCGTGCTCCGGCGACCGAGCCCGAAGACGGGCGCGGGCCGAAGACGGGCACGGCCCGAATACGGGCACGGGCCGAAGACGGACACGGGCGTGACCGCGGACGCGGCCGAAGAGGCCCGGCCGGGGACCGAGGAGTAGCGTCGCCCCCATGCACGCGATCACGATTTCCGAACCCGGAGGCCCCGAGGCGCTGGTCTGGACCGAGGTCCCCGATCCGGTGCCCGGCGAGGGCGAGGTCCTGGTCGAGGTGACGGCCGGCGCCGTCAACCGGGCCGACATCATGCAGCGCCAGGGCTTCTACGACCCGCCGCCCGGCGCCTCCCCCTACCCCGGCCTGGAGTGTTCCGGGCGCATCGCCGCGCTCGGGCCGGGGGTGTCGGGCTGGTCCGTCGGCGACGAGGTGTGCGCGCTGCTCGCCGGCGGCGGCTACGCCGAGAAGGTCGCCGTCCCGGCCGGCCAGCTGCTGCCGGTCCCCGACGGCGTCGACCTCAAGCAGGCGGCGGCCCTGCCCGAAGTGGTCTGCACGGTCTGGTCGAACGTCTTCATGGTCTCGCACCTCCGTCCCGGTGAGACGCTCCTCGTGCACGGCGGTTCCAGCGGCATCGGCACCATGGCGATCCAGCTCGGCAAGGCCGTCGGTGCGAAGGTCGCCGTGACGGCGGGTACCGAGGAGAAGCTGGAGCGCTGCGCCGAGCTGGGCGCCGACATCCTGATCAACTACCGGGAGCAGGACTTCGTCGCCGAGGTGAAGGAGGCCACCGGCGGGGCGGGCGCCGACGTCATCCTGGACAACATGGGCGCCAAGTACCTGGACCGCAACGTGCAGGCACTGGCCGTCAACGGGCGGCTCGCGATCATCGGCATGCAGGGCGGCCGGAAGGGGGAGCTGAACATCGGCATGCTCCTCGCCAAGCGCGCCGCCGTCAGCGCGACCTCGCTGCGGGCCCGCCCGGTGGAGGAGAAGGCGGCCATCGTGGCGGCCGTGCGCGAGCACGTCTGGCCGCTGATCGCCGGGGGCCAGGTCCACCCGATCGTCGACCGCGAACTCCCGATGAGCGACGCGTCCGCCGCTCACCGGGTCGTGGAGGAGAGCGGTCACATCGGCAAGGTGCTGCTGGTCGCGGCACCGTAGCCGTACGGGCCGTACTTCCGGGTCGTAGCCGTACGGCCGGACGGCTACGACCCGGCCTACGCCCCGTCCCGGCGCAGGCGGAGGCCGACGAAGGCCAGGGCCAGCCCCAGGCCGACGAGGACCAGCCCGCTGCCCAGGGGCAGGACCTTCAGGGCGGGTCCGGCGGCCTTCTCGGTCCGCGTGCCGGACGTCGGTTCGGACCGGGGCGGGGCCGCCGAGGGCGGCAGGGCGGTCTCCCCGGGTGACACGACGGCGGCCGGCCGGCCGGGAAGGTCCCTGCCGACGATGCCTTCCTGAACGGAGTCGCCCCTGGATCGCTTCTCCACCGGCTTCTCCGCCTCCGGCCGCCCCGGCCGCCCCGGCCGCTGCCGGCCCTCACCCGCCGCGCTCCCCGCCCGGGACGGCTCGCCGTGCGGCGCGGAGGCGGGCGGGGACGCCTTGGGGGGAACGGGAGAGCGCGTCGCGGATCCACGGCCGGCGCCGGACGCCGGAGGGGCCGTCGGACGGCCGTCCTCGGCGCGGGGTGTGCCGGCGGCCGCGGAGGCGGTGGCCGGGTGACGTGGGCCGGGGCCGTCCGGACGATGCGGGCCCTCGGAGCGGCCGGGCCCGACAGGTCGCTCGAGGTGCTCGGGATGACGGGGGCCGCCGGGGGCGTCCGGGCCGGACCCCGCCGCCTGGTCCGCGGTGTGCGCCGGCACCGAGGCGGACGGGGACACGAAGGTCTCCGGCACCAAGGCCCCTGAAGCCTCCGGCACCAAGGTCCCCGACACCGAAGTCGCCGACAGCGGAACCCCCGGCACCACGAGTCCGGCACCCTGAGCCGCCCCCGCCGCGCACGGCGACAGCAGCACACCCGCCCCCAGAACCCCCGTCAGCCCCGCCATACGAACGGTGCGCAGCCATGGAGTCACGTCGGTGACCCCCTCCCGGTGAGCAGTCGCGAAAACCAACGGTCGCCGACGACGGTGCCGACACCGAGGGTGCCGACGCGTCCACAATCGACGGCACAAGCCTCACACCTGATCGTCTTCCCGGCATTCCGGACTGCTCCGTACGCGGTGGATCACGGTTGTCCGGGGGCACCACATGGATGCCGCATACGGGTGCGAGAGAATGGCGGGCATGGAGATGCCGAGGAACGACAGGTCGCCGGAGAACCCCCAGATCCTGGTCGTCGGCCAGGACGGAATGGCCCTGAGCGGGGGCGGTGACGGGGACGGGGAGTCCCGCGAGATCCCGGTGACGGAGCAGGTGGAGCAGCCTGCGAAGGTCATGAGGATCGGCAGCATGATCAAGCAGCTGCTGGAGGAGGTGCGCGTCGCTCCCCTGGACGAGGCGAGCCGTGTCCGGCTCAAGGAGATCCACGCCAGTTCGGTGAAGGAGCTCGAGGACGGCCTCGCCCCGGAGCTGGTCGAGGAGCTGGAGCGCCTCTCCCTGCCCTTCACGGACGACGCGACGCCCACCGACGCGGAACTGCGCATCGCCCAGGCCCAGCTGGTCGGCTGGCTGGAGGGCCTGTTCCACGGCATCCAGACCACGCTGTTCGCCCAGCAGATGGCCGCGCGGGCGCAGCTGGAGCAGATGCGCCGCGCCCTCCCGCCGGGCGCGGGCCACGACGGCGAGGAGCCGCACCCGGGCGGCCGCTCGGGCGGCCCCTACCTGTAGACCGACCGGGTCACCGGGTCGGCGAAGGGCCCGGCAGCCGCTGCTGCCGGGCCCTTCGCCGTGCGCGCGGGGTCAGGACGACGAGGGGTTGCCCGTCGACACCTTGAGCTGGATCACCGGCATCTTCTTGGGGTCGACGTCCGTGCCGGCGGCGGGCAGCTGGTCCCTGACCGACCCCTCGCCGTACGTGTTCTCGTCGACAGGCACGATCTTCATCTTCCAGCCGGCGGCCTTGAAGCACTCCTGGACCGAGCCGATGTACTTGAAGGTGAAGTCGGGCACCTCGATCAGGTCGGGGTCGTTGTACGACTCCTGAGGCTCCGTGCACTTGTCCTTCTCGATCGTCTTCGTCGTGTCCGGCCCGCGGTATCCCTCCGGCTTGGCCGACGCGGAGGCACTGGCACCGCCGCTGCCCTCGGGGTCCTTGTCGCCGCCGCTCATCGTCAGCGCCGCGATCAGTCCGCCCACCGCCAGGACGGCGACCACCGCCGAAGCGATGAGCACCGGCTTGTTGCGCTTGCCGCCGCCCGAGGAGCCGGAACCCTGGGACTGGGGCGTGATGGTGTACGGCGGCGGTGTCGGCGCCCCCTGCTGCGGCGCGTACGCCGACGCGGCCGGTGTCGCGTAGCCGCCCTGCTGGGGATAGCCGTACGCCGGGGACGGCGCCGGGGTGCCGTACGGGTTCGGCGCGGGCGTCGGCTGGTACGGGGTCCGGACGGGGCCCGTGGGCGCCTGGCCGGTCTGGTCGACCGGCGGGAACACGGCGGAGCCGACACCGGCGCCGCTCGGCGTGTGCGCACCCGGGACGATGCTCGGCGGAGCGGCCTGGAAGGAGGCCGCCACCCGCAGGCACTCGTCGCGCATGGCCTCGGCGCTGGGGAAGCGTTCGTTGGGGTTCTTCTTCAGCGCGCGGGCCACCAGCGCGTCCACGGCCGGCGGCAGGGCGCGGTTGACGGAGGACGGCGCGACCGGATTCTCCTGCACGTGCGCGTAGGCGATGGCCAGCGGCGAGTCCGCGTCGAACGGCAGCCGCCCGGTGACCAGCTGGAACAGCATGATGCCGACCGAGTACAGGTCGGAGCGGGCGTCCACGCCGCGGCCGAGGGCCTGCTCCGGCGACAGGTACTGCGGGGTGCCGACGACCATGCCGGTCTGCGTCATCGAGGTCACACCGGACTGCATGGCGCGGGCGATGCCGAAGTCCATCACCTTGACCACGCCGCGCTTGGTCATCATCACGTTGCCCGGCTTGATGTCCCGGTGGACCAGGCCCATCTCGTGGCTGATCTCCAGCGCCGCCAGCACGTCCGCGGTGATCTTCAGCGCCTTGTCGGCGGGCATCGCGCCGAACCGCCGGACGTCCTCGTCGAGCACGGAGCCGAGCGGCCGGCCCTCGACGTACTCCATGACGATGTACGGCATCGTCGCGCCGTCCAGATCGTCCTCGCCGGTGTCGAAGACCGAGACGATGTTGGTGTGCGTGAGCTTGGCCACGGCCTGGGCCTCGCGGCGGAAACGCTCGCGGAAGGCCTGTTCCCGGCCCAGCTCGGTGTGCAGAGTCTTGATCGCGACCTGGCGGTCCAGCACCGAGTCGTACGCCAGGTGCACCGAGGCCATGCCGCCCTCGCCGAGCAAGTCGCGCAGCTGATAGCGTCCGCCGGCGAGCGCGCGTCCCGCGTACCGGCCCTGTCCGGCGTCCTGGCTCATGTCTCTGCTTCCCCCGTAGGCGCCGGCGGCAGCGGCCCGAGCGCGTTGATCGAAAGTGCTATTCCCGGCCAAGTCTGCCCCAGGGCACTGACACGTCAAGCGCGGTGCCCGTTCCGTGACCGTACGCGAAGGAAGCGTCGCGCAAGCGTTACCGCGGGCGTACGAGCGGTACACGGAATTTGCACGACAGTACGGACGCAGGGTTTCATGACCGGTCCGTCTCGATGCCGGTCCCGGTGTCCATCTCGGACCGGAGGCTTGCGCGGAGGCTGTAGCGTGGCCGACGGAGACCGTAACAACACCGCGCGCACCGCGGGCAGAAACGACGGCGAGGACTGATGGCACAGCAGCAGCGCGCCCAGGGCCCGTCCGAACCCGAGGCTACTGGCGGCGGCGGTATGTCTGACGCACCGGAGACCTGGGGCAACGGCGGACTGGTCGGCGACGGCCGGTACCGGCTGACCCGCAGACTCGGGCGGGGCGGCATGGCCGAGGTGTTCGCCGCCGAGGACGTCCGCCTCGGCCGCACCGTGGCGGTCAAGCTGCTGCGCGCCGACCTGGCCGAGGACCCGGTCTCCAAGGCGCGCTTCACGCGCGAGGCACAGTCGGTGGCCGGACTCAACCACCATGCCATCGTGGCCGTGTACGACTCCGGCGAGGACTTCGTCGGCGGGCAGTCCGTGCCCTACATCGTGATGGAGATCGTCGAGGGCCGCACCATCCGCGACCTCCTCCTCAACGCGGAGGCGCCGGGCCCCGAGCAGGCCCTGATCATCGTCTCGGGCGTCCTGGAGGCGCTCGCCTACTCGCACCAGCACGGCATCGTGCACCGCGACATCAAGCCGGCCAACGTCATCATCACGCACAACGGCGCGGTGAAGGTGATGGACTTCGGCATCGCCCGCGCCCTGCACGGCGCGTCCACGACGATGACGCAGACCGGCATGGTCATGGGCACCCCGCAGTACCTCTCCCCGGAGCAGGCCCTCGGCAAGGCCGTCGACCACCGCTCCGACCTGTACGCGACGGGCTGCCTGCTGTACGAACTCCTGGCGCTGCGTCCGCCGTTCACCGGCGAGACCCCGCTGTCGGTGGTCTACCAGCACGTCCAGGACATCCCGACGCCTCCCTCCGAGGCGTCGGACGCCTGCCCGCCGGAGCTCGACGGCCTGGTGATGCGCTCCCTGGCCAAGGACCCCGACGACCGTTTCCAGACCGCCGAGGAGATGCGCGGCCTGGTCCAGTACGGGCTGCAGATGCTCTACGAGCAGGGCGGCCACACCGGCACCTGGAACACCGGCCCCGTCGGCATGCACGACGGCCGGCACACCCCGGCGGCCGGGATGGCGGGCACGACGGTGCTGCCGCACCCGGACCACGGCTCGGGCACCACGCAGATCCCCCAGCCGATCCTGCCGGGCGGCTACGGCGCCGGCGACGAGGGCGGCTTCGAGGGACACGGCAACAAGGGCAGCGGCCGGGGCAAGCTGCTGGTCCTGGCAGTCCTCGCGGTGATCGCCGTCGTCGCGGGCGTCGCGCTGGCCATGAATCACGACGAAGGCGGCGGGGGCGGCGGCACGAAGACCTCCCCGTCGCCCACCGTCTCGCAGAGCACCGGAACCGAGTCGCCCAGCTCCTCGCCCAGCGACGAGGCGACCGAGGACACCTCCGACCCGGGCACGGAGCAGAGCAACGGCGGGGGCGGCAACGGCGGGGACTGGGAGCAGCCCTACACGCCGTCCTACACGCCGTCGTGGACCGCGACGAACGAGCCGACCGGCGAGCCGACCGGCGGTCAGACGCAGCCGTCCACGCCGACGGGCGGCGGTGAGTCGCCGGGCGGTGGTGACGGTGAGCCGACCGGTGGCGGCGGTGAGTCGCCGGGCGGTGGCGGCGGTGAGTCGCCGGGCGGTGGTAACGGTGAGCCGACCGGTGGTGGCGGTGATCCGACCGGCGCCGCCGACGGCGGCGTCTGACCCGAACCGTTCCCCACGCGCGCGTGCGGCCCGGAAACGGGCTCCACGCGCGCGTCGCGTTCCGGACGCCACGTAAGCCGGCGGCACCCGTTGCGACGTGCACGGAGCCGGACCGCGGCCCGGCCCGCGAGGCAGACCGGCCCGACCGTCCCGCCGTCCACCTCGCGCGCGGTGGCGGCCGGGCCGAGCGGTGGCTCCCCGGCGGCGACGTCCCGCACGTCGGACAGCGGCCCGGCGCCCGGGTGTCCTTGGGGACGCGGCCGGAAGCTCCCGCCGTGATCGCTTCGGAGCGGGCCTCTTCGTCGGCGAAGAGGGCGGGTGTCAGGCACCGGACGGACGCGACGCGGGAGCGGATCTCGCGGCACCCCACGCCGCTGCCGGCCGGGGCCGCGCGTCGAGCACCGCGACGTCCGGGCAGGCGACCGGGAGTCCGGGCCGGTGGCCGGGACGCGGGCGATCGCGCCGTCCGCCGTGCCCGCCTCGCCGACGAGCCCGACGCCCGCCTCGCCCGCGGCGGATCACGCACGCCCCGGTGGACGACCTCGTGGCCGTCGAGGGGAAATGTCCGGATTGGCGCGTTTTCGTGCCTGCGCTCGGTCTCACCCGCGTACTCTTCCCGTGCCCGGGGTGGCCGGGATAACGTGCCGTTGTTCCGGCCCCCTGCGAGGCTGTGACCAGTAAAACTTCCCCACTTTGCCGATTTACTTGGAAATCCGAGTAAAAACGCAGGTCAGGAGGGGTTTCACAGAAATGTGGAGCACTGGGTAACGTGCCTTTTGCAGGGACGCTCGCCGGGGCACCTGTCACGCCTGTCCCCGACCGGGCCGCACCCACCCTGTGCGACCGACGGGCCACAGGTGAGCCGCACTGGCACCCGGCGAACCCGGGGGCCGGACCGACGGAGGAGCACACGTGACCGTGGAGAGCACTGCCGCGCGCAAGCCGCGACGCAGCGCCGGAAGCAAGGGAGCCGGCACCACCGGCACCGAGGGCGGCACCACCGGCGCCAAGCGCACCACCCGTACCACCCGCACCGCTGCCGGGAAGGGCTCCGCCACGGAGCTCGTGCAGCTGCTGACGCCCGAGGGCAAGCGCGTCAGGAAGGCGGCCTACGCGGAGTACGCCGAGTACGTCGCCGACATCACCCCCGACGAGCTGCGCGGCCTGTACCGCGACATGGTGCTCACCCGGCGCTTCGACGCCGAGGCCACCGCGCTGCAGCGTCAGGGCGAGCTGGGCCTGTGGGCATCGCTGCTGGGCCAGGAGGCCGCCCAGATCGGCTCCGGCCGCGCCACCCGCGAGGACGACTACGTCTTCCCCACCTACCGCGAGCACGGGGTCGCCTGGTGCCGCGGGGTGGACCCGACCAATCTCCTCGGCATGTTCCGCGGCGTGAACAACGGCGGCTGGGACCCCAACAGCAACAACTTCCACCTCTACACCATCGTCATCGGCTCCCAGGCGCTGCACGCCACGGGCTACGCGATGGGCATCGCCAAGGACGGCGCGGACTCCGGCGTGATCGCCTACTTCGGCGACGGCGCCTCCAGCCAGGGTGACGTCAGCGAGGCGTTCAACTTCGCGGCGGTCTACAACGCTCCGGTGATCTTCTTCTGCCAGAACAACCAGTGGGCGATCTCGGAGTCCAACGAGAAGCAGACCCGGGTGCCGCTGTACCAGCGCGCCCAGGGCTTCGGCTTCCCCGGCGTCCGCGTCGACGGCAACGACGTGCTGGCCTGCCTGGCGGTCACCCGGTGGGCCCTGGAGCGCGCGCGGCGCGGTGAGGGACCGGCGCTGATCGAGGCGTACACGTACCGCATGGGCGCCCACACCACCTCGGACGACCCCTCCCGCTACCGGCACGACGACGAGCGGGTCGCCTGGGAGGCGAAGGACCCGATCCTGCGCCTTCGCCGTCACCTGGAGTCCGCAAACCACGCGGACGAGGGATTCTTCGGGGAACTGGAGGCGGAGAGCGAGGCGTTGGGCAAGCGAGTACGCGAAGTGGTCCGTGCCATGCCGGACCCGGACCGGTTCGCCATCTTCGAGAACGTGTACGCGGACGGGCACGCGCTCGTCGACGAGGAGCGTGTCCGGTTCGCCGCCTACCAGGCGTCGTTCGCAGAGGTCGAGGGGGTCTGAGATGGCGGCGGAGACCGTGACGTCCAAGAACATGGCGCTGGCCAAGGCGATCAACGAGTCGCTGCGCCACGCGCTGGAGTCGGACCCCAAGGTCCTGATCATGGGCGAGGACGTCGGCAAGCTCGGCGGCGTCTTCCGCGTCACCGACGGGCTGCAGAAGGACTTCGGCGAGGACCGGGTGATCGACACCCCGCTGGCCGAGTCCGGCATCGTCGGCACCGCCATCGGTCTGGCCCTGCGCGGCTACCGCCCGGTGGTGGAGATCCAGTTCGACGGCTTCGTGTTCCCGGCCTACGACCAGATCGTCACGCAGCTGGCGAAGATGCACGCCCGCTCGCTGGGCAAGGTCAAGATGCCGGTCGTCATCCGCATCCCCTACGGCGGCGGCATCGGCGCGGTCGAGCACCACTCCGAGTCGCCCGAGGCACTGTTCGCGCACGTGGCGGGCCTGAAGGTGGTCTCCCCGTCGAACGCGGGCGACGCGTACTGGATGATGCAGCAGGCCATCCAGAGCGACGACCCGGTGATCTACTTCGAGCCCAAGCGGCGCTACTGGGACAAGGCAGAGGTCGACACCGAGGCGATCCCGGGCCCGCTGCACAAGGCGCGGATCGTCCGGGAGGGCACCGACCTCACGCTGGTCGCCTACGGCCCGATGGTGAAGCTCTGCCAGGAGGTCGCCGACGCGGCGGCCGAGGAGGGCCGTTCCCTGGAGGTGGTGGACCTGCGGTCCATCTCCCCGCTGGACTTCGACACGGTCCAGGCGTCGGTGGAGAAGACCCGCCGCCTGGTCGTGGTCCACGAGGCGCCGGTGTTCCTGGGCTCGGGCGCGGAGATCGCGGCGCGGATCACCGAGCGCTGCTTCTACCACCTGGAGGCCCCGGTGCTCCGGGTCGGCGGTTACCACGCGCCGTACCCGCCGGCCCGCCTGGAGGAGGAGTACCTGCCCGACCTGGACCGGGTGCTGGACGCCGTCGACCGCTCGCTGGCGTACTGAGGAGAGGGCGTTGACGACGATGACTGAAGGCTCCGTACGCGAGTTCAAGATGCCCGACGTGGGCGAGGGACTCACCGAGGCCGAGATCCTCAAGTGGTACGTCCAGCCCGGTGACACGGTCACCGACGGACAGATCGTGTGCGAGGTCGAGACGGCCAAGGCCGCGGTCGAACTGCCCATCCCCTACGACGGCGTGGTCCGCGAGCTGCACTTCCCCGAGGGCACCACGGTCGATGTGGGAACGTCGATCATCGCGGTGGCCGTCGGTGACGGTGCGGCCGCCGCCCCGGCGCAGGAAACGGCCCCGGAAACGGCCCCGGAACCGGCCGAGGCGCCGGTGGCGGACACACCGGCACCGGCCGCCGCGGAGGAGAAGCCGCAGGCCCGCCAGCCGGTCCTGGTCGGCTACGGGGTCGCCACCTCCTCGACCCGCCGCCGCCCCCGCAAGAACCCGGGGGGCCCGGCTCCGGAGGCGTCGGCCGGGATCCAGTCCGAGCTGAACGGCCACGGACCGGTGACCCGCGAGCGCCCCCTGGCCAAGCCGCCGGTGCGCAAGCTGGCCAAGGACCTCGGCGTCGACCTGGCGACCGTGGTGCCCTCCGGCCCGGACGGCGTCATCACGCGCGAGGACGTGCACGCCGCGGTGGCGCCCGCCCCCGCACCGGCCCAGACGCCGGAGGCGCCCCCCGCCGCGCCCACGTCCGCCCCCGCGGCCCCGGCACCCGCGGTGTCGTACGACACGGCGCGCGAGACCCGTGTCCCGGTCAAGGGCGTGCGCAGGGCGACGGCGGCGGCGATGGTCGGCTCGGCGTTCACGGCGCCGCACGTCACGGAGTTCGTGACGGTCGACGTGACGCGCACGATGAAGCTGGTCGAGGAGCTGAAGCAGGACAAGGAGTTCGCGGGTCTGCGGGTGAATCCGCTCCTGCTGATCGCCAAGGCCCTGCTGGTCGCGATCAGACGGAACCCGGACATCAACGCGTCCTGGGACGAGGCGGCACAGGAGATCGTGGTCAAGCACTACGTGAACCTGGGCATCGCGGCCGCGACCCCGCGCGGCCTGATCGTGCCGAACATCAAGGACGCCCACGCCAAGACGCTGCCGCAGCTGGCCGAGTCGCTGGGTGAGCTGGTGTCGACGGCCCGGGAGGGCAGGACGTCCCCGGCCGCCATGCAGGGCGGCACGGTGACCATCACCAACGTCGGCGTCTTCGGCGTCGACACCGGGACGCCGATCCTCAATCCCGGCGAGTCCGCGATCCTGGCGGTCGGCGCGATCAAGCCCCAGCCGTGGGTGCACAAGGGCAAGGTGAAGCCGCGTCAGGTGACCACGCTGGCACTGAGCTTCGACCACCGCCTGGTCGACGGCGAGCTGGGCTCCAAGGTCCTCGCCGACGTCGCGGCGATCCTGGAACAGCCCAAACGACTGATCACCTGGGCGTGAGCCCCACGGGCCGAGTAGGCTCATGAACAGGAGGGGCGCCGCAAGTTCGCATTGCGACGCCCCTCCCGCTGTCTGTCTGCGGACTCAGGCCTGATGGAGCACGTAGACCGGAGCCCCGTCCTCGGCCCCGCCCCGCGAGCGAATGCAGGCGTGCTTGCGCAGCATCCGGAGGCATTCGTTGACGCGGTGCACGGAAAGCCCCGTGCGCGCGGAGATCGACTCCAGGGGCTCGCGCAGCTCACCCTGTTCGACGAGTACCGGGGCGATCACCACGGCCACCGCCCACACGTCCTCGGTCACGGACAGCCGCTGCCGCCAGTCGGCCAGTACGGACTCCGTGGTGGGCAGCGCGGTGAGACGGCCGCGGGGCGTGTGACGCCGGAGGACCAGCGTGTCGAACCGGTCCGCGATGCGTTCCATCGCCCGGACCATGGCCTGTTGCACGGCGAGGGTGGACTGCTGGACGGCGAGAGTGGCCTGTTGCACGGCCAGCGCGTCCCTCTGGACGGCCAGTGTCTCCTGCTGCAGCGCGATCGATGCGCGCTGTCCGTCGGCCAGTTCTTCGTCCAGCCGGAGGTTGTGCGCCTCCAGCCGGACGATGGCCTCCGCGACCTGCTCCGGCATGGCGTAGGCGATCGGAGCACCTGGTTCGGAAGGCTGTACCTCGGCCTCGTCGAGAGAGTACGAACCTTCGCGCTGTACGGTCTCGATGACTTCGGCGACCCACTGTTTGAAGGGCGCGCAAGCCGGCTTCGTGCAGGCGTTGACGAGCAGGATCAGACCCTGCAGATCGATGAGTTGCAGGTCTCGGCGCCAACTCCTACCTGCGGGAATGCCGAGACAATGACTTCCAGTCACTGTCTCGAGATTGTCTCGGTGCTCCTCCGGGACATGGTCGAGAAGCGCCTTACGGGGCGTGGTGTAGCCCAACTCCTTGCAGACATCCACCGCCGGGAACCAGTGTGTTCCGTCCGGCATGGTCAGCCTCCGCACCCGGGCGCCGGTCGCCGCGTACACGAAGTCGCTGACGTCGATCGCCTCGCGTCGTTCGGTGGAGTCCTGTCGTTTGCTGGGTTCGTTCATGTGAACCACCTCCGCCGCGGAACGTAGAGCGCAGCGGGGGGCATATGCCAGGCGGAGCAAGGATGTTCACGACTGCGAGCGAAGCCGGTCGAAAACCGATGCACCGGTCGACGGGTGTGTGTATGGCGGACGGCACGGTCAGGAAGCCCGGCCCGTCCGCAGCGCGTTGAGGAGGGCCGCGCCCCGTTCCGCGTCGTCGACGCTCACCGCGAACTCCGTACGGCGCCCCCGGGGCCGTACGACCAGGCAGTCGCCGGCGCGCAGCATCACCGTGGTGCCGAGGCCGTTGAGGCGGTAGCCCCAGCCGCCGACCTGGGCGGGCCCGCGGGTCTCGGCGCGCGCCGTCTCGATGTCGTCGGGCGCCCACCGACGCGTGGGCCGGCCGAGCGGGCCGAAGGACACTTCCAGACCGCGTTCCGAGACGCGTGCCTGCACCGAGGAGCACAGGGCGCAGGCGAGGGAGGCGACGGCGCAGCCGGCGAACAGGGCCCACAGGCCGCCCGGATCCGCCAGACCGCCGGTCAGGGCGACCAGCGCGGCCACGGCCACGAGGCCGGTCAAGGCCGCCAGCAACTGCAGCCAGGGGTTGGCGGTCCGGGAGAACCACACCAGCCGCCGGCCCTCGGGGAGGTCCAGCGAGGGGCCGTCGGGGCCGGCCGCGGCGGTGTCCGCCGAGGCCGCCGCCCGCCGGGTGCCGGCCAGCCATCCGCCCACCCCCGCGAGCACGGCGGCGCCGAGGACCGCGACCACCCAGGCGGTCGGCTGCCGGGCCTCGTGCCAGTCCGCGCGGTCCAGGTTGGCCCGTACGACGGCGGCCTGGGCGCCGCCCAGGACGATGCCGACGGGGAGCAGGACCGCGGCCGTCCACGGGCGGGCCGTCGCCGGGCCGGTCCGCAGCAGTGGGACGGTGGCCGCCGCCGCCGTCACCAGCCACAGCAGTGCCGGGAAGAGGGACGCCGCCCACAGGGGCATCGAGCCGTCGGGGGTCCCGCCGTCCAGACCCCAGTGGGTCGCCAGCCGGTCGGGCAACCGGTCCCGCACCACGAGCGGCAGCCCGGCGAGCACGGCCGTGACACCGGCCGTCCAGACCACCGTCGTCGCCCCGGCCCTCACCGTCGTGCCCCTCATGGCATCCCCCTGATCATGTCGATGAGATCGGTTCTGCTGTAGCCCAGCCGGGCCGCCTCGGCGACCAGTTCCCGTACGCGGATCTGCAGTCCGGACTGCCGGTGCGCCTCCGCGGCCACGGTCACCCCCCGGCCCCGGCGGAACTCCAGCAGCCCCTCGTCGCGCAGGCCGCGCAGTGCGCGCAGCACGGTGTTGACGTTGACGTCCAGGGCCTCGGAGAGGTCGCGTGCCGAGGGCAGGCGGTCGCCGGGGCCGCACTCGCCCTCGGCGATGGCCCGCCGGACGGCGCCGGCGACCTGCTCGTGCAGGGGGCGGGTGTCGGTCTTGTCGAGACTCAGCAGCATGGTGCTATTGAAGCTATCACCATGCGCTTCATCGGTACAGAGTGGGGACAGGGCCGGTACGGAGAACGGGCCCGTCGCGGCGGCGACGGGCCCGTTCTGGCGGTGTGTCCGTTGTGGTGGTGTGTCCGGACGGCGGTCCTACCTGGCGAAGCCGTAGTTCATGAGCTTCGTGGCGTCGGTGGCGCGCTGTGTCGCGGACGTGGAGGCCAGGACCGTGCCGATCACCGTCTTGCCCTTGCGGGTCGCGGCGAAGACCAGGCAGTACTTGGCCTCCGGGCCCGAGCCGGTCTTCACGCCGATCGTGCCGCTGTAACTGCCCAGCAGCGTGTTGGTGTTGGTCCACGCCGCCATCGTGCGGGTGCCGCCGCTCTTCGTCGTCGTCCTCGCCGTGTAGCTCTTCGTCTTGACGATCGCGCGGAAGGTGGGGTTCTTCATCGCGCTGCTCGCGATCTTCGTCAGGTCGCGCGGCGTCGAGTAGTTGCTGCCGTTGCCGATGCCGTCGAACGAGTCGAAGTGCGTGTTCTTCAGGCCGAGGCTCTTGGCGGTGGAGTTCATCTTGCCGATGAACGACTTCACCCGCTCCGCCCGCGTCTTGCCGGTGCCGAACGTGTCGGCCAGCGCGTAGGCGGCGTCGCAGCCGGACGGCAGCATCAGGCCGTACAGCAGCTGGCGGACCGTCACCTTGTCGCCGACGATCAGACGTGCGGACGAGGCGTTCTTCGAGACGATGTAGTCGCTGTAGGCCTTCTGGATCGTGACCTTGGCGTCCAGGTTCAGACGGGGCTGGGAGAGCACGACCTTGGCGGTCATGATCTTGGTCGTGGATCCCGTGGAGCGTCTGGTGTCCGCGGCCTTGGTGTAGAGGGCCCCGCCGGTCGCGTCGTTCATCACGAAACCGCCCTTGGCGGCGATCGCGGGCACGGCGGGCGCCTGCAGGGGCGCGGCGGCGGCCTGTGCGGGCACGGCGGCCTGCGCGGGCGCGGTGGCGAGGGCCCCGGACGCGAGCACGGCGCCGGTGGTCACGGCGACGGCGACGGCCCGCCGGAGGTGGACGCCCTGAATACCGTTTATCAAGTGAGATACCCCGATTGATGTGAAATCCGCTGTGGCGAAGCCCGGTTGTGGTCGAACCAGCATGGGCCACGCCTGTGGGACACGTGAATAGCACGAACGGTTGTGCCGTCGGCGGGCGCGTCCCCCGGACGGGTGCACGCGCGTCCGGATGCTGGACGGCGGCTCTCTTGCGTCTCTGTTGTATCTATCCTGTGGGCATGACCATGGCCGTGAAGCAACCCCCCGCCGCCGACCGCGTGTACGCCCACGTCAAGCAGGCCGTCCTCGAGCGCCGTTACGAGGGCGGAACCCTGCTCACCGAGGGAGAGCTCGCCGAAGCCGTGGGCGTCTCGCGCACCCCGGTGCGGGAGGCGCTGCTCCGGCTCGAGGTCGAGGGACTGCTCCGGCTCTACCCGAAGAAGGGCGCCCTGGTCCTGCCCGTCTCCGCCCAGGAGATCGCGGACGTGGTGGAGACGCGGCTGCTGGTCGAGGAGCACGCGGCACGCAAGGCCGTACCCGCCCCGCCCGGACTCGTCGGGCGGCTGGAGGAGCTGCTCGCCCGCCAGCACGAGCAGGCCGCCGCCGGCGACTTCGCCGCCGCCTCCGTCACCGACCGCTGCTTCCACGCCGAGATCGTCCGCAGCGGCGGCAACGAGATCCTCTCCCGCCTCTACGACCAGCTCCGCGACCGCCAGTTGCGCATGGGCGTCGCCGTGATGCACTCCCACCCCGACCGGATCGCCAAGACGCTCGCCGAGCACGAGGAGATCCTCGACGCGCTGCGCTCCGGGGACGCGGAGGCGGCCGTCGGCGTCGTCCACCGGCACGTGGGCTGGTTCTCGCACCTGGCCCGGGGGGAGGTCCGATGAGTTCGGCAGAGCTGGGGAAGAGCACCCTGCCCGGTGATCCTCCCCCAGAGGGGGCACCCCCAGGCGGCCGGCGCGCGATCGCCGTCTGGAGCATCGGCGTCGCCGTCTACTTCGTCGCCGTCATCTTCCGCACGTCCCTGGGCGTGGCCGGCCTCGACGCGGCCGACCGCTTCCACGTGGGCGCCTCGGCCCTGTCCACCTTCTCCATCCTCCAGCTGCTGGTCTACGCCGGCATGCAGATACCCGTCGGCCTGCTGGTCGACCGGCTCGGCACGAAGCGGGTGCTGGGCATCGGCGTCGTCCTGTTCACGGTGGGACAGCTGGGCTTCGCCTTCTCGCCGACGTACGGCACCGCGCTCGCCTCCCGGGCGCTGCTCGGCTGCGGCGACGCCATGACGTTCATCAGCGTCCTGCGGCTCGGCACCCGCTGGTTCCCGGCCCGGCGCGGGCCGATGGTCGCCCAGCTCGCCGGACTGGTCGGCATGGCGGGCAACCTGGTCTCCACACTGGTCCTGGCCCGCCTGCTGCACGGCATCGGCTGGACGGCGGCCTTCGCGGGCAGCGCGCTCGCCGGCGTGGTCGTCCTCGTCCTGCTGGTGCTCTTCCTGAAGGACCACCCCGAGGGACACGCGCCGGAGCCGGTGCCGCACCAGGGGGCCGCGTACGTACGGCGGCAGATCGCCGCCTCCTGGCGGGAGCCGGGCACCCGGCTGGGACTGTGGGTGCACTTCACCACCCAGTTCCCGGCGATGGTGTTCCTGCTGCTGTGGGGTCTGCCGTTCCTCGTGGAGGCCCAGGGACTGTCCCGGGGCACGGCCGGTGGGCTGCTCACCCTCGTGGTGCTGTCCAACATGGCGGTCGGCCTGGTCTACGGCCAGATCATCGCCCGGCACCACGCGGCCCGGCTGCCGCTGGCGCTCGGCACGGTGGGCGCGACGGCGGCCCTGTGGGCGGCGACGCTGGCCTACCCGGCCGAGCACGCGCCGATGTGGCTGCTGGTCGTGCTGTGCGCGGTGCTCGGCGCGTGCGGACCGGCGTCGATGATCGGCTTCGACTTCGCGCGGCCGGCGAATCCGCCGGAGCGGCAGGGGACGGCGTCCGGGATCACGAACATGGGGGGCTTCGTGGCGTCGATGACCACGTTGTTCGCGATCGGGGTGCTGCTGGACGCGACGGGGGACGACTACGCCGTGGCGTTCTCGTCGGTGTTCGTGCTGCAGGCGGTGGGGGTCGCGCAGATCCTGCGGCTGCGGAAGCGGGCGGCGCGGCGGGAGCGGGAGCGGTCGGTGGCCAGCCGGGTGGAGACGGTGCACGTTCCTGTGTAGGCGCCGGGCGCGGACCTGGCCGGGGGCTGCGCCCCCGGACCCCCCCTCGGCCTGAACGGCCTCGTCCTCACCTACCGAGCGGGCCGATCCCGCCGTCCGACGTCACTGCGTCACCGTGAAGTTGCGCAGGATCGCCGCCGTCAGGTCCGGGTCGCCCTCCGTCTTGACGCGGTCCGCCACCGCCTCCGGGGTCACCCGGCCGCAGGCCAGACGGACGTACGTCTCCCAGTCGAGGGTGAGGGTGGCGGCCGGGCCGAGGGCGGGGACCGTCTCCAGGGTGCCGCGGCCCTGGATGTCGACGCGGACCGTGCGCAGGAACTCGACCGGACCGTGGACGTCGAAGACGACCGCCGAGCTGCGCGGCGCGTCCGCGCGCTCGGCGACGACGCCCGGCAGCTCGGCGAGCAGCACGTCACGGGCGACGTGCGCGCCGGGGGAGTCGAGGTTGCCGGGGCGGCCGAGGGCCGTGCGCAGGTCCTGCTCGTGCGCCCACACGCAGAAGGCGTGCCGGCGCATGGAGTCCTCCAGCGTCAGGTCCGGGCCGTAGGGGCCGCGCACCTTGGTGCCCGGGTCCCGCGACTCGTTCCGCAGTTGCCGGTTGCGCCGGATGATCATGTACTCGAGCTCGGACGTGATCTCGGGCGCCGTGTGGTGGCGGCGGACGTCGACCTGCATCTCCATGTACCGCTGGTGCTCGTTGGTGACGTGGAACAGGTCGCGCGGGAGCGTGTGGATGGGACGAGGGTCGCCGAGCATCTCGGAGTCCAGGCCCATGACGTGCGAGACGACGTCCCGCACCGACCAGCCCGGGCAGGGGGTACGGCGGTTCCACTCGGCATCCACGAGGTGCTGGACCAGCTCGGATATCGCCTCGATGGAGTGAGTCCAGGCGTCGGCGTAGGGCTGGAGGGTGGGATGCAGACTCACGGAACGGGACCCCTCGGCGGTCGGTACACGGGCGGGTTGTGGCGGCGGTGCCAGTGGGAGGTGGCTGCGGCGGTCGGCGGGCGTCTTGGGACGCTAAGTTACGCTGCTGTGCGGCACCCCGGCAGTGCTTTCGTGTGACGATCGTAGGCCCGAGCGGACGGCTCGAATGCCAGGACGGTGGTAGTGTGCGCACCTCTTTGGTCCAAATCGCCGTGAACGAGGGCGAATCCGTGGAAGCGCGCCGTCTGCGCGCGGCATCGCTCGTCCGGGACCAGGCGGGCTCCGACCTCGTCGTCCTGCCGGAACTGTGGACCACGGGCGCGTTCGCCCTCGAGGAGTTCGACGCGCGGGCCGAGCCGCTCCGGGGGCCGACGTACGAGGCGATGGCCGGGGCGGCGAGCGACGCGGGCGTGTGGCTGCACGCGGGGTCCGTCCCCGAGCGCGCTCCCGACGGACGGCTCTACAACACCTCCCTCGTCCTCTCCCCCGCCGGCGACCTGGCCGCCGCCTACCGCAAGATCCACCGCTTCGGCTTCGACAAGGGCGAGGCCGTGCTGATGGGCGCGGGGAGCGAGCTGGTGACGGTCCACCTGCCGGGGACGACCCTGGGCGTGGCGACCTGCTACGACCTCCGCTTCCCCGAACTCTTCCGCGGCCTCGTCGACGCCGGTGCCGAGACCCTCGTCGTCCCGGCGGGCTGGCCGGAGCGCCGCCGGTCCCACTGGACGCTCCTGGCCCGGGCGCGGGCGGTGGAGAACCAGGCGTTCGTCCTCGCCTGCGGAACGGCCGGGACGCACGCCGGGGTTCCACAGGCCGGCCACTCGGTCGTGGTCGACCCCTGGGGCGAGGTGCTGGCGGAGGCCGGCGCGGACGAGGAGGTCCTCACCGTGGAGTTCGACCCGGCGGAGGTGGCGCGCACCCGGGAGCGGTTCCCGGCCCTCAAGGACCGGGTGCTGGGCCTTCCGGCACCGAGCCGGTGACGGGAGGGCGAAGGGATCACCCGTCCTCGTCACCCGGCTCCGGCCCCTTCTCCCGTTCCTTCTCCCGTTCCTTCTCCGCCAGGTGGATCACGCACACGGTCAGCGCGATCAGCAGCGCCGGGTCAGCGTCGTCGCGGACGACGTCCAGTCCGTAGGCGTCCCGCAGGGTCAGCCACCGCCGGGAGACGACGGCCAGCAGTTCGCCGTCGTACTCGATGGCGAACTCCCGGTCGAGGATCCTGCCGCTGACGTCCAGCTCGGTGCCGTCGGCCAGGGCGACCCGGTAGTGGTTGCGCAGCAGGGACAGCCGTTTGCGTCCGAGGGTCGCCAGCGGCTCGCCGCCGCGCTCGATCACCATCGTGTCGCGCAGGGCGAACATCTTCTGGTGGATGCCGATGAGCACCCGCCCCCGGGCGTCCTTCAGCTCCCAGGTGTCCCGCAGCCGCATCGCCTTGCCGTCGACGAGGTACGCCTTGTTGCCCTCGGCGTCCTCGATCCAGTAGTCGTCGCCGAAGCCGAGGAGCCGGTCGTACACGAGGAATCTCATGCCCTGACCGCTTCCCCGCCGGACGCTCCGGGACGCGGCCGGTAGGCCGACAGGCGGAACCCGGCCGGGCCGGACGCCTGACGCACGCGGCGCCGCTCAGGCGCCGTAGCCGTCGCTGTAACCGTCACGCGGGTGGTGGTGGGGCCGGTCCTCGACGACGGGGGTCGTCGGCGGCATCACGACGCGGCGGCGCCGGGCGATGCTGCTGAACGTCGCCACCCCGATCAGGCCGACGATCATGAGGATGACACCGACCAGGTCGAGGTTGACGCCCTGCATGTCCCAGTCGGTCGCGAACGTGAGGATGGCTCCCACGGCGATGAGGATGATGCACCCGCCGAGGCCCATGAGTGTCGCCTCCCTGTAGATCCGGTCGTTCCGGCTTTCCGGTCGATCCGGTTCCGTTCGGGTACCCCCGGCCGGAACAGCCATGCGGCGCACGGGCGTTCCGGCCGGGAGCGCGGCGCGGGCTCAGCCCTCCAGGAACGCCACCAGCGCGTTCGCCAGCAGGTACGGGTCGTCGGCGCCGCACAACTCCCGGGCGCTGTGCATCGACAGGATGGCCACGCCGATGTCGACGGTGTGGATGCCGTGCCGGGCCGCGGTGATCGGTCCGATGGTCGTGCCGCAGGGCATGGAGTTGTTGGAGACGAAGGTCTGGAAGGGGACGTCCGCCTTCTCGCAGGCGGCGGCGAAGACCGCGCGGCCCGAACCGTCCGTGGCGTAGCGGTTGTTGACGTTGACCTTGAGGATGGGGCCGCCGTTGACGCGCGGGTGGTGCGTCGGGTCGTGCCGCTCCGCGTAGTTGGGGTGGACGGCGTGACCGGTGTCGGAGGACAGGCAGACCGTGCCCGCGAAGGCCCGCGCCCGGTCCTCGTGGGAGCCGCCGCGTGAGAGCACCGAGCGCTCCAGCACGGTGCCGAGCAGCGGTCCGTCCGCGCCCGTGTCGGACTGGGAGCCGGTCTCCTCGTGGTCGAAGGCGGCGAGGACGGGGACGTACGGGAGGCCGGTGCCCGAGGTCGCGACGGCGGCCAGGGCGGCGGTCCCGGCGTGCACGGACAGCAGGTTGTCCATGCGGGGGCCGGCCACCAGCTCCCGGTCGCGGCCCAGGTGGGCGGGGGGTTCCACGGAGTGGGTCATCAGGTCCCAGCCGGTGACCGTGCCGGGCTCCAGACCGGCCTCCTCCTCCAGGAACGCGATGAGGTCGCCGTCGTTCACCGTGTCGCCGAGGCCCCAGACGGGCTGGAGGTGGCGCTGCTTGTCGAGCTTGAGGCCCTCCGCGGTGACGTTGCGGTCCATGTGGATGGCGAGCTGGGGGACGCGGAGCAGGGGACGGTCGACGTTCACCAGGCGCGTCGATCCGTCGCGCAGCGTCAGACGGCCGGCCAGGCCCAGGTCGCGGTCGAGCCAGGAGTTCATCAGCGGCCCGCCGTAGATCTCCACGGCGACCTGCCGCCAGCCGTGCGCCCCGCTGTCGGGCCGCGGCTTGACCCGCAGGTTGGGGGAGTCGGTGTGCGCGCCGACGACGCGGAAGGGGGTGTGCGGCTCGGCGCCCTCGGGGACGTACCAGGCCACGATCGCGCCGCCGCGCAGCACGTACTTGCCGCCCGTCGTCCCGTCCCAGGCGTCCGTCTCCGCGACCTGCCGGAAACCGGCCTTCTCCAGCCGGTCGGCCGCGTTCGCCACCGCGTGGTACGGCGTCGGGCTCGCGGCCAGGAAGGACATGAGGTCGTCGGTGTGTCCGCGGTCGAAGCGGGAGGGTGCGCTCATGGTTTCACCTTAACGACGTGCGAGGGCCCGCTCCCCGTCTGCCGGGAGCGGGCCCTCGTGAGGGTGTGTGGAGACTGTGGAGACGGGCCCCGGAAGGTGTCTCGAAGGACCCGGACGGGCCCTTCGAGACACCTTCCGGGGTGCTCGGAGGCGCCTTAGAAGGCGGCCTCGTCCAGCTCCATCAGGTCCAGCTCGACGCCCTGGGCGACCTTGCGGGCCAGGGTGACGCCGGGCAGGACGTTGGCCGCGAAGAACTTCGCCGCGGCGATCTTGCCGGTGTAGAAGGCCTTGTCCTTGGCGGACGCGGTCGGCAGCTTCTCGGCGGCGATCGCGGCGCCCTTGAGGAGCAGGTAGCCGACGACCACGTCGCCGGAGGCGAGCAGCAGGCGGGTGGTGTTGAGCCCGACCTTGTAGATGTTCTTGACGTCCTGCTCGGTGGCCGCGAGGTCGGTCAGCATCAGGCCGACGATGGCCTCCAGCTCGACGGCGGCCTTGGCGAGGTGCTCGCGGGCACCGGACAGCTCCTCGCCGCCGGTGGCGAGCGCCAGGAACTTCTTGATGTCCTCGGCCAGCGAGTTCAGCGCGGCGCCCTGGTTGCGGACGATCTTCCGGAAGAAGTAGTCCTGGCCCTGGATCGCCGTGGTGCCCTCGTACAGGGTGTCGATCTTGGAGTCGCGGATGTACTGCTCGATCGGGTACTCCTGCAGGAAGCCGGAGCCGCCGAAGGTCTGGAGCGACTGGGCGAGCTGCTCGTAGGCCTTCTCCGAGCCGTAGCCCTTGACGATGGGCAGGAGGAGGTCGTTGAGGGCGTGCTCGGCGGTGGCGTCCTCGCCGTTCGCCTCCTTGACCTGGATCTCGTCCTGGATCGAGGCGGTGTACATCACCAGGGCGCGCATGCCCTCGGCGTACGCCTTCTGCGTCATCAGCGAGCGGCGGACGTCGGGGTGGTGGGTGATGGTGACCTTGGGGGCCGTCTTGTCCATGAAGTTCGCCAGGTCGGGGCCCTGGACGCGCTCCTTGGCGTACTCCAGGGCGTTGAGGTAGCCCGTGGAGAGGGTGGAGATCGCCTTCGTGCCGACCATCATGCGGGCGAACTCGATGATGCGGAACATCTGGCGGATGCCGTCGTGCTTGTCACCGATCAGCCAGCCCTTGGCGGGGTGGCGGTCGCCGAAGGTCATCTCGCAGGTGTTGGAGGCCTTGAGGCCCATCTTGTGCTCGACGTTGGTGGCGTAGACGCCGTTGCGCTCGCCGAGCTCGCCGGTCTCGAAGTCGAACTCGTACTTCGGGACGAGGAAGAGGGACAGGCCCTTGGTGCCCGGACCGGCACCCTCCGGCCGCGCGAGGACGTAGTGGAGGATGTTCTCCGACATGTCGTGCTCGCCGGACGTGATGAAGCGCTTCACGCCCTCGATGTGCCAGGAGCCGTCCTCCTGCTGGACCGCCTTGGTGCGGCCGGCGCCGACGTCCGAGCCGGCGTCCGGCTCGGTGAGGACCATGGTGGAGCCCCACTGCTTCTCGACGGCGATCTTGGCGATGTGCTTCTGGACCTCGTTGCCCTCCTCGAAGAGGATGCCGGCGAAGGCCGGGCCGGAGGAGTACATCCACACGGCGGGGTTGGCGCCGAGGATCAGCTCCGCGTAGGCCCAGATCAGGGAGCGCGGGGAGGTGGTGCCGCCGATCTCCTCGGGCAGGCCGAGACGCCAGTACTCGGAGTCCATGAAGGCCTGGTAGCTCTTCTTGAAGGACGCGGGGACCGGGGCGGTGTTGGTCTCCGGGTCGAAGACCGGCGGGTTGCGGTCGGCGTCCGCGAAGGACTCCGCCAGCTCGTTCTCGGAGAGGCGGCACAGCTCCTCGAGGACGCTCTTGGCGGTGTCCGTGTCCATCTCCGCGAACGGGCCCGTGCCGTACACCTTGTCACGGCCGAGCACCTCGAAGAGGTTGAACTCGATGTCCCGGAGATTCGGCTTGTAGTGCCCCATGGCGACGGCTCCGTTGAGAGATCGGCGAGGCACTGACTCCTCGCGCCTTACACACGTACCAACTAGTAGCTTCGATGATGCTACCCGTCGGTAATAAGAAGCAACCCCGCCCCGTCCATCTGTGACACGTCTCAAGCGCCACCCACTCAGGTGAACCGCCGCCTCCACCCGGGCGTGTCGTGTAATCGATCAACTACGGTCCGTGATAGTCCCCGTTCCCGACGTGCTCGGAGCTTCTCGTGCGACGACTTCTGACCCGGCTCGGCGGCCTCGCGGCGGCGGCGATGCTGACCGCCGGCCTGACCCAGCCCGCCCACGCGGCCGACCCGGCCTACTTCGAATTCACCGACATCACCCGTGAGCGGGCGGTCGTCCGGATCGACGACCCGGAGAAGATCCGGCACGCCCGGGACCTGCTGAGCGGTGAGACGGACGAACGTCCCCACCTCGTCGGGCGGATCGTCAAGCGGCAGGCCCCCTACAACCCGGGGTGGTCCTTCCACTACAACCCGGAGACCGTCGACTTCTTCGACGTGGCCATCGAGGTCTGCGACGCCACCCTGCCCTATGTCGAGGACCATCTGGACGAGGCGGGCGGCGCCTTCCTGCCCGGGCTCGTCTGGTGCCCCTGGACCTCCCGGCTGACCCGTGAGGTTCCGGCCCCGTAGGCCGTTCGGGCGACGGGGCGGCTCGGTACGCTTCTCCCCATGTACGGCTATGACCAGAACGCGGGTGCCCAGCAGCAGTACGCCCCGCCCCAGCAGCCGATGTCCGGCGGCTACGGGCAGCAGCCGCCGCTGTATCCCGAGCCGTCCCCGCCCTCGCTCGCTGACGCGGTGCGCGCCTTCACCACCGGGCAGATGGCCGCCGAGGACTTCCAGCAGATCTTCGCCACCTCGAAGGTCTACTGCCCGCGCGGCGACAACCCCGGTTTCCTGGCGCTGCACAACACCCAGCAGCCGGTGATCCCGATGTTCACCTCGCTGAAGGAACTGCGCAGGTACGCGGGCAAGGAGTCCAAGTACTTCGTGATCACCGGAGCCGAGGTGATCGACCTGCTGCCCACCGGCTACGGCTTCGTCCTGGACATGGAGGGCGAGCACCGGATGGTGTTCGACGCCAAGGCCGTCGAGCAGATGGTCGACTTCGCGATGCGCCGGATGTACGGCTGACGACCGGAGCGATTCCTTCCGTCGGTAGGGGCCCTTATCGTGCCGATGTGATCCGCAGGAGCACGGCCTCATCTCCGTCCTTCCGCCGCGGGAGCGCGCCGGCGGTGTCGCGGGACCGGCTGTGGGTGGCCGCGGCCGTCGCCTACGTGCTGGTCCCGGTGTTCTTCGTGGTCCGCGGCGCGGACGCCGCCTCGTACTGGTCCTGGGTGCTGGGGCCCCTCTTCGGGTGGATCGGGCTGGAGGCGGCCGGCGCCGGGCTGCGGGTGGGCCGCACGGCGTACGTCCTGCGGCGGCGCGGGGTCGTGGCCGAGGGGCGGCTGGAGGGCGGCGTGGACGTCCCCGTGGACGAGTACGGCGCGACGACCCGGCATCACCGGTACACCTACACGGACGCCGAGGGGCGCCGGCACGCGCGCACCGGCGCGGTCGGAGGCGCGGAGCGCGTCGACATCCTCTACGACCCGCGTGATCCGGCCCGCACCACCAAGGTCGGCCGCGGCACCGCGGGCTGGCTCGCCGGGGCGGGGGTGCTGCTGCTGGTACCCGGGCTGCCCCTGGTCATCTGTGGCGCGGGACTGATGGCCGCGGCGGTCGTGCGCGCGCTCGGATAGCCCCTCGTCCGGCCGGGGGAAGGGCGGAGCCCGGAGGGAATTCCCTCCGGGCTCCCTCCGTTATGGGTGGCAAGAAGTTCAACGCTCAACTAAAGTGGGCGTACCGAGGAGGTACAACATGCCTGCAGTGACCGTCGAGAACCCGTTGACGCTGCCCCGCGTATCCGCACCCGCCGACGCCGTGGCACGTCCCGTGCTCACCGTCACGACCGCGCCCAGCGGTTTCGAGGGCGAGGGCTTCCCGGTGCGCCGCGCGTTCGCCGGGATCAACTACCGCCATCTCGACCCGTTCATCATGATGGACCAGATGGGCGAGGTGGAGTACGCGCCGGGAGAGCCCAAGGGCACGCCCTGGCACCCCCACCGCGGCTTCGAGACCGTCACCTACATCATCGACGGGATCTTCGACCACCAGGACTCCAACGGCGGTGGCGGCACCATCACCAACGGCGACACCCAGTGGATGACGGCGGGCTCCGGCCTGCTGCACATCGAGGCGCCGCCGGAGCAGCTGGTCATGTCCGGCGGTCTCTTCCACGGCCTCCAGCTGTGGGTGAACCTCCCGGCCAGGGACAAGATGATGGCCCCGCGCTACCAGGACATCCGCAGCGGCTCGGTGCAGCTGCTCACCTCCCCCGACGGCGGCGCGCTGCTGCGCGTCATCGCCGGTGAGCTGGACGGCCACGAGGGTCCCGGCATCACGCACACGCCGATCACCATGGTCCACGCCACGCTCGCCCCGGGCGCCGAGGTCACCCTGCCCTGGCGGGAGGACTTCAACGGCCTCGCGTACGTGCTGGCCGGACGCGGGTCGGTGGGTGCCGAGCGGCGCCCGATCCGCCTGGGCCAGACCGCGGTCTTCGGCGTCGGCGGCTCGCTGACGGTCCGCGCGGACGAGAAGCAGGACTCCCACACCCCCGACCTGGAGGTCGTCCTGCTGGGCGGGCGGCCGATCCGCGAGCCCATGGCGCACTACGGCCCGTTCGTCATGAACACCAAGGACGAGCTGATGCAGGCCTTCGAGGACTTCCAGAAGGGCCGGCTCGGCACCGTCCCGGCGGTGCACGGCATGTCCGCCGACGGTCCCGGCGCCTGACCGCTCCGCCTCCTCACCCGGGCGGGCCGTCCGAGCAGGACAGCCCGCCCGGTGCGTGATCGGCTGGAGCGGTGCACCTGCTTCCCGGTCCGGTACGCCGCTTCGCCGCCTGGTGCGTCGTCGTCCTGCTCGCCAGCGGTGTCGTCTACGTCGTCATCCGGCTGTGCGTGGAGTTCCGCACCGCGGTGACGCCGGCGCTGCTCGCGCTGCTCGGCACCGCCCTGCTCAGACCGCTGCACCGGCGACTGGTGAAGGCGCACGTGCAGCGGTCGCTGGCCGCGGGACTGACCTGCGTCGCGGTCGTGTTCGTGGTCGGCGGGGCCGTGTACATCGTGGTCGCCGCGCTCATCGGCACCGGCGACCAGATCATCGCCTCGCTCAAGGACGCGGCGCGAGGCGTCGCCACCCATTTCGGGGCCGCCGGGACCTCGCTGGACGACGTCGCGTCCAACTCGCGCGAGCTGCTGGGAAAGTTCGGCGGTACGGCGGCCTCCGGAGTGATCACCGGGGTGAGCGTGGCCGGCGAGATGATGGCCATGGCGGTCCTCGCGCTGCTGCTCGTCTTCTTCTTCCTGCGCGACTCCGACCGCGCCGTCGGCACGGTGCGCTCCCTCGTCCCCCGGCGCAGCGCCGACACGGTCGAGGCGATGGCCCGGCGGGCCTTCGGGGCCGTCGAGGGCTTCATGCGGGGCACCACCCTCATCGCCCTCATCGACGCCGTCTGCATCACCGTGGGGCTGCTGGTGCTCCGTGTGCCCGGCGCGGTCGGGCTGGGCGCGCTGGTCTTCGTCGGCGCCTACATCCCCTATCTCGGCGCCTTCATCTCCGGGGCCGTCGCCGTGCTGGTCGCGCTCGCCGACCGCGGGTTCGTCATCGCGCTGTGGGCCCTCGGGGTGGTGCTGGCCGTGCAGGTGCTGGAAGGGCATGTGCTCCAGCCGATGATCCAGAGCCGGACCGTGCAGATGCACCCGGCGGTCGTGCTGCTGGCGCTCACCGCGGGGGCGTCCGTGGCGGGCATCCTGGGCATGCTCCTGGCCGTTCCGCTCACCGCGGCCGCGTTCGGGGTCGTCCACGAGCTCCAGGGCCGCTACTCGGCCTCCGGCGAGGCGTCCACGAGTGCCGAGGCGACGCCCGGCCCGTCCTCGGACCCGTCCTCCGGGGATTCGTAGAACTCGAACCAGATGCTCTTGCCCTCGCCGCGCGGGGTCACGCCCCACGCGTCCGAGAGCAGTTCGATCAGCATCAGGCCGCGTCCGGAGGACGCCATCTCCCCCGGCCGCCGCTTGTGCGGCAGGTCGTCGCCGCTGTCGGTGACCTCCACCCGGATGTGCCGTTCGCCCGGGCTTCCGCCGACCTCGGCGACCAGCAGGGCGTCGGCGTCGGTGTGGACGAGGACGTTCGTCAGCACCTCGGACAGCAGCAGGACCGCCGCGTCCCGCTGCTCCTCGTCGGACCAGTCGTGCAGCAGCTCCCGCAGCAGCTGCCGGGCGGCCGCGATCCGCTCCGGCTCGGCCTGTGCGACCGTCAGCACCGTGCGCCGTACGGGGGGCCGGGTGACCGTGCTGATGCCGTGGCCGCAGCTCTCGTCCCGCCAGCACAGCAGCACCAGGGCGATGTCGTCCTCGCGCCGGTCGGCCAGGGGGCCGGTGGTGTGGTGCGAGGACGGCCCGTGCACCGCCTGGACGAGTGCGTCGGCCAGCTCCTCCAGGTCGCCCTCGTGCTCCTCCAGGACGATCCGCAGGCGGTTCCAGCCGGTCTGGAGGGTGTGACCGCCCGTCTCGACCAGGCCGTCCGTGCACAGCATCAGGGTGTCGCCGGGCTCCAGGGCGAGCCGGGAGGTCGGAAAATCGGCGTCCGGGTCGATACCGAGCGGCAGGCCGCCCTCCGTGGCGAGGATCAGCGCCGTGCCGTCGGCCATCCGCACCACGGGGTCCAGATGCCCGGCGCGGGCGCTCTCCACGACACCGGTCGCCGGGTCCACCTCCGCGTAGAAGCAGGTCGCGAAGCGCAGGTCGGCGGGGTCCTCGGTGGAGTCGGCCAGGCTGTGGAAGAAGTGGGAGGCCCGGGAGAGCACCGCGTCGGGGCGGTGGCCCTCCGACGCGTAGGCGCGCAGGGCGATGCGCAGCTGCCCCATCAGCGCGGCGGCCCGTACGTCGTGGCCCTGGACGTCGCCGATGACGACGGCGAAGCGGCCCCGGGGCAGCGGGATCATGTCGTACCAGTCGCCGCCGACCTGGAGCCCGCCGCCGGTGGGGACGTAGCGGGCGGCGATGCTCATGCCGGGGATCTCGGGTACCAGCGCGGGCAGCATGGTGCGCTGCAGCCCGTCGGTCAGTTGCCGCTGGGTCTCGGCGGCGCCCGCCCGGGACAGCGCCTGCGCCAGCATCCGGGCCACGGTGGTCAGCACCGACCGCTCGTCCGGCGTGAAGGCGACGGGATGGGCGAAGGCGGCCATCCAGGCGCCCATGGTGCGGCCCCCCGCGGCCAGCGGCAGGAAGGCCCAGGACTGGCGGCCGAAGCGCTCGGCGAGCGGCCAGGTGATCGGGTAGCGGGAGCGGTACTGCGCGGGGGAGGAGAGGTAGACGGCACGGCCGGTGCGGACCACCTCGGCGGCCGGGTAGTCCGTCTCCAGGGGCATGTCCACGAACGGATTCATGTCGTCCTGCGGCTGGCCGTGGTGGCCGATGACCGTCAGACGGTCGCCCGACACCCCGAACACGGCGAGTCCGTCCGGAGTGAACCCCGGCATCGACAGGCCCGCCGCGACCCGCAGCACCTCCTCGGTCGACCGCGCCTCGGCCAGTGCCCGCCCCGCGTCCAGCAGGAACGCCTCCCGGGAGCGACGCCAGTCGCCGGTGACCGCGCTGCGCGCGGCGGAGGTGCCGGGGGCCGGTTCGGTGACCTCCTGGAGGGTGCCGATCAGCTCGTACGCCTTGCGTACGGGGTCGAAGGACGGCTTGGAGCGGCTGCGGACGACCCGGACCACCTGTCCCCGCTCGTCCATGATGCGGATCCGGACCTCGGCGACGGTGTGCTCGGCGACGGCCAGTTGGACGACGCCGGTGATCTCGTTCCAGTCGACGGGGTGGAGGCGGGCGCGCGCCTGGGCCTCGGTGAGGGTCGTCCGCTCGGCCGGCAGACCGAGCAGCCGGGCCGCCTCGGCGTCGACCGTGACCCGCCCGGTGGCGGTGTCCCAGTGCCACAGGCCGGTGCCGAGAGCGGCAAGGACGTCCCCCACCTCGGGAAGGGGCTCACCAGTGCGCATTGCCCCACTCTAAGAAGAGGTGTTCACAGGCTGCCACCGCTCGCTCCCGCGGTATTGGTGAGGAACCGATCCCCCGGTCCCCGGTACGCTGGGGTTGTTTCACGTGAAACACGGACCGCGAGACCACGCCAGGTGAGCCCCGTGAGATCCGTGGGACACAGCCCCCGATCCGCGAAGACTGGATGAACGACGATGCATCGGTACAGGTCCCACACCTGCGGCGAGCTCCGCTCCTCTGACGTCGGCACCGACGTCCGACTGAGTGGCTGGCTGCACAATCGGCGCGACCTGGGCGGCATCCTCTTCATCGATCTGCGCGATCACTACGGCATCACGCAGCTCGTCGCCCGTCCGGGCACGGAGGCGTACGAGGCGCTGGACAAGCTGACCAAGGAATCGACCGTCCGGGTCGACGGCAAGGTCGTCTCCCGCGGCGCCGAGAACGTCAACCCCGACCTGCCCACCGGTGAGGTCGAGGTCGAGGTGGGCGAGGTCGAGCTGCTCGGCGCGGCCCAGCCGCTGCCCTTCACCATCAACACCGAGGACGGGGTCAACGAGGAGCGGCGCCTGGAGTACCGCTTCCTGGACCTGCGCCGCGAGCGCATGCACCGCAACATCATGCTGCGCACGGCGGTCATCTCGGCGATCCGGCACAAGATGACGGCGCTGGGCTTCAACGAGATGGCGACGCCGATCCTGAGCGCCACCTCTCCGGAGGGCGCCCGTGACTTCGTCGTCCCGTCGCGCCTGAACCCCGGCAAGTTCTACGCGCTGCCGCAGGCTCCGCAGCAGTTCAAGCAGCTGCTGATGATCTCCGGCTTCGACCGCTACTTCCAGATCGCGCCCTGCTTCCGCGACGAGGACGCCCGTGCCGACCGCTCGCCGGGCGAGTTCTACCAGCTCGACGTGGAGATGAGCTTCGTCGAGCAGGAGGACGTCTTCCGGCCCATCGAGAAGCTGATGACCGAGCTGTTCGAGGAGTTCGGCAACGGCCGTCATGTGACGTCGCCGTTCCCGCGCATCCCGTTCCGCGAGGCGATGCTGAAGTACGGCTCCGACAAGCCGGATCTGCGCGCCCAGCTGGAGCTCGTCGACATCACCGACGTCTTCGAGGGCTCGGAGTTCAAGGCCTTCGCCGGCAAGCACGTGCGGGCCCTGCCGGTGCCGGACGTCTCCGGCCAGCCGCGCAAGTTCTTCGACCAGCTCGGTGACTACGCCGTCTCGCAGGGCGCCAAGGGCCTGGCCTGGGTCCGCGTCGGCGAGGACGGCACGCTGACCGGTCCGATCGCGAAGTTCCTCACCGAGGAGAACGTCGCCGAGCTGACCAAGCGCCTCGGCCTGGCTCCCGGCCACGCGGTGTTCTTCGGCGCGGGCGAGTTCGACGAGGTCTCGAAGATCATGGGCGCGGTGCGGGTCGAGGCCGCCAAGCGCGCCGGGCACTTCGAGGAGAACGTCTTCCGGTTCTGCTGGATCGTCGACTTCCCGATGTACGAGAAGGACGAGGAGACCGGGAAGATCGACTTCTCGCACAACCCGTTCTCGATGCCGCAGGGCGGTCTGGAGGCCCTGGAGACCCAGGACCCGCTGGACATCCTGGGCTGGCAGTACGACATCGTCTGCAACGGCGTCGAGCTGTCCTCCGGCGCGATCCGGAACCACGAGCCGGAGATCATGCTGAAGGCCTTCGAGATCGCGGGCTACGACCGCGAGACCGTCGAGGAGCAGTTCGCCGGCATGCTGCGCGCGTTCCGCTTCGGCGCCCCGCCGCACGGCGGCATCGCCCCGGGCGTCGACCGCATCGTCATGCTCCTCGCGGACGAGCCGAACATCCGCGAGACCATCGCCTTCCCGCTCAACGGCAACGCGCAGGACCTGATGATGGGCGCGCCGACCGAGCTGGACGAGGCGCGGCTGCGCGAGCTGCACCTGTCGGTGCGCAAGCCGCAGCCGAAGTAGTCCGCCGACGGCACGGCAGAGGGGCCCGGCACCGATCGATCGGATCGGCGCCGGGCCCCTCTGCCGTGGACGGCGACCCGTCACCCCACTTCAGCCGCCGGAGGCCGGCTCGGGGTCGGGGGCGGTGCCGGTATCGGTGCCGAACAGGTCGTCGGCCCGCGTCACGGAGTACGCCCTATTCAGCAACCGGGTCAGGACCCGCAGCTCGGAACAGTTGGTGACGCGTTCCCAGACATCGGCGGTGACGAGGACTCCTCGTTCCTGCAGGATCCTGAGCACGGCGATCGCATGTCCCTCGGCCAGGCCGTCCGCCCATCCCTGCGCGTACGCGTCGGTCCAGCCGCCCGCCCGTGCACGGAGGTGGGTGACCTCCTCCAGGGACAGGGAATCACGGCGGCTGATCTCGGTCAGGTGGGCGTTCTCGTCGTCGATCACTGCCTGCGGGGGAACGCCGAGGGCCATGCAGAAGGCTGTGGTCATGGCACGGCCGCTCAGCTTGTCCCGCAGCTCCGGGCCCAGGCACTCGCTGCTGAGGTCACGGTTCACGGAGCGTCCTTCGGGAGTTCCGTCGGGTCCGTGCCCGGGGCGAACAGGTCCTCCGCCCGCTCCACCGTGCCGGCGCGGTCGAGCCAGTCGTTGAGGCGGTCGAGGTCGGTGCAGGTGGTGATGCGCTCGCGTACGGCGTCGGTGATCGAGAGGCCGCGCACCTCCAGCACCCGCAGTACACCCTTGGCCTCGCCGCGGGCCTCGCCTTCGGCCTTTCCCTCGGCCTTGCCTTCGAGGTACTTCTCCTCGAACAGCGTCCGGTGTCCCGGGAAGTGGGTGATGACGTTCTGCATCAGCTTTCTCCAGTTCTCCCTGGTCGGAGTGGATTCCAGACCGACTTCCACCATCTCGAACCAGTACTTCGTGGTCTCCGGATCGAAGGACAACAGCCCGCGGGCGACGACTTCCAGTATGTCGGGCGCGCGGCGGTTCTCGCTGTGGACGATGGCGGAGAGCACCGCCAGGGCGGGGTGCCGGGCCACGGTCGTCTCGTCGGTCACCTCGGGGACGGTCTGGGGCCCCAGGACGATCGGCCGGGTGACCTGGGTCGGCCAGGAGGCCACGGCGCATTCGAAGGGGCCCATGGCCCACTCCGCCGTGGCACGGTCCCGGCACACCGCCACCAGGACGACCGGCAGGTCGTACTTCGCGCACAGATACGCGACGTAGTACGCCCAGCTTCTTGCCTTGTCGGGGTCCTTCTTCGTTTGTGACTCGACGGCGAGCAGGAAGTTCTCCCCATGTCGGGTGCGAACCTGAGCACCGTGTCCACGCGGCGCTCCATGGGCCGGATCTCGGTGGCATCGGGGGAGAGCTCGTCGAAGTCCTCTTTCGAGGGCGGCGGCAGCCCCAGTGCCTCGAAGACGGGCGCGAGAGCCTCCGGGTGCTCCTGGAAGAGCCGGTGGGAGGCCTCATGTGTCGATGTGACCATGAGCGCAAACTAGGGGCGCCCACGGCCAGTGCACCCGGCATATGCGGGGCATTCACCCGTTCGCGAAGGGAAGGAACGTCCCGCCGCCCCAGGGGGCAGGTCAGCCGTCCTTCCGCCCCCTCCCGGGGGCGTCCTCGTGGAGCACGCGCCTGCCGCTCGCGTCGGCTTCGCCGGGCTCAGTCCCTCAGTGCTGCTCGTCGTCCTCGCTCCGGTAGAGCGGCAGACCCCTGGTCGAGACGGTCCGGCCGGCGATGGTGACGTCCTCGCCGTAGACGAAGTCCTTGCGGGTGGCGTAGCGGGGGCCGTCGGGGGTGTGGTGGATGTCGGTGAGGACGGCTCCGGTGCCGGTGCGGGGGCCGAAGACCGCGTAGACGGGGATGCCGATTAAGGGGTAGTCGCGCATGGCCCGGTACAGGTGGGAGGCACCCTGCCGCGCGTCGTCCGGGGCGATGGCCATGGCGCTCGCTCCTCGTCTGTGCCCAGGGGCAAGGATCGTCGCCTTCAGGCTAGGCGCCCGCGGCCGACGGATCGGCTCGGCAGTCGCGGCAACGGCCCGGGGCCGGGGCGCGGAAGGCACGGTCGCAGCCGTCGCAGGTCTGGAGGGGGTGCCGGGGCGCGGGGGCCGGTGAGGCCGGGGGCCGGAGCGGCGGTGGAGGCGGTAGCTGTGCGGCCAGGCGGTGGGCGAGGAGGGCGGCCGGGCGGATCAGGGGCTCGCACGGCAGGTTCTCGGTCAGGGCGTGGCGTACGGCGGTGGGGGTGACCTCGCGCTCCAGCCAGGCGGCGACGCCCGGGGCGAGGTGTTCGGCGTCGGTGGCGGAGAGGAGGAGGCGGGGGTCGCGGCGGCGCAGGCCGGTGAGGACGTCGAGGGCCGCCTGGAGGAGGGCGGGTGCGGGATACGACGGCTGGGGCACGGCGGGGAGGCGCTTGCGTGGCGCAGGCTTCTCCGGGGCCGCGCGCCGGGCGGGCCGGCGGGGTGCCGCCTCCCGGGCGCCGCCGCTGTGTCCGGGCCTGTTGCAGGAGACCGTGCGGGTGACGATCCGGCCGGTGGACGTGCGCACGGGCGTGCGCTGCAGGTAGCCGTGTTCTTCGAGTTCGCGCAGGGCGGCGGCGATGCGGGTGGGGCCCTCGGGGAAGCGGGCGGCGAGCGTCTTGATGCCGACGGACGTGCCCTGCCGGACCGACTGGATGTAACAGCCCAGCCCGATGGCGAGCAGGGACAGCTCCTTGTGCTGGAGGAGGTGGTTGCCGATCACCGTGAAGTTCTCGGTGTGGCGGACGTTGTCGTGGACGACGCCCGCGAACGACCGCTCGTGGGGCGGTTCTTCGGCCGGGGTTCCGGACGGGGCGGGCACGGGCGCGTTAGGGTGCTGTGCAGCCATCGGGAAGGTCTTCGCTTCCTTTGGTGGTAAGGCCCTCGCATTGGGATCCCACTCCCGGCGGGGGCCGACTCATGTCTGGTGGTGTGTCGCCGCTGAGCGTAAGGCAGACAACCGGCCCCGAATCCAGCCAAGTTGGCATATTCACCCGCGGGAGTGAGCGTGCCCGGCGGGAGGGAGGGGTGGGGCTTGGCGGGGTGCTTTCTCCTCAGTGAGTGGTTCATGGGGGGCGCAGGTACGACCGGAACCCGTGCCGTCGCGTTCCGGCGCTTCCTGTCCCGACAGGACGACTTTCTGATTCACGTCACTCAGCGTGGCCGGATCTGCGTACCGTGAAGGGTGATGACGCCGTCGCGCACGGTGACCGCCCGGCGATTGTCCGGTGGTGTCCGGGCTTGCCGGGGCGGTGCGCACGGGTAGGGCGTCGCTGGTACGAGGCGGTACGACGGAGGGGCGCGCGCATGTCGGTGGACGGCGAGGTTCGGCAGCTCAGGACCGAGGCTGACGAGCCGGGGTGGGAGGTGGACCCGGACGACGAGTGGGGGTTGGCGGTCGTCGCCACCGTCGGACGGCAGTTGAGACTGCGCGCGAGGCGGTGGGGATGAGGGCCGGTGAGTTCGGCAGAGCCGTGGGGTACGGCGAGGACCTCGTCTACAAGATCGAGGGCGGGAAGCGGATTCCCCGACCGGAGTACCTGGACAAGGCGGACGAGGTACTGGGGGCCGGTGGGCTGCTCTCCGCGATGAAGGAGGACGTGGCGAAGGTCCGGTACCCCAAGAAGGTGCGGGACCTGGCGCAGATGGAGGCGCGGGCGGTCGAGATCGGGGTGTACGAGAACAGCAACATCGCCGGTCTGCTGCAGACCCCGGAATACACCAGGGCGCTGCTCGAATCGTGGCAGCCCGCCTACACACCGGAGGACCTGGAACGCCGGGTAGCTGCCCGTGCGGCGCGGCAGAGCGTGTACGAGCGGTCTCCTGCCCCCGCGCTGAGCTTCGTCCTGGAAGAGGGGACACTTCGGCGCAAGGTCGGGGGCACAATGGTCCGACGGCAGCAATTCGAACGCTTGCTGGAGGTGGGGCAGATGAACAACGTCACCCTCCAGGTGATGCCGATGGACAGTGGACCGCACTCCGGCATGAGCGGCAGGATCGAAGTGCTGAAGTTCGAGGACGGCACGGCGGTGGGGCGCTCCGACGGGGCGTTCAACGGCCGTCCGACGCACGATCCGAGGCAGCTTCGCATCCTTGAACTGCGGTATGGCACCATCCGGGCCCAGGCTTTCCCGCCGGGGGAGTCGCTTGCCTTCATCGAGCAACTGCTGGGAGAAACATGATCCGCAAGACCCTCGCCGGTGACGCCTCCGAACTGGCGTGGTTCAAGAGCAGCTACAGCAGCGGCCCCGACGGCGACTCGTGCATCGAGGTGGCGACCACTCCCGGTGCCGTCCACGTCCGCGACTCCAAGTACCGCGACGCGAGCCCACGCCTCGCGCTGGCGCCGGAGGCGTGGACCGGCTTCGTGGCGTACGCGTCCGGGAGCTGACTCCAGGGGACGCTAGCGCGCCACGAACTGGGTCAGGATGGCCTGGACCTCGTAGATGTCGACGCCCTTGGTGAAGGTCTTCTGGATCGGGGCCGCGCTGCCGGAGAGCCAGATCTTCAGCTCGGCGTCGAGGTCGAAGTGGCCGGCCGTCTCCACCGCGAAGTGGGTGATGCTGCGGTACGGGACGGAGTGGTACTCGGTCTTCTTGCCGGTGATGCCCTGCTTGTCGACCAGGATCAGGCGGCGGTCGGTGAACAGGATGGTGTCGCGGATCAGCAGGTAGGCGGCGTGCACCTGCTCCCCGTGGCCGAGCAGACGCGCGTACTCCTGCTGCGCCTGGGTCGGGTCGATGCTGTGTGCGTTGCCGAACAGTCCCATGGATGATCCCCCCACGTGTATGGATCACGCCGACGCGTGATCTTCGCAATCTAGCCCACGCGTCAGGGCCCTGGAACAGATGTTCCAGGGCCCTGACGTCAGTGGTGCAAGGTCGTTACGCGGACTGCGGCTCGCCGCCGAAGCGCTCCTTGTACGTCTCCAGGTCCTCGTCCGTCAGCTTGGCGAAGAGGACCGGCGGGACGGTGAAGGGGGTGCCGGCCGTGACCGCGGTCAGGGCGCGGGCCTCCTCGGGGGTGACCCAGCGCGCCGTGTCGTCCGCGAGGGAGAACGCCTGGCGCATGGCGGCCGTCGACGCCGGGATGAACGGTTCCGAGACCACCGCGTAGAGGTGGATCAGGTTCATCGCCGTGCGCAGGGTGAGGGCGGCGGCGTCCTTGTCGGTCTTGATCTCCAGCCAGGGGGCCTTCTCCTCCAGGTAGGAGTTGCCCGCCGACCACAGGGCGCGCAGCGCGGCCGCCGCCTTGCGGAACTGGAGGGCCTCCATCTGGTTCTCGTACTCCGCGAGGAGCGACGCGATCTCCTCGCCGAGCCGCCTCTCCGCCTCGCCGGGGACGCCGCCCGCCGGGACCTCCTCGCCGAAGCGCTTCTTCGAGAAGGAGAGCACGCGGTTGACGAAGTTGCCGAGGGTGTCGGCCAGGTCCTTGTTCACCGTGGCGGTGAAGTGCTCCCAGGTGAACGACGAGTCGTCGGACTCCGGGGCGTTGGCGATCAGGAAGTACCGCCAGTAGTCGGCCGGCAGGATGTCCAGGGCCTGGTCGGTGAAGACACCGCGCTTCTGGGACGTGGAGAACTTGCCGCCGTAGTACGTCAGCCAGTTGAACGCCTTGACGTAGTCGACCTTCTTCCACGGCTCGCGGACGCCCAGCTGCGTGGCCGGGAACATCACGGTGTGGAAGGGGACGTTGTCCTTGGCCATGAACTCGGTGTAGCGGACCGGGTTCTCGCCGGTGTCGGCCTCGTACCACCAGGACTTCCAGTCCCGGTTCTCCGGGTCCTGGTCCGCCCACTCCTTCGTCGCGCCGATGTACTCGATCGGGGCGTCGAACCAGACGTAGAAGACCTTGCCCTCGGCCGCCAGCTCCGGCCAGGTGTCGGCCGGGACCGGGACGCCCCAGTCCAGGTCGCGGGTGATCGCCCGGTCGTGCAGGCCCTCGGTCAGCCACTTGCGGGCGATGGACGCGGCGAGCTGTGGCCACTCCTCCTCGTGGGCGGCCACCCACTGCTCGACCTCGTGCTGGAGCTTCGACTGGAGGAGGAAGAGGTGCTTGGTCTCGCGGACCTCCAGGTCGGTGGAGCCGGAGATCGCCGAGCGCGGGTCGATCAGGTCGGTCGGGTCCAGGACGCGGGTGCAGTTCTCGCACTGGTCGCCGCGGGCCTTGTCGTAGCCGCAGTGGGGGCAGGTGCCCTCCACGTAGCGGTCCGGGAGGAAGCGGCCGTCGGCGGGGCTGTACACCTGGCGGATGGCGCGCTCTTCGATGAAGCCGTTCTCGTTGAGCCTGCGGGCGAAGTGCTGGGTGATCTCGACGTTCTGCTGCGAGGAGCTGCGGCCGAAGTAGTCGAAGGCGAGGGCGAAGCCGTCGTAGACCGCCTTCTGCGCGTCGTGCGCCTGCGCGCAGAACGCGTCGACCGGCAGGCCCTGCTCCTTGGCGGCCAGCTCGGCGGGGGTGCCGTGCTCGTCGGTGGCGCAGATGTAGAGGACGTCGTGGCCGCGCTGGCGCAGGTAGCGGGAGTAGACGTCCGCCGGGAGCATGGACCCCACCATGTTGCCCAGGTGCTTGATCCCGTTGATGTACGGAAGGGCGCTGGTGATGAGGTGTCGAGCCATCGGAGGCTGCTCCCAGGTTGATACGTACGGAACCTTCGAATCGTAGCCGACACGGGTGCGCCGCCCGCTTCCCGTTTTACGGGGTGAGAAGCGGGCGGCGCGGGACACCGCGTGGGCGGGCGGGGCGGGGCTACGGCCGCCAGGCGGCCAGGATGCCCTCGTACAGCTCCTTGTCGGTGAGCTCCTTCGGGGTCTCGCCGGCCAGGAAGTGGGACGCGTTGTCCGTCTTGAGCTTGCGGAGGTAGTCGAACGCCTTGTTCTCCGGGTCGCCGAAGGCGACGAAGGAGAAGTGCACGTCCGGGTGGTTCGCCGCGGCGTCGGTGAGGGCCTGGGTGGCGGGGGTCTTGGCGTCGGGGGCGCCGTCCGTCTGGAAGACCACCAGGGCGGGGGTGCCCGGCTCGGCCTCCTTCTCGTGCCGGGCGAGGACGGCCTCGACGGCGGCGTGGTAGCTGGTACGGCCCATGCGGCCGAGGGCGCCGTGCAGCTCGTCGACCTTGTTCTCGTGGTCGGTGAGGGTCAGCTCGCCGGTGCCGTCCACGTCCGTGGAGAAGAACGTGACGTGGACCGTGGCCTCGGGGTCGAGGTGGGCGGCGAGCGCGAGGACCTGCTCGGCGAGGGCCTGGGCGGAGCCGTCCTTGTAGTACGGGCGCATGGAGGCGGAGCGGTCGAGGACGAGGTGGACCTTGGCGCGGGTGCCGGTGAGGCCGTGCTTCTTCAGGACGGCGCCGGCGGCCTTGTAGGCGGCGGTGAGGCCGGGGGCGCGGGAGCGGACGCGGGCGGCGGGGGTGGCGGGCTTGGGGGCGGGGCCCTGCGGTGCCTCCTCGGCTACGGCCTCGGCGCCGGGTTCGTCGTCGGGTGCGGGGTCCTGCGGGGCTTCCTCGGTCACGGCCTCGGCTTCGCCTTCGGCCTCCGTGTTCTCACCCGTACCGCCCGTGCGGCTTTCGACGTCGGGTGCGGGGCCCTTCGGGGCTTCCTCGGTCACGGCCTCGGCTTCGCCTTCGGCCGGTGCGTTCCCACCCGCACCACCCGTACCGCTTTCGTCGTCGGGTGCGGGTGGCCCCTGTGGGGCTTTCTCGCCGTCGGCGGCTGCGGGCTCGGGGGCCGGGGCCGAGTGCGGTGACGGTTCCTGTTCGGCTTCCGGCTGTGGTTCAGCCTCGGCTTCGGGCTCAGGCTGCGGGTCCGGTTCCGGCTCCGGGTCCGGTTCCGGCTGCGCATCGGCTTCAGGAGCGGGCTCGGTCCTGGTCTCGAGCGCGGGTTCGGGCTCGGGCTGCGCCTCGGGCTCGGTGGCGGCCTCGGGCTCAGGGGCGGGCTTGGGACCGGCCTCCGGGGTCGGGGATGCCGGGGTCGTCTCGTCCGGGGACCGGGTCGGCTTGGGGACCGTGATGTTGGCGAAGGCCGCCTTGACGAGTTCGTGCTCGTCGGTCTCGGTCTCGGTCTCCGTCTCGGCGCGGGGCTCGGGGACCTGGGCGGACTCCGGCCGCTTCGGGGTCTCGGCCGGCTCCTCGGGCGCGGTGGGCTGGGTCGGGAGCGTCGGCTCCGGAGCGGCGGCCGGTGCCGTCGTCTCCTGCGCCGCACCCTCCGCCTCCTGGGCGGCCCGTGCTTTGCGTGACCGGCCGAACGCGTTCCGCAGGAGAGTGAGAATGCCCATGTGCGCAACCCTTCGCGTGAGTTGATGCCCGTCAATCCCTGGCCAGGACGGACACGTAAGGTTAGCGGCCCCGCCTTGTGATCTTGCGCAGGGTTTGGCGGTGAGACACCGGCGCGTCAAGGGCCGGATCCGGCCGCGGAGGATTTCCGTCCGGCTGTCCCGGGTTCACCCGTCGTTCATCCCCACGCCCGACTCCCGCACGTATGTGCGCCTACGGTCGCGCTGACACCAAGGGCACCTCAGAGCATCACAGGGCATTCAGGGAGAACGAGAAGTGCGCAAGCTGCTGCCGTTGATCGGAACGCCGTCCGGTTCGCACCCCGGCGGCCGGTCCGCCATGACCTGCCGTTTCCGGTGTGGTGACGCCTGCTTCCACGAGGTGCCCAACACCAGCTCCAACGAGTACGTCGGCGACGTCATCGCGGGTGCGCTCAGCCGCCGCTCCATGATGCGCGCCGCGGCCGTCGTCACCGTCGCCGCCGCGGGCGCCGGTGCCGTGGGCGTGGCGGGGGCGCCCTCCGCGCAGGCGGCTCCGGTGGCCGGAAAGGGTCACGGGCCGGGGCACGGGCACCACCCGAAGCCGCAGGGCGCGCGCGGGCTGCGGTTCCAGCCCGTCGCCCCCAACACCGAGGACGCCGTCGTCGTACCGGAGGGGTACCGGCAGGGCGTCGTCATCCGGTGGGGCGAGCCCATCCTGCGCGGGGCGCCCGCCTTCGACCCCGAGAACCAGACCGCGAAGGCCCAGGCCGGGCAGTTCGGGTACAACAACGACTTCCTCGCGCTGCTGCCGCTGCGCGGCGAGCACGGCCGGCAGCTCCTCGTCGCCAACCACGAGTACACCGACGAGGTGCTGATGTTCCGGGGCTACGACCCCGAGAACCCCACCCGCGAGCAGGTCGAGATCGCGTGGGCCGCGCACGGGCTGTCCGCCGTGGTGGTGGAGGAGGACCGCAGGAGCGGGAAGCTGACGCCCGTCCCCCGCCACCACCTCAACCGGCGCGTCACCGCCACCACCGAGTTCCGGCTCACCGGCCCGGCCGCCGGGTCGGACCTGGTGAAGACCTCCGCCGACCGCACCGGCCGCAAGGTGCTCGGCACCCTCAACAACTGCTCCGGCGGCACCACCCCGTGGGGCACCACGCTGCACGGCGAGGAGAACTTCAACCAGTACTTCGCCAACGGCGGCCGCGCCACCGACAAGCGCTACGGCATCGGCACCGGCGCCACCGAGCGCAAGTGGGAGCGGTTCGGCAAGCGCTTCGACGTCGCCCGGGAGCCCAACGAGGTGCACCGCTTCGGCTACGTCGTCGAGCTGGACCCGTACGACCCCGACTCCACGCCCCGCAAGCACACCCTGCTCGGCCGCTTCAAGCACGAGGCCGCGACCGTGCGGCTGACCTCCGACGGGCGCCCGGTCGTCTACACCGGCGACGACGAGCGGTTCGACTACTTCTACAAGTTCGTCGGCAGCAAGCGGATGCGGCACGGCAGCAGCCGCGGCGCGCGCGAGCACAACCTCACGCTGCTCGACGAGGGCACCCTGTACGTCGCCAAGCTCACCGGCGACTCCCCGGCCGCGGACATCGACGGCAGCGGCAAGCTGCCGCGCGACGGCGAGTTCGACGGCAGCGGGCGCTGGATCCCGCTGGTCACCGCCACCGCCGACGGCGCCGTCTCGCACGTCGAGGGCATGACGGCGGAGGAGGTCTGCGTCTTCACGCGGCTCGCCGGCGACAAGGTCGGCGCGACGAAGATGGACCGGCCCGAGGACATCGAGCCGTCCCCGCAGACCGGCAAGGTCTACGTCGCCCTCACCAACAACTCCAACCGCGGCAAGGCCGGCTACGCGGGCCCCGACGAGGCCAACCCGCGCGTCAGCAACAAGCACGGCCACGTCCTGGAGCTCACCGAGCGCCACAACCGGGCCGACGCCACCACCTTCGCCTGGTCGCTGTTCCTGGTGGCCGGCGATCCCGAGGACCCGGCGACGTACTTCGCGGGCTTCCCGAAGGACGCCGTCAGCCCGATCTCCTGCCCGGACAACGTGGCCTTCGACCCCCACGGCAACCTGTGGATCTCCACCGACGGCAACGCGCTCGGCAGCCACGACGGCCTGTTCGGCGTCGCGACGAAGGGCGAGAGGCGCGGTGAGCTGAAGCAGTTCCTGACCGTGCCGACCGGCGCGGAGACCTGCGGCCCGCTCGTCCAGGACCGGCGCGTGCTGGTCTCCGTGCAGCACCCGGGCGAGGTCGACGGCGCCTCGGTGGAGCAGCCGGCCAGCACCTGGCCCGACGGGCCCGGGAAGATCGTGCGCCCGGCGGTCGTGGCGGTGTGGCGCGCGGACGGCCGCGACATCGGCGTCTGAGGCGCGTCCGGGGGTCAGCCGCCCGCGTGCAGCGTGAGGTCGACGACCAGCGCGCGGTGGTCGGTGTCGGCCAGGTCCAGGAAGCGGGCGCGGTGGGCGGCGAAGTCCCGTGACACCAGCACGTGGTCGATCTGCGCGCCCAGCACCGGGGCCGTCCGGGCCGGCCAGCTGGGCGTGCGGTCCCGGCCGGCCAGGCGGGCCGCGTCGTGCAGTCCGGTGTCGAGGACGCGCCGGAAGGCGGCGTGGTCCTGGGTGGCGTTGAAGTCGCCGGCGAGGACGGTGGGGGTCCCGGCGTCCTCGGCGGCGGCGTCGCGCAGCCGCCCCAGCTCCGTGCGCCACAGGCCGACCTGCTCCGGCAGCGGCGGCATGGGGTGGGCGAGCTGGAGGCGTACGGCGTGGCCGCGCACGTCGGCGACGGCACCGGGCATGCCCATGGTGCCGGGGACGCCGGGGGCGGGCGTGAGCGGGAAGCGGCTCAGAATGACCGACCCCTCGGAGCCGCCGCCCTCGACGGCCCGCCGGTGCGGGTAGTCGGCGCCGAGCTCCCGCCGCAGGGCCGCGTCGCACGTGTACTCGCACTCCTGCACGAACAGCAGGTCGGGTTTCTCGCGGCGCACCGCGCGGATCAGCGCGTCGGCGCCCTGACCGAACTCGACGTTCGACGTCAGCACCCGCAGCTCGGCGACGGGCGGCCCGGCCGGCTCGCCGGTCCTGCCGTACGGCTCGATGAACCAGGCCAGCAGCCCGAGCAGCACCACGCCCCACACCGCTCCCGTCCACCACCGGGCGAGCAGCGTCAGCAGCAGCCCGGCCCCGGCCGGCACCAGCAGCCAGGGCAGGAAGGCGAGCAGTTGCGGCACCGGCGTGATGCCGTCGGTGTCGGCGATCCGGCAGCCGACGACCGTGCTGACCCCGGCGAACAGCAGCCCGGCGCACCAGGCCCCGAGCCGCCGCCCGGGCCGGCGGACCGCCGGCCCGCCGTGCGTGTGCGTCCACTCGCCGCTCGCCGTGTCGGTGTCCACGTCCCGGCCTTCCACTCGCGGGTGCGATGCCCGAATCCTCCCTCAAGGACGGCGGACGCGGGCGGAAAGTTGCCCGGCGCCTGCGCGGCCGGCGCCTGCGCGGCCGGCGGGTCCGCGGCCGGCGGGTCCGCGTGGAACTCCCGCACCACCTCGATGCGGCCCACGATGTGCCGGTTGAACTCCTCCAGCTCCTCCGCCGGGACCCACAGCTCCAGGATCGTCTCGCCGCCGGCCTGCCGTACCGGGTACCGCGCGAGGAACTCCGTGTCCGCCTCGAAGCGCGTGACGTAGCCCGACCCGGACGCGGGGACGTTCCAGTCGCGGGCGATGCGGACGGCGTAGTCCTCGTCGAGCACCGGGTAGAAGATCGGCTGCTCGGGCAGGCGCGGGGGCCAGGCCGTCCAGCCGGAGGCCTCGACGAGGGCCAGCTCCTCGGGGCCCGTGGGGCGCCACAGGGTCGTCGTCTTGCGCATGGCCGACGACGGTAGCCGCACGGGCGGCGCCCGGACCAGGGGATTTCCGCGCGTCGGTGCTCAGAGCCGGGCCCGTGGCGGGCGGGGCGGGGCCGGGTCGGCGGTGGGGTTCCCGGGGGGCCGTCGGCGGCGCAGCAGGTGTGCGTACCGGCCGGTGAGCCAGGAGGCGGCGGCGACCGTCAGACCGAGGCCGACCAGCAGCCAGGAGGCCGTGCGCAGGGTCGCGGTGAGCGCGTCGTAGACGGCGCCGGCGGCCGGGTCGTCCACCGCGCCGGGCAGTTCGGCCAGGGTGAGCCGACGGCCGGCGAGGACGGCGAGGGCGAGCAGCACCCCGCCGACGGCCGTGCCGATGCCGGTGGCCGTGAGCGCGCGCCGGCGGCAGGCGGCCACGGCGATCCCGGCGACGGCGAAGACGACGGCGGCGAGCGGCAGCCAGAAGGCGGCGACGTCGAGCACGCGGTAGCCCTTCCTGAGCCGGTCCGCCTCGCGGGCCGGGAGCACGGTGACCTCGGTGTGCCGGACCGGGATCCGCTGCGCCATCGGTACGTTGTCCCGGACGAGCCGGCCACGGACCCGGGCGGTGACGGGGGCCAGGTCGACCCTGACGGGGCGCCCGGCGGCCCCCTGGTCGCGCAGGGCGTGCAGCACGGCGGTGTGGACGGCCCGGTTGGCCGCGTCCCAGCCCGCGCGGAAGGCGTCGGTCCGGGTGAAGGAACGGGCCGCGTCCCGCACGTAGAGGCGTACGGTCCCGCGCAGGGGGCCGGCGCCCACCTCGGTCATGACCCCGTCGCCCACCGTGTCCGCGACCGCGTCCCGTACGCGCGGGTCGGCGGCGAGCGGCGCCATGGCGGCGACGTACCGGCCGGTGTCGGCCAGCCCGTACGCCGCCCAGGCCGCCAGCGTGCCGCACGGGGCGAGCAGGCAGGCGAGGGCGATCAGGACGGCCGACAGGCCGCGCCTAAGACGTGAGGGCACCCTCCCAGGCAACGCCCGCGCGGCGGCCGGGGCGACCGGGACGCCTGCAAATGGGCCGCCCGCCGAACCGGACGGCCGAACGCGTGGCCTCCCACCGCTCGAAGCGACCGGACGGAGGGCCCCGGGCTCGCAACCCCGGCTCCGGGCCCGCGGCCCCGGCCCGCGGTCGGCGCAGGAGGGTCAGGACGGCGAGGCGATCGGAGCGAATGTCCCGGCGACACGCCGCCTGCGGGGTGCTCTGCCGGGACATTCGCTCCGATCGGGAGCCCCGGTTCGGGGCCCGGCTTCGCCGGGGACCGTGCGGGGCGCGGTCAGGCGATTCGGCGGCCCTTGGCGTCCTCGCACGTGTAGTAGCGGTAGAACAGCGCGGCGGTCACCGCGGCGGCCAGGATCAGCGAGAAGAGGATGCACGTGAACATGGCCACGCCGCTCTGCGCGTACAGGAAGCCCAGCGCACTGCCCGCGAACGCGCCCCACAGCGCCGCGTGTCCCTCGCGCGGCAGCCGCGCCGCCACCGCCCGGACCACGGCGTACAGGATGACGAACGCGAGCGCGGTCATGAAGCCGAACAGCAGGTTCCAGCCGGTGACGGGGCCGCCGTGGCGCCGGTTGGCCGCGGCCCAGTAGCCGTAGACCAGCCCCGCCAGGACGGGCACCACCCACCTCGCCACGCTGTGGGTGCGCGGGCCGAAGACGTCGGGCAGCATCGTCGGGCGCGTGGCCGGTGCCCGGTCGGACGTGTCCCGGCCGGACGTCTCCCGTGCGGGTACCGCGTGAGCCATGAGAGCACTCCTCTCTCCTCGCCCCCGACTACCAGGGCACACCGGAGAGCGGCGGGTGGCAAGTCAGGATGCGGGCGGTGGGGGCCCGTGCTTCGCTGGGGACGATGAGGGGTCGCGGGAAAGGACGTCCACCGGAGCCGGTGCGCGGCCGGTGGCGGCCGGTCGGGCGTCTGGTCAGGGCCGTCGGCCAGGGGGACGCCGTCTCCCGGCGCGAACTGCTGAGCATCCGCGGCCGGAGCGTCGCCTGGCTGTTCCCGCTCGTGCTGCTCGTCGGCATCGTCGCGGGCGACACCATGACCTCCGCGTTCCAGATCATCTCCTGGACCGTGCTCGTCCCCGGCATCGCGGCCGCGATCTGCGGGACACGGGAGACGGCGGTCTTCGCGGTGCTCGCGGTCGTCGTCTTCGTCCTGGCCGACACCACCTGGCAGCATCAGGACAGGACCGACACGCCGGGCCTGATCCTCGTCACCCTCGGCGGACTCATCGCCGTGCTCGCCGCCGTGGTCCGCGTCGCCGGCGAGCGGCGCATGCTGCACATGCGGGACATCGCCGACACCACCCGCCGCACCGTGCTGCGCCCGCTCCCGGAGGGTTTCGGCGGCCTCGACCACGCCGCCGTCTACCTCCCCGCGGACGCCCAGGCCCGCGTGGGCGGCGACTTCTACGACATCCAGCCCGGCCCGCACGGCACCCGCGTCCTCATCGGCGACGTCCAGGGAAAGGGCCTGGGCGCCGTGGAGACCGCGGCCGCGCTGCTCAGCACGTTCCGGGAGGCCGGCTACCACGAGGCGGACCTCGCGACGGTCGCCGAGCGCCTGGAGACCCGTATGGTGCGCCACCGCGAGCACACGGCCGCCCTCGGCCGGTCCGACGGCGACCGCTTCGCCACCGCCGTGCTGATCGGCTTCTCCGACGATCTGCCCGACGCCGTGGACGCCGTGGTCCTCGGCCACGACCCCCCGCTGGCGGTCGGCCCGGGCGGTGTACGGGAGCTGGTGACGGCCGGCGGGGTGCCGCTGGGCATGGCCGAGCTCGTCCCGGGGTCGCCGGTGACGGTGAGCCGGTCGGCCCTCGCCCGGGACGAGACGCTGCTGCTGGTCACCGACGGGGTGACCGAGGCCCGCGACGCCGAGGGACGTTTCTACCGGCACGGGGAGGAGGTGGCCCGCGCCGTCGCCGCCGACCCGCGCGACGCCGAGCCGCGGCGGCTGGTGGCCCTCGTGCGGGACGGCACGCTGCGGCACTGCCGGGGGCGGCTGGCCGACGACACGATGGTGTTCGCGGTACGGCGGCTGACCGGCTGAGCGCCCCGCGGCGCGGCCGCAGCGGATACCGTGCTGCCGTACGTGATCGACAGGGGGAGGGGACATGCCCGGAACCGTGCTGCTGCTCGCGGCCTCGCCCGTGGGCCGGGGGTGCCTGGTGGACGCCGCCTCCGTGCTCCCCGTGCTCGCCGCCGTGCCGCCCGCCGTGCTGGCCGGCACGGACACCGCGAACGTCGTCGAACTCGCCGACCCGCTGGAGCCGCAGGCCGTCCTCACCCGGCTCCGCGCCGCCGCGGCGGCCCCCGGCCCGCTGACCGTGTACGTCACCGGGCAGCTCCAGCTGGACCGGCGCGAACGCCTGCCCCACCTGGCGCTGGCCCGTACGACCCCCGCCACGGTCCGCTACACCGCCCTGCCCTGGCACTGGATCCGCGAGGAACTGAGGCTGCGGCCGAGCGGCGCGACGACGCTGCTGGTGGATCTGCACGCCGACCAGGAGACCTGGGAGTGGCTGCGGGACCGTCCGCTGGACTCGGGCCGCAACAACGCCGTCTACGGCCGTATCGCGCCGCCGCCCCCGCGGCGGACCGTGGCCGCACCCGCGTACATGCGCGGCGTCGCGACGATCCTGCGCAGCGGGCACCGGCCGCCGACGGACGAGCTGCACCGGCAGGCGCTGGAGCGCTGTGCGGCCGACGGCCCGGGGAGCGGCGCCGACCTGGTGCTGGCGGCGCCCGGTCCGGTGGCGGGGGACCCGCACGCGGTCATCGCCGCCGCCGTGCGGTCGGGGCGGCACGGGGACGCCGACGCGCTGGCCGCGCGCCACGAGCGGGCCGCCGCCCTCGCGCTCGGGCCCGCCTCCGAGGAGGCGTTGCACTGGGCGGAGGTGCGGGCCGACCTGGCGATGTTCGCCGGGGATCCGGTGCGCAGCTGTCGTGCCTGGCTGGCGGTGGCCGAGGCCCGCCTGCGGGCCGGGCAGGAGGCGGGGACGCCCGCCGTGGAGGCGGCCGTGGACCGGGCCCACCACCAGTGGGGGCGGATCCGCGACACCGCGCGGGCCCGTGAACTGGGCGCCGCGCTCGCCGCGTTGCGCGGCCGGGTCCCCGGTCGGCGCGAGGGCGCGCTGGACCACGTGCAGCGGGAGCTGGGCCGGCTGCAGACCCAGGGCTGACGCCCCCGCGGGCCTCGGCCGGTGCGTGCGCCCGCGGGCGCGGTGCGACGGCTGTGATTCACCGTGTACGACCCTCGCCTGTGCGTAACAGCGGTGCCATGATGGGGTGTTATGGCTGAGGGGGACGGAGTGGTGACGCGTGGTGTCCGCGTCCGGCTCGACGGCACCGCGAGCGAGAGCGACATCGGTGCCCTGCACAAGTGGCTGGAGAGGGAGAAACCGCTCGACGAGCTGGTCCGGGCCGGCCGGCTGCGCATCGACGAGCGGCGCCGGGCCGACGAGACCGGCGCCCCGATGGGCATCGGCATGGAGATCGTCCTGGTGCTCGTCGGGAGCGCCGCGGGCGTGACGTTCCAGGAGATGCTGAACCAGGTCAAGGGGGCCGTGGAGGCCTGGCGGGCCAATCGCAGCGAGGTGGAGGACGGCGAGCCGCCCGAGGGGCGCGTCGAGCCGGTGAACCTCGACGACAGGTAGGCGGCCGGTGACCGGTTACGACCCGCGGGGGGAGGCGAACCGGGCGCTGCTGGTCGGGGTGTCCGAGTACGACCTCACGAAGCCGCCGTACGGCGTGCCCGGCGCTCTTCCCGCGGTCCGCCACAACCTGACCCGGCTGCGGGACGCCCTGCGGCGCGGCGGTGTGTTCCGCGAGCAGGACATCACGGTGTGCCGCTCGCCGGACCAGGTCGAATTCGGCCGGGCGCTGCGGACCGCCGCCGACGGGGCCGAGGGTGTCCTGCTGCTGTACTTCGCCGGGCACGGGGCGATCCCGAGCGCGGGCGACGAGCTGTTCCTGCAGATGCGCAACGCGAGCGTGGTCGCGGGCGGGCACGCGGTCTTCCCGGGCGCGGAGATGTTCAGCACCGTGCTGACGGTGCTCGCGGCCAGTGAGGCGCGACGGATCGTGGTCGTCCTCGACTGCTGCTTCGCGGGCAACGCCGCGTGGATCTGGGAGACCTTCCGCGACAAGCGGCGGGTGCTGCTGCTGATGAGCGTGCAGGCCAACCACCGCATCGACGCGGGCGATCCGCACACCCCGACGCCGTTCACGGACGAACTCGCGGCGCTGCTGGACAACGGCGACGAGGAGGTGTGGTTCCGGGGGCTCGCGGACGCGGTGCGGGCCCGGATGACCGGCGACGGCCACCGGACCGTACGCGGCGACCTGTGGGAACCGCAGAGCCGTACCGAGCCGGAGGAGGACGTCCTCCTCGCGGCCGCCGAGAGTGACCCCGGCGGGGGGGACGCGGGGGTCGAGGGGGCGGGCTCGGGCCAGGGTGTGGGGTCCGAGGGGGCGGGCTCGGGCCCGGACGCGGGGTCCGGTGGTGGGGTGGACGCGGGGCAGGGTGCGGAGCCCGGCGGTGGGGAAGCGGGGCAGGGCGCGGAGCCCGGCGGTGGGGTGGGGGCGAGCCCGGGGCGGCGGTGGCCCAGGTGGATGCGGAACGGTGTCCTCCTCCTGGCGTTCCTGCTCGCCGTCGGCATCGGCTCGTACCGGCTCGTCGCGACGAGCGGTGACGCGCAGGCCTCCTGCACCCCGCCCCTGGAGCTGCGCGTGCTGACCGACCCCGACCTGGAGCCGACCGTCCGGTCCGCCGCGGACGCGTACCTGACGTCGGGGGAGAACACCACCGGCGACGGCTGCCGGCGCAGCGGCATCACCGTCTACAGCGCGGGCGCCGCCGACGTGGTCACCGCCCTGCGCAAGCGGACCGGCGCCTGGCAGGAGCCCCGCGACGACGACACCAACCCGCAGCGCGACGTCGGCCCGCAGCCGGACGTCTGGATCCCCGGCTCCCGCGCCGACGTCGCCCGGGTGGTCGAGGGCCAGGACACCGACGCCGTGGCCGTCCTGGACCCGGACGACGAGGCGTTCGCGTACTCCCCGATCGTGCTCGCCGTCCCGCAGGAGTTCGCCACCGAGACGCGGGACGAGCGGGCCGGTCCCCCGCTCAACCGGATGATCGACGACCTGCTCGCCCGGCGCGCCGACGCCGAGGTGCGCCGCCCGGACCCGGAGTTCACCGACACCGGCCTGCTCGCCACGATCGGCCTGCACGCCACCACCGGCGCCGGCGACCCCGTCCGCGCCGAGAACCGCGTCGCCCAGCCGGGACCGCCCTCCCCGACCGCCGCCGACCTGCTGTGCACGCTGCCCGACGACGACGCCGTGGACGACCGCACCGCCGCCCTCGTCCCCGAGTTCCTGATGAAGAGCGGCCTCGGCTGCGACAGCGACCGGCGCACCCCGCGCATGGCCCAGTACCCCGGCGACGTGCCCGGCCTGGAGCCCGTCTTCGTCCGCGTCCGCTGGCAGGACGCCGATCGCGACGAGACCGCCAGGGACGACGCGGCCGGTCGTTTCCGCGCGTGGCTCACCGGTGCGGGCGGGCGCGAGGCGCTCGCCCGGGACGGGTTCCGGTCGGCCACCGGCAGCCGCGCCCTGCTGGACACCGTCGACGTCGCCGACCCGGTGTGGCAGGTGCCGTCGCCGCTGACCGAGTCGGCCGGGCGGGACGCGATGGAGGCGGCCCTGGCGGCCTACCGGGACGCGGCCGGGCCGGGCAGGGTGCTGTTCCTGCTCGACAGCTCCGGCTCGATGGCCGGCCGGTGGGAGGGCCCCAGCGGCGGACCCGGCCTGCTGAAACAGTCGCTCGGCGGGCTCGGCGCACAGGACGAGTACGGCGTGTGGGCGGTGTACGACGCGGACGGGGATCCGTACGACGTCCTGCTGCCCTTCGACCGTCACGCCCGCAGGGACGCCGAGCGCACCGTCGACCGGCTGGCCGGGGTACGGGACGCCGAGTCCGCCCCGGACCGGGCTCTGCTCGCCGCCCTCGCTCACCTGCAGCAGCGCGGCGCCGGCGACGAGCGGCCCGGCCTGATCGTGTACATCACCGACGACGAGGACGCGGCCCGGCTCAGCGGCGACCGCCTCCGCGACGTCCTCGGCCTCGCGCGTGCGGTGCGGGTGCCGGTGACGATGGTCTCGCTCGCCGGCGGCGGCTGCGACCCGGGGAAGCCGGACGCCCGGATCTCCGAGGTGAGCGGCGGCCGGTGCCTGGACGCCGACGACGACCTCGGTGCCGCCCTGCACGACGAGGTCGCGCGCACCGGGACGGGGGAGGACTGATGCCGCGACAGCATCCACGACGACAGCACTCGCCACGCCGGCTCCCGCGGCGGCGGCTCGCGGCCCGCTGGGTCCTGCCGGTCGCGCTGGCCCTGCTCCTGCCGACGGCCTGCACCGGCGGCGGTGACGGGGACGGAGGCCCCGCGGCGACGCCGTCCGCCGACGTGCCCGGCGACATCGTGGTCGCCAGCGGCCGGGACGTCACCGGCAAGAACGGCGTCCGGCAGCGGCTCATCGACGCGTGGAACGCCCGGCAGGAGAAGGCCGGTTCCGACTACCGCGCCCGGCTGGTCGAACTGCCCGGCAACGCCGACGAGCAGCGCAGCCAGCTCCTCGGCGCCCTCCAGTCCGGCAGCGCCGCCTACGACGTGGTCAACCTCGACGTCACCTGGGTGCCGGAGTTCGCCGCCGCGCACCTGATCAGCCCGCTGCCGGCGTCGCTGCTCGACGAGGACGTCATCACCCCCGTGGCGAGCACGGCCCGCTGGGACGGCGAGGTGTACGCCGCGCCCTTCAACAGCGACGTCGGCCTGCTCTACTACCGGCGCGACCACCTGCGGCAGGCCGGCGTCCAGCACACCGACCTGGGCGGCGACGTCGACTGGAAGCGGCTGCGGACACTGATCGAGACCCTCAACGACCACAAGCCCGCCGGTTACGAGAAGGGCTGGACGACCCAGCTCGCCGCGTACGAGGGCCGCACGGTCAACGCCGTCGAGGCCTTCGCGTCGGCGGTCCCCGGCGGCACGCTCACCGACGAGGACGGCCGTTACGACGCCACCGTGGAGGAGCTGACGCAGGGCATCGCCGAGCTGCGCCGCCGCACCGAGGCGCCGTACATCCTCCCGGACGCCGTCCACTCCGACGAGGCGGCCTCCCTCGGCGACTTCGCCGCCGGGCGCACCACGTTCCTGCGGCAGTGGCCGTACGCCTACCCGACCCTCTCCCACACCTTCCCCGGCGACCGGCTCGGCGTGACCGCGCTGCCGGGCCGGGCCGTGCTCGGCGGCCAGAACCTCGCCGTGACCTCGGCGTCCCAGCGGTCCGGCAAGGCGGCCGAGCTGATCAGGTACCTCACCGGCAAGGAGAGCGAGCGCTGTCTGCTGGACGCCGGTTTCGCGGCCACCCGCACCTCGGCGTACGTGGACGACACCGTGCGGTGCGCGGTGGCCACGGCGGCGCCCTCACCGGCCCCCACGGGCGAGGGCGCCGACACCATGCCGCGTGACGCGGCGGGCCGTCCGGCCTACGCCCGCCACACCCTGCTCCCGGCGCTGCGGCAGGCGGTCCACCGCCCCCGCACCCCGCTGTACGGGGCCTTCACCCAGACCTTCACCACCCAGCTCGGCGCCCTCTTCACCGACAGCGCGCCGGGTGACGCGGAGCTGGCGCAGCGCCTCGACGCGGCACTGCGCGAGGTACTGCCGGACTGAGGGGCGGCGGCGGGGACACCCCTCCCGCCACCGTGGATCAGCCGGGGCCGGGCCGCGGCACCCGCGCGTCCTCGTCCGCCCGGACGTCCGGCACGAGCGGGTCGCCGGCCTCCCCCACCCGGACGCTCCCGCCCTCCGGGGGATCCCCCGCCGACCGGGCCGGGCCCGTGTTGCCGGCCAGGCCCAGGACGGCCACGGCCACGAGGGCGGCGGCGAGGCCCCTGGCGTACCTCCCCCAGTGCCTGGAGGGCCTGGGGGGTACCCCCAGGGCGATGCGGATGCGGTCGAGCACGGCGTCCTCTGGGGAAAGGTGTGGGAGGCTGTCAGACGTTGTTAAACACGTTTAATCCGCAATTTAACCTAGGGCCGTCCGAGCCGAACGGCAAGAGGCGCAGGGGGAGTTGGCAGTGGGGGACCGTGAAGACCGGGTGACGATCGGACGCCGGGTGCAGCGGCTGCGGACCGAGCGCGGGATGACGCAGCGGCAGCTCGCCGAACCGGCGTACACGCCCGCCTACGTCTCCACCCTGGAGTCCGGCCGCGTCCGCCCCTCCGACGAGGCGCTGCGGTACCTCGCCGAGCGGCTCGGCGTCGACTACGAGGAGCTGGTCACCGGCCGTCCGGCACGGCTCGCCACCGACCTGCGGCTGCGGCTCACCGAGGCGCGGCGCACGCTCGCCACCGGCGCCGCCGAACAGGCGGCCGGGCAGTACGGCGAGCTGCTCGCCGAGGCCGAGGCGTACGAGCTGCCCGAGGAGCGGGCCGAGGCGCTGCTCGGGCTCGGTGAGTGCGCGGTGGAGGCCGGCGATCTGGTGGGTGGCCGACGGTACTTCGAGCGGGCCGAGGAGTGCCTGTCCGACGCCGGCGCGCCGCTGCCGGCCCGGGCCCCGGCCCTGCGCGGCCGGGCCCTCACCCACTACCTCGCCGGCGAACTCCGGTACGCCGTCTACCTCCTGGAGTCCACCCTCGACGAGCTGAACCGCGGTGGCCTGCACGACCCCGACGCGCTGCTGCTGCTCTACGCCAGCGTCATCGGCCCGTACATGGACATGGGCGCGCACGCGCGGGCCGCCCAGGCCGCCGAACTGGCCCTCGCCCTCGCGCCCCGGGCCGGCGACCCGGCGCTGGTGGCCCGCATGCACCGCTCCGTCGCCCGCACGCTGCTCGCCGAGGGCCGCCTCGCCGAGGCGGACGCCTCCCTGGCCAAGGCGGCCGAGCTGTACCGCACGCTGCAGCTGCGCACCGAGCTGGCCAACTGCCACTGGATGCGCGGCTACGTCTGCGCCCAGAACGGCGAACTGCCGCGCGCGGAGGAGGAGATGCGGCAGGCCCTGGGCATGCTGTCCGCCACCCGTGCCGCCCTCTACAGCAGCCAGGTCGCCGTCGAGCTGGCCGACGTCCTGCACCGGCGCGGCAAGTCCGGGGAGGCCGCCGAGCTGCTGCGCGGGGTGCTGGACGACCTGTCCTCCGAGCGCGGCGCCGTGCACGCCGCGGGCGCGCACCGGCTGCTCGGCATCATCGCCGAGGACGCCGGCGACACCGAGGCCGCCGAGGAGCACTACGTGCGCGCGCTGAGCCTGCTGGAGCGGGCGGGCGCGGCCGGTGACCTGGCCGACCTGTGCCGGCTGCTGGGCGACCTGCTGCGCCGCACCGGCCGGGTGGAGGCGGCCCTGGACGCCTACCGCACCGGCCTCGGGCACCGCACGGCACCCGGCACGACCACCCTGGGCCCGGCGCCCGCGCAGCCTCCGCTGTAGGGACCGGACGTCCCGGTTTCCGCCGGCCGGTCACGGGTAGTCGGGCTTCCCGCCACATGAGCGAAGGAGGCGGTGGGCGTGCTGCCCGGCGACGACTCCCGATGGTCCCCGGACGGCGGGCGTGCCGCCGCGGTGCCGGAACGGCTGTGCGCGGTCGCGGTCAGGCTGCTGCCGGTGTGCGGTGCGAGCGCGTCGCTGCGCGGCGGTGACGGCCTCCCGGTCCGGTTGTGCGCCAGCAACGACCGTGCCTCGTACCTCGCGGAGATCCAGGCCACCCTGGGCGACGGACCGTGTGTGCTGGCCGCCGCGACGGGCGCCCCGGTGCTCGCCCGCGATCTGCGCTCCGGAGCCGACGCCGACCGCTGGCCCGTCTTCGCCCAGCAGGCGACGGCCGTCGGCGTGAGCGCCGTCTACGCGCTGCCGCTGGGCAGCGACACGGTGTGCGTCGGCACCCTCGACCTCTACCGCGACACCCCCGGTGGACTCTCCGGGCCCGAGCTGAACACGGCCCGGCTCCTGGCCGGCGTCATGACCACGGCCCTGATGGCGCTGCCGCGCGGGGCGGAGTACGACGTCAGGGGCGGGGAGGACGCCTGGCTGAGCGGGCTGGCCGGCGACCACGACGAGGTCTACCGGGCCGTCGGCATGATCATGGCCCAGCTGGGCGTCGGCTCCGACGAGGCCCTGGCCCGGCTGCGCGGCGCGGCCTTCGCCCGGGGCCGCACCGCCCACGACGTCGCCCGCGACGTCCTCGCCCACCGGCACCGCTTCGACCTCGACGACTAGTGCCGCGGCAGGCGACGTGCGTCCCGTCGCGACGCCCGGCACGCTCCCCCGGACGCCGCACCGGACGAACGCCCGAGTACGTCCAGTACGAGGGCCTCCGGCCGGCACTCCCCCAGCCTCCGGCCGGGGGGACCCCCAGAGCACGCGCCGGACGCCGCTCCTCACCGGGCGAACGTCGCCTGCCGCGGCACCAGCGACCCGACGCGGCGGGGGCACGCCTGCGCCGTCCCCGCCGCCGTACCGTGCGTCGCCCCCTGGCGTGCGGCCCCCGCCGGGGAAGCCCGCCCCGGCGGGTCCGAGATCCACGAGGGCGCCCGCGAACAGCGGCTCGTGGGTGTGGCGTCGGGCGCCGGCGTGGCCCGCTGCGTGGGCCTGGACCTGACCGCGGTCGAACGCCAGGACGCCCGGGACGCGCCGGTGACCGGGGACAGGGCCCCGGTCACCGGCGCGTCCCGCCGCCCGCGCGTTCACTTTTGGGGTGATGTGGACAGATCTATTCGTGTCGCCCGCACGCATCGCGAAGGAGACCGCGTGACCGTACGCAGCACCACCAGCACGCCCGACCTGTCGTCCAAGGACCCCAACTGGTGGCGGCAGGCCGTCATCTACCAGATCTACCCCCGCAGCTTCGCCGACGCCGACGGCGACGGGCTCGGCGACCTGCGGGGCATCACCCAGCGCCTGACCCACCTGGCCGCCCTGGGCGTCGACGCCCTGTGGCTCAGCCCGTTCTACCCGTCCGAGCTGGCCGACGGCGGCTACGACGTCGACGACCACCGCGACGTCGACCCGCGCCTGGGCACCCTGGACGACTTCGACGCCCTGGTCGCCGAGGCCCACCGCCTCGGCCTGAAGGTGATCGTCGACCTGGTCCCCAACCACACCTCGCACCGCCACGCCTGGTTCCGCGAGGCCCTGGAGGCGGGCCCCGGCTCCGCCGCCCGCGACCGCTACGTCTTCCGGGACGGCCGCGGCGCGCACGGCGAGCTCCCGCCCACCGACTGGCAGTCCGTCTTCGGCGGCAGCGCCTGGCAGCGGGTGCCGGACGGCCAGTGGTACCTGCACCTCTTCGCCCCCCAGCAGCCCGACCTGAACTGGGAGAACGAGCAGGTCCGCGCCGACTTCCGCACCACGCTGAAGTTCTGGTGCGACCGCGGCGTCGACGGCTTCCGCGTCGACGTGGCCCACGCCCTGGTCAAGGACCTCACCGAGCCGCTGCGCGACCTCGGCGCCCCCGAGCTGAGCAGCGAGGCCGCGCTCACCGAGTTCGCCCCGGGCACCCACCCCTTCTACGACCGCGACGACGTGCACGAGGTCTACCGCGACTGGCGAAAGATCCTCGACGCCTACAGCCCGCCCCGCACGGCCGTGGCCGAGGCCTGGGTCCCGGGCGCCCGGCGCGCGCTGTACGCCCGCCCGGACGAGCTGGGCCAGGCCTTCAACTTCGAGTACCTCCAGGGCCGCTGGGACGCGGACGAGCTGCGCGGGATCATCGCCGGTTCGCTGGCCGACGCGCACGCCGCCGGCGCCTCCGCGACCTGGGTGCTGTCCAACCACGACGTGGTCCGCCACGCCTCCCGGCTGGTCCTGCCGCCCGGCACCGACACGGACGCCTGGCTGCTGTCCGGCGGCCGGGCCCCGGCGGTCGACGAGCGGGCGGGCCTGCGCCGGGCCCGCGCGGCGACGCTGCTGATGCTGGCGCTGCCCGGCTCGGCCTACGTCTACCAGGGCGAGGAACTCGGCCTGCCCGAGGTGGCCGACCTGCCCACCGAGGTGCTCCAGGACCCGATCTGGGAGCAGACCGGGCACGTCCGCAAGGGCCGCGACGGATGCCGGGTGCCGCTGCCGTGGACGACGAGCGGACCGTCGTACGGCTTCGGCGCGGGCGCGGCCTGGCTGCCGCAGCCGCCGCGCTTCGCGGAGTACTCCGTCCAGGCCCAGGACGGGGTGGCGGGCTCGACCCTGGAGCTGTACCGCACGGCCCTGCGGCTGCGCCGCAAGCTGCTCGACGGCGAGTCGCTGGCCTGGGCCGACGACGTGCCGCCCGGGGTGCTCCAGTTCGACCGCTCGGAGGGCTGGCGCTGCGTCACCAACCTCTCCGGCGCGCCGGTCGACCTGCCGGCGGGCGAGGTGGTGCTGACCAGCGTGCCCCTGGAGGACGGCCGACTGGGGCCGGACACGACGGCGTGGCTGGTGAGGTAGCGGAGGCGTACCCCGCGCGGCCCGCCTCGCGCGGGCCGCGCGGCCCCTCAGTAGCGCACCGCGCGGGCCACCACCGCCCGCACGTCCCCGGACCGGCCGTGGCTGCTGCGGGCGGTGGCGTCGTCGGACCGGCCGACGGGAACGTCGTCCACGGTGACGACGACCGTGTCGAGCAGGGTGCCGTCGGGGCTGGTGGGATTCACCTGCACCGCGAAGGACTTCGTCGTGTCCGCGGTGTTGTGGACGGTGATCCGGGCCGTGGCGCGCCCGTCGGCGTCGGTCTTCGGCGCCCCGCCCGCACGTCGCCCTCGACGTCGGTGCCCGCCGTGATGTCCTCCACCCACCGTCCGGCCTCCGCCGTCGCCGAGGCCAGGGTGTCCGCGTCCTCGGAGGCGAGCGAGGACGCGGCCGACGCGGCCCGGCCGGCCGCGGCGCTCGCGGGGCCCGTGGGCGCGACGCCGTCGCCGTCGCCGTCGCCGTCGTCGGAGCAGCCCGTCGGCGCGGCGGCCGCCAGTACCGTCACCGCCACCGTCCGGCGTGCCCGGGGACCGACCATGTCGCCTCCAGGGACCTCGTCCGCGCCCGCGAGGACACGCGGGGTCCCTGACAGTCGAGGCGCCCCGGCACCGGACCGCACGCCGGTGCTCGTCCGGACGGGGCCCGCCCCCATGCCCCGGCGGGGCCGCCGGGGCATGGGGGCGGAGGGTGTCGGAGGGTCAGATGCGACCCGGGCTGCCGCTGCCGAAGGAGCCGCTCGATCCCGGCAGCCAGCGCCGCCGGTTCTGGTCCGCTCCTCGCCGGCTGCCCGCGTGATGGAGCTGGTACGGCATCAGCCGTGGGCTCCCGTCGGTGTTCAGCGGGATCTCGTCCGGTTCCCGTACCTCCCGTTCCTCGCGGACGGGGCCGGTGGCGGGGAGGCGGGTCTGTTCGTCGGGCCGGGGGCGGGGCGATTCCCGCTCCATGGAGCTCATGCCGAGCCGCACGGCCAGGATCAGGGCGCCGGCGACCACCAGCCCGCCGATGAAGGCCGCGGTCATGTTGAGCGCGTCCGAGGCTGCCAGCAGTTCATACGTTGCCGTACTCATGTTCTGATTATGTACCCCCATTTGGAATAAAGCGCCTGCTATGTCCCGTATGCCCTGGTGATTGAGGTCGGCGGCGCCCTGGTACCCGGTCGCAACGAGCGGCGGTGCGCCGGTGAGCGGCACGCCGCCGGAGCGTCACTGGCGGAAGGAGCGCGCGGATGACTGCGCCGTTGACGGTCGACGCCCACGCACACGGTCTGGCCGGGGACGGCACCACCGACGACGGGCCGGCGCTGCAGAAGCTGGTGGACGCGCTCGGTGACGCCACCGCCGCCGACGGGCGGCCGCGCACGATCCACGTGCCCGCCGGGCGCCACCTGGTCCGGGACCGGCCCGTGCGCTGGCGCAGCGGTGTCTCGCTCGTCGGCGCCGGCCGGGGGGCGACCTGCTTCGTCCTCGCCAACCCCGGCGCCCCCGCGCAGCCCGTCCCGCTGGCGTGGTTCACCACGGCCCAGCACGGCGCCGACCGGGGCCACCACATCGCCGACGTCACCTTCGCGCACTTCGAGATCGACGGGTCCGGGGTGGAGACGGAGGAGTACGACCCCCTGGCCAAGGGCCTCGGGCTGCAGTACGTGCTGCGCGGGCGCTTCACCGACCTGTACATCCACGACACCGCCGCCACCGGCTTCGGCTGCGACTTCCTCCAGGACACAGTCGTCGAGGGCGTGCTGGCCGAGCGGTGCGGGCGGCAGGACCCCGGCGAGAAGATGGGCGGCGCGGGCATCGGGATCGGCGTCGGCGGCTGGGGCCCGGTGGAACGGCTGACGGTCACCGCGTGCACCGCGACCGGCAACGGCACCAACGGGATCTTCCTGGAGCTCCAGCAGGAGGACTGGCCGCCGCCCCGCGGCATCCGCGTCACCGCCTGCCACACCGAGGACAACCGCTACGGCATCTCCGACTGGGGCGCCGACGGACTGCAGGTCACCTCCTGCACGATGCTCGGCAACCACGTGGCCGGGTTCGACGTGTCCGCGCAGGGCACGACCTCGGTCGGCGGCCGGGGCGGCATCGTCACCGGGTGCGTGATCGACGGCAACCTGCGCGACGGGATCGCGCTCGGCAACACCCCGGGCCCCTACGCCTTCCACGGCAACCGCGTCAGCGGCAACGGCCGCCACGGCTACTGGCAGCACAACCTCGCCGGCGGCGACCAGGAGCCGTCCACGGACATCGTCCTGGAGTCCAACGACGTCCACGGCAACGGCCTGGACGGCATCCGCGTCGACGCCCCGCTGCACGAGCCGGCGTTCTTCGGCAACCGGATCCGCGGCAACGGCCGCTGCGCCGCTCCGGCGGCGCACGGAGGCGGTACGGGGGTGCGCTTCGGGCCGCTGTCCCTGACCGACGAGAACGCCGACTGGCTCCCGGGCGGCCACCGCGGCAAGGAGCTGACGGTCGGCGACGGGAGCGACGCGGTCACCGCCGTGGTCGCCGGCAACACCGCCACCGAGCTGGTCCTCGCCCCCGAGCGCCCCGGCGCCACCACGGCCTGGCCCGACGGCACCCCCGCCCCCGGCACCGCCTACCGCCTCCCGGGCGCCCCGTCACCACGCTCCGGCATCACCGCGGCGGCCGCCGTGACCCACCCGTACGTGCACGGCAACCGCGTCCGCGACGACGGGCACCCCCGCACCCAGACCCACGCCCTGTGGATCGCGCACGAGGCCACCTGGACCGGCGGCCGGGTCTCCGGCAACGACTTCAGCGGCAACGCCTCGGCGGCCACCCGCTTCGACTCGGCCCCGGGCGGCGGACGCTGGCGGGACAACGACCGCTGAGCACCCCCGCCGGGCGACCGCCCCGGTGCGTCACGGCGGCCCGCAGCGCGGCCACCGCGTTCCGGACCGCCGTACCGGTCACCGCGCCGGTGGCCGGCGCCGGCCCCGCCCCGCCGGACGGCGTCGGCCCCGCCCCGCCGGACGGCGCGGGCGCGGAGAGGCCGACGAAGACCCCTGCGAGGCGTACGCCCCCTTCCGCCCGGGCCGCCGGTGGGGCAGGAGACGGGCCTACTTGAAGGTGATGTCCCAGTGGATGCCGCCGTTGCGGGGGGTCTCGTAGACGTACTCGGCGGAGATGCCGTCGAGGGTGCCGTACCAGCGGGGGTCGTTGCCGCGGGGCTTGCCCTTGCGCTGGGTGGTCTTGATCCAGTTGGTGACGCAGCGGCCCTCGTCGCGGGTGCGCAGGTCGAGCTTGTAGCCCTTGGCGTGGGAGTACGTGCCGTTGCTGTGGCCGGACTCGGTGCCGCCGGTGATGGTGACGGTGCAGCGGCTGGCCTTCTTCAGGGCGATGACGCCCTGGACGGTGCGGGCGCGGACGCCGTCGAGGGAGGTGCGGCCGACGGGGGCCTTGATGCCGGCGGCGGCGAGCTGCCGGAGAGCCAGCCGGTGGTCCAGGCGGACGTCGCGACCCGACGCGGGGATGCCGGAGGTGGTGCCGGCGACGATCCGGTGCCAGGTCGCCGGCCTGACGACGCCGTCGGCCGCGAGGCGGTTCTTCTTCTGGAAGCCGCTGACGGCGGCCCTCGTCTTCTTGCCGAAGACGCCGTCGGCCCTCACGCCGAGCTGGACCTGGAGGGCCTTGACCGCCTGACCCCGGGCACCGGGGGCGACGGTGAGGGCGGTGAGCCTGCTCCAGGTCCTCGGCCCGACGACACCGTCGGCCTTCAGGCCGGAGCGGGTCTGGAAGTCCCTCACCGCCTTGGCGGTCCTCCGGCCGAAGACGCCGTCGGCGGTGAGGCGGTGTCCGCGGGCGGCGAGCAGGTGCTGGGCGGTGAGGACGTCGGTGCCCCTGGAGCCGGTCCTCAGCGTCGGCCACACCGTCTTGAGGGGGGTGGCGTGGGAGCCGCTGCGCGGGCCCGGCTTCGGCGAGGCGTCGGCCTCGTCGCCGGTGGCGTTCACCGCGCCGAGCGCGCCGCCGGCGAGGAGCACGGCCGCGAGGCCCTGGAGCAGGAGGTTCCTGGCGTTCTTGCGCATCTTCATCCTTCGATCGCGTGGCCCGCGCCTCCCGCTGGTGAGGGAGGCGCGGGAGCGGTGTCGCCGCCTGGGGGCGGCGCTGACGAGGTGAAGATTCGGGGTACCGCCGTTCCATCGGTAGCCTGATCCACTGTTCCAGTCGTTCCGCGTGTTCCAGTCGTTCCGTATGGCCTGTGACCTGGGGAAACAGGAGGGGTGGAACGCGCGGTTTCCCGTGATCGTGTCGAGGGGGACGCGTGCTGTCCGAGGACAAGGACCGCCGAAGAGGCAATCCACCGGCGGAGGTCGAGGCCCTGCGGGCCGAACTGGTGCGGATCAAGGAGGAGAAGCAACTCTCCCTGACCGCCCTCGCCCACGACAGCGAGATCTCCCGGTCGACCTGGAACCGGGTGCTGAAGGGGGAGTCCTTCCCGCCCCGCAAGGAGATCGAGCGGCTCAGCAGACGCCCCCGGCTCGAAGCGCAGCACCTGGTGGGATTGTGGGAGGCCGCCGACGCGGCACTCAAGCGGGCCGCGGCAGCGGACGCCGTCCCGCCGGCGCCGGCGGACGGCGAGGACACGGCCACCCCGCCGACTGCGACAGCCGCTGATCCGGCCGGTCCGGACAGCTCCGTCGCCTCCGCCACCGCGGCGGCATCCAGCCCCTCGAAGGGCGACGCCCTCGACGGCGCCGTGACCGGGCCTGCCCCGGCCGAGCCGATGCCGTCCGCCGCGCCGTCCGGACGCCCCGACGCCACCACGGCGGCCAAGGCCACTTCCGCTGTTCCGTCCGGCCCGGCGGCCCGGGCGGAGGACCGCCCCGCAGAGCCGGCGGCCGGTGCTTCCCCGTCGCGGGTCTCGGGCGCCGCGGGGACCGGCGGGCAGCCCGCGGCCGGCGGTGAGCAGATCGCCGTTCGGCCCGCCGGTGCGCCGGCCGGGGAGAAGGCCGGCGCCGGCCGCCCGGCCCCCGTACCGGCCCCCGCCACCAGGTCCAGGAGGACCACCAAGCTGCTGGTCACTCTCCTGGCACTCACCGGGGTCCTCGTCATCGGACGCTGGGCCGCCATGCCCGACTCGGACAAGAACGACACCGCGTCCCCCCGGGCCACCGGCGGAACCCTCTCCGACGACACCGACGACACCGACGACACCGACGACACCGACGAGGGCGGTGACACGGGCGACGAGGAATCGCCCCAGGACACGGCCCGGCCCTCCGGTGCCCCGCCGGCGGCGGGAAGCGACGGGAAGCCGCAGGACCTCCCCGCCACCGGCCCCGGCGACGGCGGGTCCCCCGCCCCCGGGGCGTCGTCCGGCACCGGGACCACTGCTCCCCCGGCCGGCCGGGCGCCGCAGGACGAAGGCCCCTCCGGTTCCCGGGCCCCGACCACCACGGCCCCGACGACGGCCGCGTCGTCGCTCGGCGAGGAAGGGCGCACCGCGTGCGCCCACTACAAGCCCAACCGCAGGGTGGTCCTGGCCGAAGGCATGGTCGGCACCAACGTCGGACAGGTCCAGTGCCTCCTCAACCACAACTACGGTTACCGCCTCGAGGAGGACGGCAAGTTCGGCCCCGAGACCGAGGCCGGCGTCAAGGCCGTCCAGCGCTGCTCCGGCATCACCGCCGACGGCAAGGTCGGACCGGACACCTGGAAGTACCTCGACCACCCCGAACCCGCCTGCGGCCACTGACCCCCCACCGGCCACTGACCCCCCACCGGCCCGACGGCCCGCTCCCGGGACACCCCGCAGTCGCGCGGCACCCGGCCGGCGGGCCGGGGCCCGGGGCGGGTCCGAGCAGGGATGAGCGCTACGGCGTCCGTTTTCCGGAACGTTCCGATGCCCCGGTCGGCGCGGCCGGGCCGTCGGCGGCCCGGCCCGTGCGGCGGCCGGCCGGGACGGAGCAGGCGGCACGGGCGGCGGCCCGCCCGTCCGTGCCGGAGCCGCCGCTCACCCCTCCTCGTCCTCGTCGCCCTCGAAGAAGTCCCCGATCTCGTCGACGACCTCGGCCGCCACCATGCCGCCGACGACGCCCACCGCGAGCCCGGCCGCGCCCGCCGCGACGGCGGTGCCGACGCCCGGGCCGGAGTGGTGCCCCGGCTCGTGTCCGTGGCCGCCCCCGTGCCCGTACACGGCGTGGGAGCCGTAGGACGCCCGGTGCTCGACGAGTTCACGGATCCAGCCGTCGACGAGGGCGCCCCAGTCCTGTGCCGCGGCCCCCTCGTGCGCGACGGTGAAACGGCTCAGGGCGTCGTGTCCGCCCCCGAGCGGTCCTCCGCGCTTGTCCGCCTCCAGGACCACCTCCAGCCCGCCCGGCGAGGCCAGGAAGGTCAGCTCGATCTCGTTGACCTGGTGGGCGTACTGCGGGGCCGGAACGAGCTCGATCTCCTGGTAGAAGGGCAGCTGCTGCCCGGTGCCGCCGATGCGGCCGTACTCCAGGTCGGCCGAGCGGAAGCCGAAACCGAGCTGCCCGAGCGCCTCCAGGACGGCCTCCTGCGCGGGCAGGGGCGCCACGGCCAGCGGGTCGAGGTCGCCCTTGTCCCGGGCGCCGGCGACCGCCAGTTCGGTGCGCACGCCGAGGACGACGCCCAGCGGCTGCCCGTGCAGCTCGGTGACCGGGGTCTCCCAGGGCAGCGTCACCGTGAAGGGCACGCTGTGCCGCTCCGAGGCGGCGAGCCGGAAGCCGCCGCCGACGGTGAACCGGTCGAAGGCGACGACGCCCTCGCTCTCCCCGTCCGCGTGCTCGGCCTCGACCCGGGCCACCAGCTCCAGGCAGATGTGCTCGACGTCGAAATCCGCGCTGCCGCCGACGAGGTCGACCCGGCCCGACAGCGCGCCGCCCGGCCGGGCAGCTCCCGGATCGAGGACCGTGTCCACCGTGGGCCCGCCCACGCCGAGGGAACCGAGCAGCCGCTTGAACACCATCGAGGCGTCCACTCCTTCACGTTCGTGCTGGGGAACATGTGCGGGAACAACCGGCATCGGCCGGCAGTTCTCTACAAACGAGTAGAAGCATAGGGGCCCGAGGGCTCCCCGCCCTCTTTGCTCGTCCTTTACCCTATGAGGGAAACCTCGGGCGGACGCGCCGCCCCACCGACCCCGTTAAGGAGTCCCGTTCCGCAATGGAGCCCCCCAGTACCGGCCGTACCAGCACGGACGGCCCGCCGGTCCCCCCGTACGCGCGTGAGGGAAGCGGGGTGGAGCGGTGACCGAGGTCCTGCTGCTCCTGCTGGCCCTCCTCCTCACCCTGGCCTGCGCGCTCTTCGTCGCGGCCGAGTTCTCCCTCACCACCGTCGAGCGCGGTGACCTGGAGCGTGCCGCCGAGTCCGGCGAGCGCGGCGCGGACGGCGCCCTGAGAGCCGTCCGCGGCCTGACCCTCCAGCTCTCCGGCGCCCAGCTCGGCATCACCGTGACCTCGCTGGTCATCGGCATGCTCGCCGAGCCGTCGCTCGCGGTGCTGCTGCGCGGCCCGCTGACGGCGCTCGGCCTGGGCGGCGCCGCCTCCACGGTGGCGACCGTGCTCGGCGTGGCCGTCTCCACCGTCGTCCTGATGGTCGTCGGCGAGCTGGTCCCCAAGAACTGGGCGATCTCCAGCCCGCTGGCGGTCGCCAAGGCCGTCGCCGGTCCGCAGCGCGGCTTCACCGCCGCGTTCGGCCCCTTCATCCGGCACCTGAACGACACGGCGAACCGTTTCGTCCGCCGCCTCGGCCTGGAACCGGCCGAGGAACTGGCCTCCGCCCGCAGCCCCGAGGAGCTGGTCGCGCTCGCCCGGCACTCGGCCGCCGAGGGCGCCCTGGAGGCGGACTCCGCCGAGCTGTTCGTGCGCACCCTGCACCTGAGCGAGCTGACCGCGGAGAACGTCATGACCCCGCGCGTGGACGTCAAGGCCCTGGAGGCCCGTGCCACCGCCGCGGACGCGGCCGTCCTCTCCCACGCCACCGGCCTGTCCCGCTTCCCGGTCTACCGGGACAGCCTGGACGAGGTCGTCGGCACCGTCCACATCCGCGACGTGCTGGCCCTGGAGCCCGGGCGGCGCGCGGCCACCCCGGTCACCGAGCTGGCCACCGCGCCGCTCCTGGTGCCGGACAGCCTGCCCGCCGACCGCCTCCTGGAGCGCATGCGCAAGGCCCGCACCATGGCCGTCGTCATCGACGAGTACGGCGGCACGGCGGGCGTGGCGACCGTCGAGGACATCGTGGAGGAGGTCGTCGGCGAGGTGCGCGACGAGCACGACCCCGTCGAGGTGCCCGACCTGCTGCCCGCCCCCGCCCGGGCGGACGGCCGCGCGGCCTGGGAGGCCGACGGCTCGCTCCGGCCGGACCGGCTCGCGGCGATCGGCCTGAGCACGCCGGACGGCCCCTACGAGACCCTGGCCGGTCTCGTCGCCACCCGTCTGGCGCGCATCCCCGCCGAGGGTGACGTCATCGACCTGGACGGCTGGCACCTGGAGGTCCTGGACGTCGACCACCACCGCGCCGACCGCCTGCGCATCACCGCCCCCGCCCGGCCGGAACCGGCCGCGCAGCCGGTGGAGCAGGCGGGGCCGGTGGCCGCCGGCCGGTCGTCCCGCCGGGAGCCGGAGGCGGTCCGATGACCGTCGTCCAGCTCGTCGTCGGCGCCCTGACGCTGCTGACCAACGCCTTCTTCGTCGGCGGCGAGTTCGCCCTGATCTCCGTGCGCCGCAGCCAGATCGAGCCGCGCGCCGAGGCGGGCGACAAGCGGGCCCGGATGACCCTGTGGGGCCTGGAACACCTGTCGGCGATGATGGCGACGGCCCAGCTCGGCATCACGGTCTCCTCCCTGGTGCTCGGCGCGGTCGCGGAACCGGCCATCGCGCACCTGATGGAGCCGGCCTTCGAGGCCGTCCGCATGCCGCACGCGCTGGTCCACCCCGTGGCCTTCGCCATCGCCCTGGCCCTCGCGACCTATCTGCACATGCTGATCGGCGAGATGATCCCGAAGAACATCGCGCTGGCCGCCCCCGCGACCACCGCGCTGGTCCTCGGCCCGCCGCTGGTCGCCCTCACCCGGGCCCTGAAGCCGGTCGTCTTCGGCATCAACGCCTTCGCCAACGCGCTGCTCAGGCTGCTGCGGGTGGAACCGAAGGACGAGGTCGAGGCCGTCTTCACCGACGACCAGCTGGCCCGCATGGTCGTCGACTCCAGCGAGGCCGGGCTGCTGACCCCGGCCGACGGCGAGCGCCTGCGCGACGCGCTGGAGCTGGGCACCCGCCCGGTCGGCGAGATCCTGGTCCCCACGCCCAGGATGCGCACCGCCCCGCACACCGTCACCCCGGCCGAACTGGAACGCCTGGCCGCCGAGGCGGGCTACTCCCGCTTCCCGGTCACCGGCCCCGGCGGCACCGTGCTCGGCTATCTGCACATCAAGGACACCCTGGGCCTCGCCGACCGCGACCGCCCCTTCCCCCGCAGCGCCCTGCACCGGGTCACGCGGGTCCGCATCGACACCCCCCTCGACGACACCCTCACCGCCCTGCGCGCCGAGGACAGCCACCTGGCCGCGGTCACCGGTGAGACGGGCACGGTCCTGGGCTTCGTGACGATGGAGGACGTCCTGACGGAACTGGTGGGACCGGCGCCGGTGGCGTCGTGACCTGACACCTCGCCACGGCCACGGAGAACCACGCGGTCGCCGTGGTCGTCCTCCCTGATGGCACCGGGCGGGCCGACGCGGTCCGCCCGCCCCTTTCGGCACTCTCAGGGAGGCGCGCATGGCCATGGCCGGCCTGTTCTGGATCACCGAGGACTGCGTGTACGTGGGCGCCGAGCCCACCGGTACGGCGCCCGGGGTCCGGCTGACCAAGGACGGGGTCGAGACCCTCGGGCTCGGTGAGGGCAGGGCCTGGCGGTGGGACGAGGTGCGGGGACTCGACGTGGCCGACGTGGCCGTACGGACCCCCGCGCGGCGACTGGTGACGATGGCGTTCGACGCGCTGCTCCCGCTGCTGAGCGGCGACGGGGAGCAGCCGCCGGCCTTCACCGTGCGGGTGGAGACCGCCGACGGAGCGTCCGCCGAGGTGAGCGCCCTGGCGGCCGTTCCCGGCGGGATCCACACGCCGGAGGAGTACGAGCTCTCCCGCGCCCTGCTCGCCCGGCTCGCCGACGGCCGCGCCTCCGTCGATGACCTGCTCGTCCGCCACCACGACCTCGTCGGGGGACGCGTCCGGGGCAGACAGGAACGGACGGCACTGCTCCGGGAGTGGGCCGTCGGCTGACGCGCGGCGGGCGCGGGGCAGGGATCGCACCGGCCGGATATGTGTTCGCCGCGGCAGGTATCCGGTCGGCGCGACTAGAGTTCAGGTGCGGGGAAACCGGACTCCCCGCGGCGGATCGTGTCCTGTGCGGTCCGCGGGAAGGTATGCATGTCCCCGGAGAGCAGGCCGGACGCCGAAGGGCGGACACAGGCCGCCGACCGGCTCGACGACGATCACTACCCGGCGTACACCATGGGCAGGGCGGCCGCGCTGACCGGCGCCACGCCCGGGTTCCTCCGCGCACTCGGCGAGGCGGGGCTGGTCAGCCCGACGCGGTCGGAGGGCGGCCACCGCCGGTACTCGCGCCGGCAACTGCGCCGCGCCGCCCGGGCCCGCGAGCTGGTCGACCAGGGAACGCCGATCGAGGCCGCCTGCCGCATCGTCCGCCTCGAGGACGATCTGGAGGAGGCGCTGCGCCTCAACGAGGAACTGCGCCGCACGGCCGGGCGGACCGGCGGTGGCGTCCGCGGCGGCGGGGGAAAATCTGACACCGGCGAAACAGATATTCGCGGGCAGGCGGGAAGGTAATTGCATTCCCATTCCCGCAGTGATTTTCGCCGTGATTTGCTGCCCGCGCCGCCGGGGAATTACGTGCTAGTCTCGACGTCAGTTGCAGTTGTGGTTGCCATGTGCGTTACCGGTTTTCCGGGCAGGTGATCATCGCAGCGATGAGCAGGCCCGCACGGTGCGGGCCTCCAGCACTGCCTAGGAGTAAAAACATGGCTTCCGGTACCGTGAAGTGGTTCAACGCCGAAAAGGGCTTCGGTTTCATCGCGCAGGACGGCGGCGGCGCCGACGTCTTCGCCCACTACTCGAACATCGCCACCCAGGGCTTCCGTGAGCTCCAGGAGGGCCAGCGGGTGAACTTCGACGTCACGCAGGGCCAGAAGGGCCCGCAGGCGGAGAACATCGTTCCCGCGTAACACGCGCGAACCGCACATGAGGGCCCGCACCGTTCGGTGCGGGCCCTCATGCGTGTGCGGGCGCCGGTGACTTTGCCGTTTCTTTACAACCCGCTCCGCCGCCGCCTCGTCTCTCCGCTCGATCCGCGATCCACGCGACCACGCGTCCCCGCCCACCGACCACGGGCGGGCGGACCGACCGACGAGAGAGAGCGACCCGATGCGCCGCACCATCCTCAGTGCCCTGGCACTCGCGTGCACCGCCGTCCTGGCGAGCACCGTCCCCGCGTTCGCCGACGACCCGACCGCCGCCCCCAGCAGCCCCCCGTCCGCCGCCCCCAGCAACCCTCCGTCCGAGGCCGTCCCGAGCCCCACCACCGAGGCGAGCCAGGTCCCGGCACCGGCGCCGTCCGTCAGTTCCCCCGCTCCGGCCGCCGAGCCGGGCAAGCCCTCCGAGGGCCAGGTCTCCGCCGTGCCCGAGGGCGCGCCCGACACCGGGGTCACGTCGTCCTCCGGGGACGGCGGCGCGCTCGTCGGCGCGGGCGCCGGCACGCTGCTCGCGGCGGGCGGCGCGGTCGCCTTCGTCGTACGCCGCCGCCGGACGACCGGGGCGTGATCCTGTTCTCCAGGCGCGCCCTGGCCGGTCCCGTCCTGGCCTCGCTGCTCGTGGGCTGCGGCGGGGGGAACGGGGCCGAGGAGGCCGCCGCTCCGCCGCCCGCCCGCACGGCACCCTCCGCACAGTCCGCAGCCGGTCCGGCGCGGCCCCTCGGACGTTCGGTCCCGGTCGGCCTGCGCATCCCGGTCATCGGGGTCGACACCCCGGTGATGCGGCTGGGGCTGGAACCGGACGGCACGGTGCAGGTGCCGCCCGTCACGGACCACGACCGCGCGGGCTGGTACCGGCATTCGCCCACGCCGGGCCAGGTGGGACCGTCGGTCGTCCTCGGCCACGTCACGGTCGGCACCCACGGCGACGGGGTCTTCCGCCACCTCGCGCGGCTGCGCCCGGGTGACCGGATCGAGGCGCGCCTGGAGAACGGCACGGTCGCGGTGTTCGCCGTCACGTCCGTACGCACGGTGGCGAAGGCGGAGTTCCCGACGCGGGACGTCTACGGGGACGTGGACCGGCCGGAGTTGAGGCTCATCACGTGCGGCGGCCCGCACGACGGCGACGGCTACCGGGACAACGTCATCGTCTTCGCCGAGCTGACCGCCACGACCACGGCCGCCGCCCCCGCGCCGACGGCCACCGCACCGTCGTGACCACGGGAACGCGCACCCCCGCACCGGCGTCTTCCCCTGTCCCCCCACTCGACCATGGAGAGCGTTGAAACGGTCCCGTGACAGGGCGGCGTCCGAGCTGTTCGCCGCCCTCTACCCCCGCCTGGCCGGCTGGTGCCGCCGCCTCGTCGACGACGACGGGACGGCCCACGAGATCGCCTCGGAGGCGTTCACCCGGCTCTGGGCCCGCTGGACGTCCGTCGACGAGCCCCGCGGTTTCCTCTACGTCACCGCCGCCAACCTCGTCCGGGACCACTGGCGCAAGCTGGAGCGCGAGCGCCGGGCCGTGCGCCGGGTCACCGCGGAGGTCGCCGTCCGCCCGCATCCCGAACAGACCGACCCCTCGGTGCGCCTGCTCGTGCAGTCCCTGCCGGAGCGACTGCGCGTGCCGATCCTTCTCCACTACTACGCTGACATGCCGATCCGGGAGGTGTCCGTGCTGACCGGGCGCAAGGAAGGAACCGTCAAGGCCGACCTGCACGCGGCCCGCGAACTGCTCCGCGTCCACCTGAGGAGGAGCCTTGACCACACGCTTTGACGACGACCCGGGCGACCCGGACGGCCCGGGGTTCGCGCACGACGATCCGCACGATCCGCTGCTGGTGGTCCTGCGCCCGGAGGCGGACTTCCTGGGGCCGCCGCCGGGCCGCTACGAGGCGATCCGCCGGGCGGCGTCCCGGCGCCGCCTGCTGCGCGCCGCCGCCGGGGCCGCCGCGACCTGCGCCGCCGCTGCCGCCCTGTTCACGCTGCCCGTCCCGTGGACGGACCCCGGCCCGCCGGCCCGACCGGCGGTACCGCTGGCGCCCCCGGCCGCCCCCTCGGCGTCACCGTCCGCGCCGCCGCCGACACCGTCCCCGTCGACACCGCCCGCACCCGCTCCGTCCGACGCCCCGTCCCAGGTCCCGGACCGGCCGGTCCCCCGTACGTCCGTCCCCGCCGTGCCCACCGCCGAACCGAGCACACCACCGGCCCGGGAAGGGCCGGCCCCGGCGACCTCGGCGGCGACCTCGGCCCCGGCCGGGCCGGCGGTCCGCCCGGGCACGGCGGCCACGCCCTCGGAGTGAGGGCGGGGCGGCGTGCCGCAGGGACAATCGGACGATGATCTACCACGTCGTACCGCTCGCCGACTGGAACGCGGGCCCCGGCCGGCCGTACGCACCCGCGTCGCTCGCCGAGGACGGTTTCGTCCACTGCTCACCGGACGAGGAGACGACCCTCGCCGTCGCCGACGCCTTCTACCGCACCGCTCCCCGGCCCCTGCTCGCCCTGTGCATCGACGAGAAGCGGCTCACCTCTCCCTGTGTGTGGGAGGCGGCAGCCCCCGCTCCGCCGCCCGGGGTGGCCGAAGGCACCCTGTTCCCGCACGTGTTCGGCCCGGTCGACCGGGACGCCGTCGAGCGGGTCCTGGAGGTCCGGTGGGACGGCGAGGGCCGGGCGACCGGTCTGGCCGCCCGCGGCTGACGCCGTAGGCCCCGTCCGTCCCGCGTGGTGACGCGGGCTCAGCTCTCCAGCGGCGGGGTGCCGCCGAGCAGCGCCGACGCGGTCTCCACCGGAGTGGCGGCCGGCGCGGGCGCGGGGGCGGCCTCGGGGTCGGGGTGGCAGGTGAAGCCGAGCCGGGCCATGGCCCGGGTGACCTCGCCGCCGGTGAAGTCACGGCGGTCCTGACGGGTGATGACCGCGCCGACCTGCTTGACGGGGTAGCGGCGGCGGCCGATGGTCACGGACTCGCCCGTGATGGGTTCGGGCGTGATGCCCTTCATCGAGCTGAGCACTCCGTCCTTGGTCAGGTCGAAGGGGTACCGGGCGATGACGCAGCGCATGATGCCTCACAGGGGAAGGGGGAACCGAGGAGTTTGCCGTTCGTGATGGCCGTTCGGCCGGGTGAGGACCCCCGGAGAGGGGGCCCGACGACGGGACCCCGGTGACGGGGCCCCGGTCGTACCGCCGGCCTAGGCGGCCGAGTCGCCGGTGGACTGCCGCCGCGGCCTGCGCCGGGACGCCGCCTCCCCGGCGGACCGCCCCTGGGCGGAGCCGCCCTGCACGGAACGGCCCTGTGCGGAACGCCCCTGTCCCGAGCGCCCCTGGCCGGTGCCGCCGCCCTGCGCGGTACGGCCCGGCGCGCCGCCGCGGCCACGGCGGCCGCGGGACGAGGAACCCCCGGACGCGGCGCGTCGGGGACGCTCCACGACCGGCGCGGTGATGACGACGGGGACACCGGACGGCGCCTGCGCGCCGGTGATGCGGGTCAGCTCCGCCTCGCCCGAGCGGACCGGGGTGATCTGCGGGGTGATGCCGGCCGACGCCATCAGCCGGCTGATGTCACGCCGCTGGCCGGGGGTGACCAGGGTGACGACGCTGCCGGACTCGCCCGCGCGGGCGGTGCGGCCGCCGCGGTGCAGGTAGTCCTTGTGGTCGGTGGGCGGGTCCACGTTGACGACCAGGTCGAGGTTGTCGACGTGGATGCCGCGGGCCGCGACGTTGGTCGCCACCAGCGCCGTGACGTGTCCGTCCTTGAACTGGGCGAGGGTCCGGGTGCGCTGCGGCTGGGACTTGCCGCCGTGCAGGCCCGCCGCGCGGACGCCGCTGTTCAGCAGGTGCTTCACCAGCTTGTCCACGGCGTGCTTGGTGTCCAGGAACATGATGACCCGGCCGTCGCGCGCCGCGATCTCGGTGGTCGTGCGGTGCTTGTCCGTGTCGTGCACGTGCAGCACGTGGTGCTCCATCGTGGTGACCGCGCCGGCCGATGGGTCGACGGAGTGGACCACGGGGTCGGTCAGGTAGCGCTTCACCAGCCGGTCGACGTTGCGGTCGAGGGTGGCGGAGAAGAGCAGCCGCTGCCCGTCGGGGCGCACCTGGTCGAGCAGGGCGGTGACCTGGGGCATGAAGCCCATGTCGGTCATCTGGTCGGCCTCGTCCAGGACCGTGGTCTCGACGTCGTCCAGCCGGCAGTCGCCTCGGTCGATGAGGTCCTTGAGGCGTCCGGGCGTCGCGACGAGGACCTCGGCCCCCGCGCGCAGGGCGCCGGCCTGCCTGCCGATCGACATGCCGCCGACGACGGTGGCCGTCCGCAGGCCCACGGCGCGGGCGTACGGGGTGAGCGCGTCGGTGACCTGCTGGGCGAGTTCACGGGTGGGGACGAGGACGAGGGCGAGCGGCTGCCGCGGCTCGGCACGGCGTCCCGCCGTACGGGCCAGCAGGGCGAGGCCGAAGGCGAGGGTCTTGCCCGAACCGGTACGGCCGCGGCCGAGCACGTCGCGGCCGGCCAGCGAGTTGGGCAGGGTCGCCGCCTGGATCGGGAACGGCTCGGTCACGCCCTCGCGGCCGAGCGCGGCCAGCAGGGCCGGCGGCATGTCGAGGTCGGCGAAGGACTCCACGGCGGGCAGCGCCGGGGTGATCGTCTTCGGCAGCGCGAACTCGCCCTGGGGAGCGGCCGGGCGGCGCCCGGAACCCTGGGCCCGGCGCGGACCGCCGGACCGCCCGGAGCCCTCGAAGGACCGGCCGCCGGAGCCCGAGGCTCCGCTGCGGGTGCGGGAGAAGCGACTGTTCGTTCGTGTGCGGTTCATGGGGAACCTTCCTTGATACGGCACGTATCAAGGGAGTCCCGCAGCGAAGAGCGGCGCAGGGAATCGCAAGAACGAGCCGGCCCCGGCCGGCTTCGGCGAGGTACGCCGCGCGACCGGGAGAATCGGGTGGATCGAGGGAAATGAAAAATTCAGGGGAGGAGAAGTCCGGGGGAGAACCGGCGGAATTCGGAATCGCGCCCTGAAACGCGGCGAGCTGGGGCCCGCACCCCTTGAGGTGCGGGCCCCAGCTGCGAAGTGCGCGTGAGCGTCAGGCGGGAACGATGTTCTCGGCCGTCGGGCCCTTCTGGCCCTGCGCCACGTCGAACGACACCTTCTGGCCTTCCAGCAGCTCGCGGAAGCCCTGAGCGGCGATGTTCGAGTAGTGGGCGAAGACGTCGGGGCCGCCGCCGTCCTGCTCGATGAAGCCGAAGCCCTTTTCGGAGTTGAACCACTTCACGGTACCGGTAGCCATATTGAATCTCCTTCGGAAACGGTGCTCGGAGCCCGCCCTGTGCGTGCTCCGGTCGCCGCGATGATCACCCCGTCGGAAAAACCTTCAGGCAACCACTACTGCAACTTCCGTCGACAGTAGCACGCCGTGATCTCCCGGGCGCGTGGAATAATCCGGCCTTCGATGGCCGTGAGGGGAATATTCCCGGCGCGTGCCGCTGAATTCTCCCCTCATGGCCACAGATATTGCTCCGCCCCGACCACAGGGTCCACCGGCGCCGCCGCCCTCCGCACCGCCGTGACCTCCGCCGACGGCTTCGCGGGGCCGCCGGTGCCCGTCCCGGCGCGGGAGACGCCGCGGACGTCGTCCCCGCCCCGCGCCGAGACAAGAAGCACACCGGCCGCGACGGCCCCCGGGGCACCGACGCGCCGGCCCTCAGACGTTGACGCCGAAGTCGGCGGCGATGCCGGCCAGCCCGGAGGCGTAGCCCTGGCCGACGGCGCGGAACTTCCACTCGGCGCCGTGGCGGTAGAGCTCGCCGAAGACCATCGCGGTCTCGGTGGAGGCGTCCTCGGACAGGTCGTAGCGGGCGATCTCCTGGTTGCCCGCCTGGTTGACGACCCGGATGAAGGCGTTGCGGACCTGGCCGAAGCTCTGGCCGCGGTTCTCCGCGTCGTGGATGGAGACGGGGAAGACGATCCTGTCGATGTCGGCGGGGACGGCGGCGAGGTTCACCTTGACGGTCTCGTCGTCGCCCTCGCCCTCGCCGGTGAGGTTGTCGCCGGTGTGCTCGACCGAGCCGTCCGGGCTGGTGAGATTGTTGTAGAAGACGAAGTGCCCGTCCGAGGGCACCTTGCCCGAGGCGTCGAGAAGGAGCGCGGAGGCGTCGAGGTCGTAGTCGGTGCCGGTCGTGGTGCGCACGTCCCAGCCGAGGCCGACCAGGACGGCGGTCAGCCCCGGTGCCTCCTTGCTGAGCGAGACGTTGCCACCCTTGGCCAGGGAAACTCCCACTGCGTACTCCTTCTCGGCGAGCGTGGTCGTGGTCCACGGCGCGGACACGATCTCGAATCTACAGCAATGTAGAAGATCCCGGCGCGGGTCCGGCCGACCCGGCGTCCGTACGAGGTCCGCCCGGAGACGGGCGGCGGCGGAAGGGAGTGCGGCGTGACGGATCACCGGCGTCCCCGGCGGCGGGGACAGGGGGAACTGGAGGCCCTGGTGCTCTCGGCGCTGCGTGAGGCGGAGGGCCCGGCGACGGCCGGCTGGGTACGGGAACGCCTGGGCGGGGACCTGGCCCATACGACGGTGGTCACGATCCTGACCCGGCTGCTGGACAAGGGCGCGGTGAGCCGGGAGCGCGCGGGCCGCTCCTTCGCCTGGACGCCGGTCGCGGACCGGGCGGGCCTGGCCGCCCGCAGGATGCGCAGGGTGCTGGACGCCGAGGGCGACCGCGCGGCGGTCCTGGCGAGCTTCGTGACCGGCCTCGGCCCGGCCGACGAGCGGCTGCTGCGCGACCTGCTGGGCGAGGCGCGGGCCGCGGAGGAGGACTGACGCCGCGCACCGTCCCGCCGCTCGGTGGGGCGAGGGCGGACGGGCGGGGGCGGAACCGGCCGCGGCACGGAGCCCGCCCCCGGTTCAGGAGCAACGGCCGCCGCTCCCCGGCTACTTGCTGACGGCGAAACGCATCAGGGCGTGCTCGTCACCCTGCTTGATCTTCCCCGTCTCGTTGATCACCTGCAGCTTCCACGCGCCACCGACCCGCACGGCCTTGGCCACGGCGCAGCCGTTGTCCTGGCTGAGCAGGCTGGGCCAGATGTCGGCGACCTGCTGGGAGCTGCCGCCGGTCGCGTCGTAGACCTTGAAGCTGACGTTGCGGGCCTTCTGGAACGAGCTGCCCTTCTTGTAGGCGGCGGCGACGAACACGATCGACGTGATCGCGGACGGGAGCCGCGCGAACTCGACGGTCACCGTCTCGTCGTCCCCGTCCCCGTGCCCCGTCTGGTTGTCACCGCTGTGGAGCAGCGAGCCGTTGCCCATCGGGTCGAGCGAGTCGAGCCCGGCGAGGCGCACCGGGTCCCCGCCCTGCATGGCGACGGCGATCAGGTCCAGGTCGGTGCCGGTCTTGCGGCGCAGCTTGCCCATCACTCCGCCGCTGCTGCCGGCGGTCGGGTCCCAGGAGACACCGATGGACAGATGGGTCACTCCGTCCAGGTCGGCCGGCCCGTCTTCCTTGGTGAGCGTGATCATGCGCGAGTCCTCCTCCGTCAACGAACTACACCCCAGAGTCTGCCTGGCCCGCGGCGATTCCGGGACGACGGGTCCACCCCGACGTCCGACTCGGCGACGGACGGAGCGCGGTCGGTCTCCTCCGGCTCCAGGGAGAGCGGTTCACACAGCTCTCCGGCGAGACAGGCCGCGAGGTGCGTCCGGATCACTTCGGGTCGAAGGACCAGACCATGCCGACCTCGCTGTCGGAGACGAGGACCAACCCGAGGTCCCAGTCGTGCCGGGAGACGGTCGAGCAACCGGAAACGCGCTGGTAGTAGTCGATGTCTTTGCTGTCAGGGCCGGTATTGGCGTAAAAGCGGGAACCTTCGGGGAAGCGCGACAGGATGACGTCGGCTTTCTCCTCCAGTGCCGGTCTGTGCCGAACGAAATCCCGCTCCCTCTCCACGTTCAGCCACGGCGTGGAGAGAGCCACCAGGAACCGCCTGGCGGAGGAGCGGGGGATCTCCCCTACGCGGGCTCTCCAGGCTTCCGTCGTCGAAGAGGCGCTCGGGAGCGAGACGAACGGGTAGAACGGGTCGTCAAGCCTTTCGACGTCACCCTCATGGAAGTCCACCGTGCGCCAGCCACGGGCGTCGGGAGTTTCCCCACGCATCAGCGTGCACACGTCGAGCGCCCAGTCCTGGTGCTTCCTGCCCGTGACCTTGGCGATGGTGTAGCGGTGTGCGTACATGCCGATCGCCTCGGCCCACGACCGCTCGTCGAGCACGGCCATCACGGGATTCCTCCGGTATCACTGGGCGTGGGCGTGGGCGTGGGCGTGGGCGTCGGAACGGCGAGGGGCGGGCCCGGACTCGGTTCATACGTGAGCGCCGTCGGGGAACGCGTGGTCGTCGGCCGCCTCGGCGCGGAACCCGACGGGGACGAGGCCCGGCGGGGCCTCAGCGCACGGGGAAGCCGAAGGCGTAACCCTGTTCCTTCAGCGAGGGCAGGATCCGGCGCAGGGCCTCGACGGTCTGGGAGCGGTCGCCGCCCGCGTCGTGGAAGAGGAGCGTCGGCCCGTTGGGCAGCTCCCGCTCCACGGTGGCGACGATGGCGTCCGTGCCCGGCCGCTCGAAGTCCTTGGTGTCCACGTTCCAGCCCAGCGGGCGCATGCCGTGGGAGGCGGCGAGCTTGCGGCTGTAGGGGGTGAAGGCGCCGCCCGGTGCCCGGTAGTACATCGGCCGTACGCCGCCGGACGCCTCGACGATCATGCGCTCGGCGTCGAGGATCTCCTTCGCCTGGTAGGCCTCGGACTTCTTGTCCATCGCGGTGTCGTGCGACACCGAGTGGTCGCACAGCCGGTGCCCGGCGGCGACCACCTTCTTCACGAGGTCCGGGTGGGCCTGCGCCTGCGTACCCGTCACGCAGAACGTGGCCTTGACCCCGTACTGCCGCAGCACGTCGAGCACTTGCGGGGTCCACGCCGGGTCGGGGCCGTCGTCGATGGTGATGTTGACGCCGCGCGCGCCCGCGTCCGAGGCGTGCACGATGGTCACCGCCACCTGCTCGACGTCACCGCCGGGCGTCGCCGGCGCGGTCGCCTTCGGCGACGACGATGCGCCCACGGAGTCGGCCTGCGCGGTCCACACCGAGGCGCCGACGGCGAGCAAGGTCACTCCGAGCGCCGCCCCGGCCACCTTGCCGTACCAGCTCCTACCACCACTGTGACGCGCCATGTCCGCCCCGCTCTCCCGCTGTTGTCCGCCTCGATCATCCCAAGTCCATCCAGGAGGACGGAGAACGGGGTCCGCGGGATGCGTCCGTTACCGATCACGGACAATTCCGGGGGAGTTCGCGGACAACCCACCTGCCGGGGGACCGACTTCAGGAGCCGAGCCGGCACTCCGGGGCCTTGGCCCGTGCGGGCGCCGGGGCCGTCGGTTCTGTGCGGTCGGCCCGGACACTCCGGCGGAGGGCGACGGCGCGCTCTCGCGGATCGACGCCGGGCGCGCGGTCGGGCTCTCGACCTGCCTGGCGGCCCCTGCGCGCGGACGGGCACCGCGTCCGCCCGGAACACGGACGGCCGCACCGGGCCCCCGGTGAAGACGGGAGGCCCGGTGCGGCCGGCGGTGGTCGTGGTACGGGACGCCGGGGCGGTCACCAGGAGAGGGCGTCCGCCGCGTTGTCCTGCCAGTACGTGACGGTGGCGGCGCTGTTGAAGAAGGTGCCGCCGTTCGGCAGCTTCAGGGTCTTCTCCTTGCCGGCCACGCCGCCCTTCCGGTCGGCGAAGTACACGCCCAGGGTCTTCTCGTTGCCGCCGCCCTCGCCGTCGGGGGAGTACGTCAGGACACCCGCGTAGGCGGACTGGCCCGGCTCGAGCGTCACCACGGCCTGCGGCGTGGTCTCCCGGGCCCACGGCAGCGGGGCCTGGGCGTCGGCGCCGGCCCTCAGGTGCGGGGCGCTGTAGGCGTAGCAGGGCTTGGTGCCGGTGTTGGTGGCCTTGAGCAGCAGGTGGTTGATCGGACGCGCCGCCTCGGTGACGGTCACCTTCATGTTCGCCGCGGTGCAGGTGACGGCCGAGGGCGCCTTCTTCGGGGCGGCGGAGGCGGCCTGCCCGGCGGCCTGGACGCCGACGAGCGCGAGGGCGGCGGCGACGACCATGGAGGAGGCGGCCGAACGGGAGAGGAGACGAGTGGCGATACGCATGACGGGACTGCTTTCTCTGAGTACCAGGAAGAGGATCCTGTGGTGGCTGTGCCGGTCGGTCTTGTCCTGACCGTGCTGTCCGTGGCTCGGACGGGCGAACCGGAGCACGGGTCACGAGAAGGAGGTCGAGCGGGGCGGATCACCGTGTCGGCGAGGCGCCGTGCTGCGATGACCCAAGCCTGTGCCATGCGCCGTCCCATCCGCCATTCCCTCGGGAATCGAGGGATGCTGGGATGCGTGAAACGGCTCTGACCTGGGGGAACGTGACCGTCCTGGGACGCCGGATGGAATGAGGGCCGAGGGGGACGGCCGGGGAGAGCGCCGATTCACGGCGGTGCCGCACGAGTTGGGCAGTGTCCCGGGCCGAGGTACGAGCCCGGGCGATCGGTGATCGCACGCCGCGGATGCCGGGGGGCAGGGCGGTGCGGCGGCGTGGCCGGCCCGGAGGGTCGGCGTGCAGTGCGTGTGACGCGCCGCCCGGCGGGGTTGCCGGGGAACGGAAGACCGAGGGCTCCCCTGTCCGATCGTGCCCGGCGCGGCGCGGCGTGGCGCTGCGTGGCGCGGCGTGGCGCGGCGTGGCGTGGCCTGGCACGCAGGCCGGCGGCTCGTGCTCAGCCCGTCGGCACGCCCCTGTCGGCCCATGACGGTGCGTACGCTGACGGCGGCTCCCCCAGGATGACGCCGAGGGCCGCCCCCGCCCCCGCCCCCGCGCTCGCGCTCGCGCCCGGGAGCGGGCCCGGGCGACGGGGATCCCGGCGTCCGCTTGACACCCTGATCCCCCTGGTCACGGAGCGCCGGTCCCCGCCCCCGGTCTTTCGTCGCCGTGTACGTCCGCGGCACGGCAGCCGCGGAGCCGGGCACCCGCGTCACCGTGCGCATCCCCGAGGACGACCCCGTTCGGCTGTGGCGGCGACTGCCGCAGAGCCGGCGGGGCGCCGGCGTCGCCCACGCCGTGCGCCGCACCCCCGGCTTCATCGGCGAGCCCCGGGTGAACGTCCTGGAGCCCGACATCGCGCTCGAGGAACTCGTGGCGAGCAGCTGACGGTGTTGTACGCCCCTTGTGGGAACCGACGGCCCGGAACACGCTCCGAGTCCGTCGGCTCTCCTCGCCACGAACTCCCACCGCACCGTTCCGTCCCCGCTCGCGGCGGGAAAGGCGCACACCGGTGTGCCCCGGGGCCGGTCCTGGTGCCGTCCATGCGCGGGGCCTCCGGCGAGAAGGCCGCGGCGGTGGCCGCCGGGACTGTCCGACCGCGTCCTGAAGGTGTCTCAGGCAGGGCTGTCCGAGGTCGTTCCGGGTTTCGTGTGGAGGATCTCGCGGGCCTGGTCCGCGGCACGGGCGATGCTCTCGGAGACGAAGTCGATGAAGCGGGCGATGTTCTCCAGGCGGGCGGCGGCCGGGGTGTCGGGGCCGAGGATGCCGACGCCCTGCCGGGCGACCTCGCCGAGGTGGGCGGCGGCGCGGGCGCTGGCCATCATGGACTGGTACATGACGTCGTCGTCGACGATGTAGCGCTCACGGCGGCGTTCGTCGCGTTCCCGGCGGATGAGGCCCTGGCTCTCGAGGAACGCGACCGCCTTGGAGACGGACGCCGGGCTGATCCGGAGGCCCTCGGCGAGTTCGGAGGCGGTGAGGCTGCCGGCGTCGGTGGTGTAGAGGCCGGCCAGCACCCGGGCCGTCATCTTGGGCAGGCCCGATTGCATGAAGACGGTGGTGAACAACTCCTCGTACTCGCGTACGGCTTCGGCGTCGCGGCCGTGGGCCTGCGGGGGCGTGCCGGGGTTCCGGGAGGCGGTCTTTCTGCGGCGGCGGGCGCGGTGTTCGGTGGCGCGGTGGGCGAGGTCGGCGCGGTAGGCGGTGGGGCCGCCGTTGCGCATCACCTCGCGCGTGACCGTCGAGGTCGGGCGCTCGAGGCGCCTGGCGATCTCCGCGTAGGCGAGCCCGTCGGCCAGCCCCAGTGCGATCTGCTGGCGTTCCTGCTGGGTGAGTCTGCCTCCCGGCATCGCGGTCTCCTTCGTGGTCCGTGGTGTCTCCAGGGTAGCGTTCACCCTTAATTCATTGCAATGCTTGAGCGAGGGTTGTTGCGTTAGACTTTGAAGTCGTTGCAACGAATTTGCCGCATCTGCCTGCAGTAATAGGAGGATTGGGCAACGATGTAGTTGCCGTCCCCAGAAAGGCAACGTAGCTTTTCACTCGCCGGAAACAACGAGTCGAAGGAGAGCACGATGCAGAAGTTCGACACCCCCGCCCCGGTGACCGCCGTCCTCGACATCCCCGCCGGCCGCGTCCGGTTCATCGCCGCCGACCGGTCCGACACCGTGGTCGAGATCCTCCCCGCGAACGCCTCCAAGAGCCGTGACGCGAAGGCGGCGGAGCAGACCGAGGTCGCATACGACGACGGCGTCCTGCGGATCAAGGCTCCGGAGGCGAAGAACGAGGTCCTCGGCTCTTCCGGATCCATCGAGGTGACCGTCCAGCTGCCCGCCGGCTCCCGCGTCGAGGCGAAGACGTCCCTCGCCGAGTTCCGGGGCGTCGGACGGCTCGGCGACGTCTCCTTCGAGGGCGCGCAGGGCTCGGTCGAGCTCGACGAGACCGCCGACGCCCGTCTCACCCTCCAGTCCGGCGACGTCTCGGTCGGCCGCCTGGGCGGCTCCGCGCGGATCAGCACCCAGAAGGGTGACCTCCGCATCACCGAGGCCGTGCGCGGCACGGTCACGCTGCACACCGAGTCCGGTGAGATCTCGGTCGGCGCCGCCCGCGGGGTCTCCGCCTCCCTGGACGCCGGCACCTCCTACGGCCGGATCCACAACGCGCTCAAGAACACCGACGGTGCCGACGTCGCCCTGACCATCCACGCGACCACCGCCTACGGAGACATCAGCGCCCGCAGCCTGTGAGCGGCGCTCCCGCCCCGTCCGCCCGGTACGGAACCCGTCCGTCCTCTCGGCGTCATCGCCCCGGCCATGCACTGCGGTCCTGTTCCACGGGGCCGCTGCGGCGGGGCGCGATGGCGTTCAGCTGTCCACGTACGAACGCTCACGGAGACAGGGGGACGCCCGTGGTGGTGCCCATCGGGTCCGGCGCGTGGCCCGCGCGCAGTCTGCCGGGCGTGCTGTCGCCCCCGGCACGGCGGGACCTGCTCGGCCCGGGGGCCGAGGTCCGGTTCGAGCTGGGGGAGGTGCTGCTGAGGGAGGGGGACGACGACCAGCACGTGTTTCTGCTGCTGTCCGGTTTCGCCAAGGTCACGGCGACCGTGGAGAACGGCGAGACCTCCCTCCTCGCGGTCAGGGCCGCCGGCGACACGGTGGGCGAGATGGCGGACCTGAGCGGGGCCCCGCGCTCGGCGACGGTCACCGTGTGCGGGCCGCTGACCGCCCGTGTGTGGAACAACGGTGAACTGCGGGCGCTGCTGGAGCACCGTCCCGCGGTCTCCATGGCCTGACCGGCATGGTGGCCGACCGGTTGCGCCGGGCGAACCGGCGGCGTGGTCATCGGCTGCCGGCTGACGCAGCCGGCCACGATGGCCGGCGCGCCCGAGAGGGCCGGCCGCCGGACGGTCTCGCACCTCGGCCCCGACGGGGAGCCCATCCGCGCAGACGGGACCTTCGGCGCTAGGAAGGAAGCCGGGAGCCGGCCGTCTCAGGCCGAGGCAGGCCCCGGCCGCGGCGACTGGCGCGCTCCCGACGCAGGAGCGGTCGGCTTCGTCGGAGCAGGGGGCCTTCGCGCGCGCAGTTCTTCGGATGCAGCCGGTTCTCCCCGTAAGGCTGGCGGTCGCGACTTCCCGGAACAGCCGACGCCCGCGCCTCGGCTCATCTGCCGGCTTCCGGGCCGTACCACCGGAGCGCCTGGCCGGTGACAGCGGCGATGCACTCGAAGTCACGGCCGCGGTGCAGCAGAGTCGAGCCCTGCGACTCGGCCGCGGCGGCTACGACGAGATCGACGGAACCGGCCTGCTCACTTCCCGCGCACGAGGACGCATACCGGAAGCCCTGTGGCACGATCGGCTGCTATGCCGCCCCTGCCCGCGTGGCCGTCAAGTCCCCTTCGCCGCCCGCTCGTTGCCCTGCTCGCGCTGCTCGTCGGCGCCGTCGCCTGCGCCGTCGGCGCAGGACCCGCGGACGCGGCGAAGAGCGCCCGGGCCGCGACACCCGACCACCCGCGCTACGACGTGACCCTGCGCGCCGACGCCGACGGCACCCACTGGAAGGGCCGGCAGCAGGTGTCGTTCCGCAACGCCTCCGACCAGCCCCTGCGCGAGGTCTACCTACGGCTGTGGGGCAACGGTGAGGACGCCTGCGGCACTCCCGGCAGCCCCTCCCCCGTCACCGTCTCCCGGGTGCGCGGCGGCACGGCGAGCGGGCTCAGCGTGGACTGCACCGCGCTGCGCATCACCCTGCCCACGGCTCTCGAACGCGGCCGGCGCACGGCCGTCTCCTTCGACCTCTCCCTCACCGTGCCCGAGCGCAACAACCGCTTCGGCCGCGAGGGCGCGTTCCGTTTCCTCGGCAACGCGCTGCCCGTGCTCGCCGTGCACGACGCGACGGGATGGCACCTCGACCCGTACGTGTCGACCGGCGAGAGCTTCTACACCCTGGCCGGCGACTTCCGGGTCACGCTCGACCACCCGTCGGCCCTGCAGGTCCCGGCGACCGGCCGCACCCGCACCGGCCCCGGCACGCCGGGGCGCACCCTCACGCACAGCGACGCGCACCGGGTACGGGACTTCGCGTGGGCGGCAGGCCCGTTCCGCACCGCGACCCAGACCACCCCCGGCGGCGTGCGGGTCAGGTCGTACTGGTCACCCGACACGCCCGCCGAGGGCGTACGTCTCACCCGCCGGGACGGCGCCGCCGCCGTCGACCGGTTCAGCACCGAGTACGGCTCCTACCCCTACGGCGAGCTGGACCTGGTGATGACCCCGCGGTTCGGCGGCGGCATGGAATACCCCGGCCTGGTCCTGCTCGGCACCGAGGAGGAGGGCAGCGCCGTCGTCCACGAAGTGGCCCACCAGTGGTGGTACGGCATCGTCGGCAACGACCAGTACCGTGCGCCCTGGCTGGACGAGAGCTTCGCCCAGTACGCCAACGCCCGCTTCTACGGCTGGGACACCCGCGACTGCTGGGCCCCGGACGAATGGACCGACCAGGACGCCGCGCTCACCAGCCCGATGGCCTACTGGACGGAGCACCCCGGCACCTACCACCTCGTCTACACCGCCGGCTCCTGCGCCCTGGCAGACCTGGAACGCACCCTCGGCACCGCCACCATGGCACGCCTCCTCAAGCGCTACGCCCACGACCACTGGTACGGCGTCTCCACCACCGCCGACTTCAAGAAAACCGCCCAGTCCATGACCGACAAGGACCTGACCTCCTTCTGGCAGACCCACCGCATCCGGTGAACACCCCGGCACGACCACACCCACGGCGATGCCTCCTCGCCGGCGGACACCGGACAAGGAGCTGAGGCCGGGATCGTCCGGGAACAGCGAGATCCGGATCCTCTTCGCTTCCGATCCGGTCCGCCGAGGAGCGCTACCGGGCGCATGTGGCCGATCTCGGAACCAGGCAGTACGGAGTACGAATGAGCACGGTCAGCTGGGAGGAGACCAAGCGCAAGGCGCGCGAGCGGCGCGAGGCCGCTGGACTGCCGGTGCGTTCGGCTCAGGAGAAGCAGGCAGCCATGGACAGGCTGATCGCGGAGGTGCGCGCTCACAGGCTTGCCGAGGTCCGGCGTGAGCAGGCGTTGACCCAGCGCCAGGTAGCCGCGTCCATGGGGGTCTCGGCACCTCGCGTCTTCGCGATCGAGCACGGCGAGCTGGACCGGGCCGGGGTGGCGACGCTTCGGGCTTATGTGGGAGCACTCGGTGGTCGGCTGCGCGTGGTCGCGGAATTTCGGGGATGCGGAGTACACCGTCGCTCGAGGCGACCGTGCCCGCCCCTGGCCGCGGGGCCGGCGTCGTTCTCCGGCACTCTGCCGCAGCATGCCTCTGCCGCCCGGCCTCCGGACGGTGAGAGCGAAAGAGAGAGCACCGTCGGCCTTGACGTCACCGTAGGGAAGGCCCAGGAACGGGCAGCCCGGACGAACGCCGAAAAGTGCTCGGCGTGAATCCGGCGCGCGGCGAGTGACCGCCGAGGCCAGCAAGAAGGCCAGGGTCTTCGACCTGGGCCTTCTTCGTGGAGCGGGTGACGGGAACCGAACTCGCGCCCTCAGCTCGGGAAGCGACGGCTCCTGAACGCTCGCATGGCTTCTGACCTGCGTGGATTCATCGTACTGACGCCGTTGCCCGGGGCCGTTCGCACCGCCGCTGACCGTGAGTGTCCGCTCCTACGGGCACGCTGTGGGCACGGCCGCGAAGAACGGTGGCAGCGTGCTCGTGTGAACGGGTGCCGCGCTTGGTCCGGCTGTTTCGGATCACCGGCTCGGAAAGCCTCCGCGGGTGCACAGCCTTCGGCGGCCACCACGAGGTCGACGGCCCCCCACCGCTCCCGCGACGTGGGAGGCCGTTCGGCCGGGGCTACTTGGTGAGGTGCTCCTCCAGGTCGGCGAGCACCTTGTCGGCGGCGGTCACGCCGAGGCCGAGGTACCACGTCTCGTCCGGGACGTCGTAGGCGTGGCCTGCCTTGACCGCACCGAGGTTCTTCCACAACGGGTTGCCCTGGGCCTTGGACTTGTCCGTGGCCTTCGGGTCGCCGTAGACGCCGGTGAAGACGTAGTCGGCGTCGGCCTGGTCGATGTTCTCGGCGCTGATCTCGGCGGCCAGGTCATTGATGTCCTGGTTCTTGGGCCGCGGAATACCGGCGTCCTTCAGGATCGTGCCGATGAACGAGGCGTTGGCGTACAGGCGGATCACGCCGTCCGGCAGGTAGCGGACCATCGAGACGGTGGGCTTGTCGGTGCCGAGCTTCGTGCCCAGTGCCTTGGCCTTCTTCTCGTAGGCCGCCAGCTTCTGCTTCGCCTCGGCGGTCTTGTCGAGGGCGGCCGCGTTGAGGAGGTAGTTCTCCTTCCAGGTGAAGCCCGGGCGGAGGGAGAAGACGGTCGGTGCGATCCGGGACAGCTCGTCGTACTTGTCGGCGGCCCGCAGCTGGCTGCCCAGGATCAGGTCCGGCTTGAGCGCGGCGATCGCCTCGAGGTTGAGGGTGTTGATGGTGCCGACGTTCTTCGGGCTGCCCGCGTCCTTCTTCAGGTAGGACGGCAGCTCGGGGGAGCCCTCGGTGGGGGCGAGGCCGACCGGCTTGACGCCCAGCGAGACCACGTTGTCGAGTTCGCCCACGTCGAGGACGACGACCCGCTTGGGCTGGGCTTTGAGCTCGGTCTTGCCCATGGCGTGGGTGATGGTGCGCGGCCACTCGCCGGCCTTGGCGTCGGTGCCCATCGCGGCGGTCTTCCTCGCCGCGTCGGCGAACTCGTGCCCGCCCTTCGCGACCGCCTTCTTGTCGCCGGAGCCGGAGCCGGCCCCGGCGGACGTACCCTCCCCGTCGGAGGAACCACCGCACGCCGTCAGGGCGAGGGCGGCGGCGAGAGCGAGGGCTGCTGCGGCGGTGCCGCGGCGGCGGACGGACATGGAGGACTCCCGTCGGACAGGGACGATGTGGCTCAAAAATTTAGGCAAGCCTTACCTTATGTGAATCCTGTGAACCGGTCACACCCGGGGGAGGGGGTGGTTCCGGTCACACTCCGCCTCGACGCTCCGTCGGCCGTGGAGGGCCGGGCACCACCAGCGGATCCCCCGTCACCGGATCCGGTACGACGACCGACGCCAGACCGAAGACCTCCTCGACCAGTTCGGCGGTGACGATGTCGGCGGGCGGCCCCTGCGCCACGATCCTCCCGGCCCGCATGGCTATCAGGTGGTCGGCGTAGCGCGCCGCCTGGTTCAGGTCGTGCAGCACCGCCACCACCGTCCGGCCGCGCTCGTGGTTCGACTGCCGGACGAGATCCAGGACTTCGACCTGGTGGGCGATGTCCAGATACGTCGTCGGCTCGTCGAGCAGCAGCAGGTCCGTGTCCTGGGCCAGGGCCATGGCGATCCACACGCGCTGGCGCTGGCCGCCCGACAGTTCGTCGACCTGACGCTCCGCGAGGTCGATGGTCGAGGTGCGTTCCATCGCCTCGGCGACGTGCGCCTCGTCCGTCTCGGACCACTGCCGCCACCACTTCTGGTGGGGCATCCGGCCACGCGCGACGAGGTCCGCGACCGTGATCCCCTCCGGCGCCACCGGAGTCTGCGGCAGCAGCCCGACCACCTGGGCGATCCGCCGGCTCGGGACGCGGGACAGGTCGGTGCCGTCCAGGAGCACCGCGCCCTTGCGGGGCTTCAGCAGTCGGCCCAGCGCGCGCAGCAGCGTGGACTTGCCGCAGGCGTTGGGGCCGACGATGACAGTGACCTTGCCGTCCGGGATCTCCACGTCCAGGTCCTCGACGACCACCCGGTCCTCGTAGGCGAGGGTGAGTCCCCGTGCGGTGAGGCGAGCGCCGGTCACGGGGGTGCTCGGCCGGTCCTCGGTCATGTCGGCGGTCGGGCGGTTGCCGGTCACGCGGTTCCTCCGGTACGGCTGCTACGGGTGCGGACGATCAGCCACATCAGGTAGGGGGCGCCCACCAGGGCGGTGAACACGCCGACCGGAAGTTCCAGCGGCGACAGCAGACGACGGGCCAGCAGGTCCGCGACCACCACGATCAGCGCGCCCATGAGCGCCGAGCACACCAGCGGGATGTGCGGGGTGCGGGTGAGCCGGCGGGCGATCTGCGGGGCGAGCAGCGCCACGAAGTCGACGGGGCCCGCGGCACCGGTCGCCACGGACGCGAGGACGACGCCGAGGAGGCTCAGCCCGAGCCGCGTCCGCCCGAGCCGGATGCCGAGGGCGGTGGCCGTGTCCTCGTCGAACGCCGACCCGCGCTGCGCCCGCGCCGCCCACAGCAGGAACGGCAGCAGCAGGACGAGGACCGTCGCGAGCGGTGCCGCCTGGTCGTAGCCGCGGCCGTTGAGGGATCCGGTGAGCCAGGTCTTGGCCTGCTGGGCGACGAGGTAGTCGCCCTTGGTCACGAACAGCCGGGTCAGCGAGCCGAGCGCCACCGAGATGCCGATGCCGATCAGGACGAAACGGGACGCGGCGAGCCCGCCCCGCCACGCGAGCAGGTAGACCAGCAGGGCGGCGAGGAGACCGCCCGCCACGGACACGTAGGGCAGGGCGGCGTACGAGGTGACACCGAAGGTCATCGCGGCGACCGTCGCCGCGCCCGCCCCGTGCGTCACGCCGATGACGTCGGGGCTGGCGAGCGGGTTGCGGGCCACGGTCTGGATCAGCGCCCCGGAGACACCGAAGGCGGCGCCCACGAGCAGCCCGGTCACCAGCCGCGGCAGCCGGAGCGTGCCCACGACGAGCTCGTCGGGGCTGGGCAGACCGAGCAGCACGCGGACGACCTCGCCCGGAGAGACGTACGATTCCCCGACGCACAGCGACACCACGACGGCGCCGGCGAGCAGGACGGCGAGGACGCCGACCACGGTCAGAGCCCGGCGGTGCAGCAGGAAGCTGCCGCTGCGCCCGGCCCGCAGGACCCAGTGTCCGGCGGGCCGGAGGGGAGCGCGCTGGGGAACGTGCTGGGGAACGTGCGTCATGCGGCCGCCACCGCCTTCTTCCGCCGCACGAGCACGACCAGGAACGGCACCCCCGCCAGGGCGGTCATCACGGCCACCGGCACCTCCGACGGCCGTACGACGATCCGGCCGAGGACGTCCGCCAGGAGCAGCATCACCGGCCCGAGCAGCGCGGCCATGGGCAGCAGCCAGCGATGCTGCGGACCCACGAGCGCGCGGGCGATGTGCGGTACGGCGAGGCCGGTGAAGGCGATGGGGCCGGCCGCCGCGACCGCAGCGCCCGTCAGCACGGTCGCGCCCAGGGCACCGGTTGCCCGCAGCAGTGCGACATTGCGGCCGAGTCCCCGGGCGATGTCGTCCCCGAGCGCGAGGGCGTCCAGGCCGCGGGCCATGCTCAGCACCAGGAGCAGTCCGGCGAGCAGGAAGGGCCAGACCTGCCCCGCGATCGATGCGTCCCGGCCGCTGATCGAACCGACGTCCCAGAAGCGGAACTCGTCCAGGGCCCGGGCGTCGGTCGTCAGGATCGCCGAGATCAGGGAGGCGAGGAACGCGTTCACGGCGGCCCCCGCGAGGGCCAGCTTGACCGGTGTGGCACCGCCCCGACCGCTGCCGGCGACGGCGTAGATGCACACCGCGGCGACGCCGGCGCCCGCGAACGCGTACCAGACGTATCCGGTCAGTGAGTGCACCCCGAGGAAGGCGATGGCGCAGACGACACCCAGCGATGCCCCCTGGCTGATGCCCAGGATGCCCGGCTCGGCGATCGGGTTGCGGGTGATGCCCTGCAGAACCGTTCCGGCGACGGCGAGCGCGACGCCGACCAGCACCCCGATGACCGTCCGCGGCACCCGCAACGACCGTACGACCTGAGCGTCGCTGCTCATCCCGCCGTGCACCAGGGCGTCCCACACCACTGAGGGCGCGATCGCGCGGCTGCCGACGGCGAGACTCAGCACCACCGCCAGCAGCAGCAAGAGAAGGCCGGCGGCCATCCACCCCACGCGGCGGCTTGCGGCTCTCGACATGCGCCCTCTCTCTGTTGGTTAGCCAAGGCTGGCCTAAGAGTACGTTGTGTCGAAAGTGACGATTCCGCTGGTTGTGCCGGGGTCCACCAGAGGCGCCCGAGGCGTCCGCGGTGGCAGCGGCAGCGGGAGCGGGACCAGGCCAGGACCGCGCCGCCCGACAAAGGTGTGGGCCGCTTCGACGTGCAGCCCCAGCACCTCTACTTCACCTCGCTCGTCGTTCGGGACGGTCAGTTCGACTACGACAAGCAGGCGAAGACATTGACGGAGACGCTGGTCAAGTACAGCCAGTCCGCGGGAACGGGCTGGGGCGCGGACTCCTTCGCCGATCGGTACGGCATCGTCGCCGGGAAATTCCTGGAACTGTGGGCGAAGAGCGTGGTGTCGGTGGGCGGCGTGGCGGTGGGTCTCACCCAGACCGCGAACAACTACGTGCTGGCGGACTGGGCGGCCGGCAAGGGCAAGGGCGCACCCCCGGAGGAGAAGCAGCCTCCAGCGGTGATCACCACGGCACCCGAGTACGGCCCGCCGAACGACCTGACGTGGCGGGGGGAGGGGGAATACCACGACTCGTGGGCGATATCCGGGATCCTCGGGGAGGTTCCGGATTTCCTCATGTTCATCATGAAGCCCGTGGTCGACGAAGGGCTGAGGCTCGGCCGTGTCCACGAGATCACGCCGGGCGTCAAGGAAGAGGAGTTCCGCGACATCGCCGGGGCGTGGCGGGAGGCATCCAAAGGCGTGAAGAAGGCGGCGGACGACTTCACGGCCGCGATCTCCTACATCACCGACCCCACAGGCAACGGTGAATGGCAGGCCGCGATGAATGCCTTCTGCCAGACGATCTGGGGAACCACGGCATGGGGGAAAGTCCGTGACCAGCGGGCCGAGGTGACACCCAAGAAGGGTGCCCGGAGCTGGAAGACCCACGGGAAAATGGACCCCGCCACCAGGCGCCCCATCATCGAGGTCCTCGACAAGAGCGCGAACACCATTCAGAAGCTTTTCGACGATTTGGCCGACGTGGGCCAGAAGACCACGGAAACCACCACGCGCCTGGCCAAAGAGGCCGCGGACAAGACGGTGAAGGACCTGACCACGGGCCTCGACCCCTTCGAACTCACCAGGCTCGCGGTCGGGCTCGTGGTCGCGGAAGTCGTCCTGACCTTCCGGTCCCACATGGACAAGGAGGCCATGGACGCGGCGGTCGGGGCCTATCACGAGGCGTTCGGCGATGCCGCGGGCAAACTGGCCATGCTCGAGTTCGAGCTCGACGAGGCGCTCCTGAGCGTGCCCACGTTCCAGGCGGAACGGGCACGGGCGCAGGGTTTCGGCGCGCGCTCCCTGAACGAGTTCACGAAGGAGCACAGCTGGCAACTGCCGGAGAGCCGGTTCCCGTACAGGTACTCGGTGGACCTCGCCGCGGCGGAAGGGATGGGGAACGGACATACCCTCGACAAGCACGTGGGCAAGACCGACGAGCAATTGCTGCAGCGGATGAGAGACGAGAGCAAAGCGAATGGTGAGCCGAAGATTCCGACGGCATCGACCTACGCCGATGTCGAGGCCGCGCAACGGTTCACGCAATACTGCCTGCGTGACAACAGCGACGACATCGACCGGTGGCTGGCGGGAGACCCGCCGGACATGTCCATCACCGTCACGACCGACTCCGTACCGTTGCAAGGGCCTCTCGCCGGTGACGCCGTGACCGGCAGGGGTGTCACCTACGACGGCAGCAAGCTTTCGGAGGGGCACGACACCAAGGGCGTGTCCCTGCGGCTCATGCGTGATCCGAGCCTCGATCCGCCCTACCTGGTGTTCACCTCGATGCCCGTATGAGCGAGATCTGGATGGTCTACGGAACGATGCCCGATGAGAACGGGACGCCGGCGCCCTTGGATGCCGACTCCTGGTGGTCGGCGGTGGAGATGTACGACCGTCGGTACACCTTTGTCGCCGCCGGTCCCCGTACGCGAGAGGATTGGCTGCACGATGTTGCCTCGGTCATGCGGGGCGAGACGGCGGATCCCCGGGCCTGGCGGACCATCGATCCCGACGAGGGCGAGGAGGAGAGGGAGGACGACCCGGCCTACCCCTTTGTCCTCCCGCCCGTGGACGAGGCGGGTGCGGCGGAATGGCGAGGCCGGCTCAGGGAGATTCCGCGTTCGGCGGTGGTGCGGCTCCTCGTGCTGCTGGCCACCATCGATCTCGATGTCTCCAAGGACCCCCGTTCTCCCGCACAGCGGGCTGAAATGGAGAAGCACGCCAGGGTGATCCTCACGCGCTTTTCCGACGGGACCCGGTTCTTCACGAACACCTGGGGAGGCGGCGCGTCCCTCGACTTCTATCAGCAGATCTCGAGCTGCTCACCGATCAGTCGGTACGCCTGGGACTTGGGGCTCCTCTGGGTGTCCCGTGAGGAAGTCGGGCTGATCTGGTCCTTCGATCCACGATGAGAGGTGACAACCGTTGCTGACCAGATCCGCAACCTACCCCGACCGGAGAACCGCTCACTGGGCCACCCAGCAGGTGGTGACCGGAAACGAGCAGAGGATTCACCGCTGGCTCGCCCAGGGCACCCGTGCTCG
>NZ_JBIWJA010000003.1:256439-387478 GCF_044764905.1 Streptomyces sp. NPDC093586 | reverse complement strand
CTAACACGGGGGGGGCCCCCCGGGGGGGGGGGTTTTGCCCCCCCCGGGGGCCCCGGGGGCCCCCCCCCCCCCCGGGGCGGGGGGGGGGGCGCCCACGGCCGAGGGGAACCGCCCCGGCGCCTTCCGCGCCGCCCGTGAAGAATTTCCCCTCCGTTCCCCTTCTCTTGGCCGAGCCGGGCTACGTTCTCCTCGCCCGGTCCGGCACAGGAGAGGTACGTCCATGAGCGCCCCCGCCCACCGCACCTCGGCTCGGCAGTCCGTGGCCGCCCTGACGTCGGCCCGGCAGCGCCGGGACCGGAGCCGGACCGGGAGCCCGTCCGGGAACCCGGCGGAACGCGCCCTCCTCGGGCTCCAGTCCAGCGCCGGCAACCGAGCCACGACCGCGGCGGTGCAGCGTGCCAGGGACACGGCGGAGGGGAAGGCGCCGGAGGAGAAAGCACCGGAGAACGGCAAAGCCCCTGCTGCGCCGAAGAGTTACCGCGAACGGATCACCGCGATCCTCGACAAGGTCAAGAAGAATCTCGAATTCATCGACACCTTCGTCAAGGGCGCCCACGTCCCCGCCAACGCGGGCTTCTCCCAGCAGGCCTCCGCCACGGCCAGCGACGGTCTCAAACACTCCACCGGCGCCTCGGGCACCGCCGCCGCGTCGGAGAACTTGGCCGCGGAGACCGCCGGCGCCATGCTCAGCGGCATGGAGGCGCTCAAGGCCAGGAAGGACGCCAAGAAGCACAAGAACGGGGCCGCCCACCACGTGGCGGCCAAGAAATTCAACACCAAGGCGACCGACGCGGTCGTCAGCGCCGCCGGCGCGGGGAACTACGCCCTCGGTATCGCCAAGGAACTGACCAAGACCCAGAAGGCGCTGAACGCCGGTTCGGTGGCCGAGGCGAGCGGTATCGGCTCCTCTGTCATGGGCGCGGTGAAGGGAGGCCGCGCCGCGATCCGCACCGGCCTGACGGCCCGCAAGTACCGTGCGCTGAAGGGGCTCGAGAAGCCCGACCCCTTCGACGAGAGGGCACTGGCCCTGCTGGACCAGGCCCGGAAGGACGCCAAACGGGCCGCGGACGAGGCGTACGAAGCGCTGGGTGCCCAGTGGGACCACGAGGGCGAGGACCGGATCGAGCGCGTCTCCGCCGCGATCGACGTGGCCTGGGCGGCGATGGGCGCCGCCCGGGACGCCGCCGACGACGTCCGGTACGCCGCACGGTACAACGAAGAAGCGAGCACGTTCACCACGGTGCACGAGTACGCGCTCGGTAAGCAGCGCAACAAGATGGGCAAGCAGGCGTTCACCGCCGTGGGCGAGTCCACCAAGGCCGCGGGCGGCATCGTGACGGCGGTCGCCGCCACGGCGGGAGGAGCCGGACTGGCGAGCAACCCGGTCGGCTGGGGCCTCGCCGCGGGTGCGGCCGGCCTCATCTTCGGCGTCACCGCCTACAAGGCGGGCCGCGCGGGCATGAAGCGCTACGACGGGGCCCGCCACCCCGAACGCTGGGCGGAGGGCGAGACCGACGCAAAGCCCGCCTCCCGCGAGGACGCGCTGAAGGAGGCCCTGAAGTTCTGGAAGAAGGTGGAGAACGGTGAACGCCAGGCCATGGCACGCAAGATCTACGGCCTGGCGGCGGGCTCGAGCGTCAACGCGGACACGACGGCCGAGATGCGTGACTCGGCCAGAGCCCTTCTCATCGCTCTCAAAGCAGGCCCCACCCACCACGGGATCAGCCAGGAGGAGTGGGTCGTCTCCCTCGACGACCCGGAGAAGAAGAGCGCCTGGATCAAGGAGATAGCGGAACAGCTGTCCTCGGCATGACCGGGGGCCACCACCGCGTCACCGTCCGGCCCGTTCTTCCCGGGACCGGACGAGTCCGGGACCCATCCGGCGCCCGCGTCCGGGGAAGAACGGGATGCCACCGCCGACCGGCACCGGACGGACCGTGGCCCGGTACTCGTCGGTCGGCTGTGCGAAGCGGGTCCGGGGCCGGCCGTGACCGGAGTTCTCCTGGGCCCGTCGGGCGGGATCAGCGCACCCGCTCCCACGTCGGGCTGAGCGCGATCTCCTCCAACTGCTCCATGGTCAGCGCGGGGGCGTCACGGGTGGCGTCCTCGTGCTGGGCGCCGGTGTTGAAGGCGCTGACCACGACGCGGAGGCCGTCGCGCCGCATGGTGTCGACGGTCCACATCACGACCCCGGCGCCGCCCTTCTCTCCGGGGCCCTGCGAGGTGGCGACCAGGGTGCCGTCGGGACGGGGCTCGGCGTCACCGTAGAGCTGGCCGGCGGCGTCCCGCATGTCGGGCTGCACGTTGATCTGGACGAGGCTCCTGCCCTTGCCGTCGTCGAGGACGAGGTACGCGTATCCCGTCTCCTGCTCGCCCCGCGAGACGACGTCGACCCCGTCGGGCAGCAGCGAGACGAGCGTCTTGCCGATCGCCGGACCCGACGCCTCGGGCATCAGGCTCGACGTCGAGGACGCGGAGGCCTTCGCCTTCGCCTTGGCCGCCTTCGGGTCCGCGGGAATCGCGTCCACCGCCCGGCGCCACACGTCGGCGGTGGCGATCTTCCGCAACTCGGCGGGTGACAGCGGCGGCTGCGGGCGCGTGACGGCGGCGTCCTTCTCCGCCGGTGCGTTCCACTCGTTCACGGAGACGTGCTGCCCCTCGGCCGTGACCAGCTCCGCCGACCACCACTTGGTGTCCACGCGCCGGTCGGGATACTCGTAGCCCTGGTACACCATGAGCACCGAGCCGTCGGCCAGCCGGCTGGTGGTGCAGGCGTCGTACGCGACCAGGGCCTTGTCCGGGCAGGTCGTCAGGTCACGGACGCTCCCGCTGCCCGGCTCCACCCGGCCGAGGCTGATGCCGACGGCCGCCGCGCCCCGGCTGTCGTCGAACACGACGCGGGCGTACGGGGGCAGCCCCGGGTCGGTGCCCTGCGCCTGTTCCCCGCTGACCTCGCCCTCGGGCAACAGCTCCTTGAGGGCCTCGATGAGGTCGCCGCCGGAGAAGGAGGGGGCGGGTGCGGGGCTCGCGGCGGTGGCGCTGGGCGGGGCCGCCGGAGCCGCCGGGGTCGCCCCCCGCGCTCCGGTGGAGGCACCGCCGCCCGGCAGCAGCAGCGCCCCGCCGACGCCGACCAGGGCGATCCCGGCCGCCCCGCCGAGCACACCGGCCCGCCGCCGCAGCCGGGCCCGGCGCCCCCGGGCCCGCCCACCGGCGGCCAGCGCGGCCCGGTCGGCGTCGAAGCTGTCACCGGCATCGCGCAGAGCGGAGCTGAGCCGGTCCTCGAAGGGATCCTGGTGCTGGCTTTCGGGCATGGCGAACCACCCTTTCGACAGTGGTGAGATGACAGGCGTGGGGCAGAGAGAGGCCGTCAGGGGCTGGCGTACTCCGCGAGGTCCTCGCCCAGCAGCTCCCGCAGCCGGCCGAGCGCCCGCGAACACCGCGTCCGCACGGCCGCCGAGCTGACGTGGAGCACATCGGCGGTCTGTTCGACGGAGCGGTCCTCCCAGTACCGCAGCACGATGACGGCCCGGTCCTTGGCGGGCAGCCGGGCGAGCGCGGCCAGCAGGGTCAGCCGCAGCGGCGCGTCCCCGTCCGCGGCGCCCGGCAGGTCGGGGAACACGTCCATCGCCCGCTCACCGCTGCTGCGCCGCCGCCGGTGGGCGAGGAACGTCCGGGTGAGCACGGTCTGCGCGTACGCGGCCGGGTTCTCGGCCCGGGACACGCGTCCCCAGTGGACGTACAGCCGCCCGAGGGTCTCCTGGACGAGGTCCTCGGCCAGATGCGTGTCCCCGGCGGTGAGCAGACACGCGGACCGGTACAGATGCCCGGCCCGCGCCCCCGCGAACTCGGCGTAGTCGTCCGCCCGCCCCAGCCACATACGCCGTGTCCCCCTGCTCGCCCGGTGCCGCCTTCACCTCATCGATGCGGTGGGGCGCGGGAAATGTTTCACACGGGATTCCCCGCGAGCGTCACAGCAGGTGGTCGGCGGATACCCCGAGGGCCGTCCCGTGAACGGTCTTCAGGGCTTCCTGGCATGATCACGGCGTGACTAGTGAGCTTGTGCGGCCCGGGCCCAGGAAGTACGTCCTCTTCGACGTCGACGGTACGTTGATCGACGCCGTGGACAACCAGCGCCGGGTCTGGGAGACGTGGGCGGAGCGGTACGGGCTGGACGCGGACGAGGTCTACCGGGTGGCGCTGCGCACACGGCCGGTGGAGACCTTCGCGCAGGTGGCTCCGGAACGGGACCCGGCGGAGTGCCTGGCCTCGCTGCACGAACTGGAGGACGAGGACGTCCGGTCCGGCGTCTACGCGGCCTTCGACGGTGCGTCGGAGCTGCTGGACACCCTGCCGGCGTCGTCGTGGGCGCTGGTGACCTCGAACTACGAGCACCGGGTGCGCGGACGGTTCGCCCGGACGGGCCTGCCGCTCCCGCGCGTCGTCGTCGACGCCGCCGCGGTGGAGGAGGGCAAGCCGTCGCCCGCGCCCTACCTGCTGGCCGCCGAGCAGCTCGGTGCCCGGCCCGAGGACTGCCTGGTCGTCGAGGACGCCCCCTCCGGGGTCGAGGCGGGGCTGCGGGCCGGCATGACGGTGTGGGGGGTCAACGCCGAAGTGGCGGTGGCCGGCGTGCACCGCCACTTCGGGAGCCTGCGCGAAGCGGTCCCCGACATCCTCGCCTTCGTCCGCCTGGGGGAGGCAGCCGCAGCGGGGTGATCCCAGCGGAGCCGGTGTGATCACGGCGTCGGAGCCGTGGCCGGCACCGGCACCGACGCCGGAGCCGACGCCGGTGCCGCGACGGTGGTCGCCGAGACGGCGGGCCCCCGCCCGTGGTCGATCACGGGCGGGGGCGGATGCCGGACCGGACGGGTCACGGCAGGGCGTGCACGTGCGCGCCCACCGCGTTCGACCAGGCGTTGCCCGCCGTCGCGTCCCAGTTGGTGGACCAGGTCATCGCGCCCCGCAGGGACGGGTACGTCCTCGGCGGCTTGAAGGTGCCGCAGTTCGTGCCCTTGGTCAGGCAGTCGAGGGCGTTGTTCACGACGCTCGGGGCCACGTAGCCGCCGCCCGCCGCGCGGGTGGAGGCCGGCAGACCGAGGCCGACCTGGGACGGGTCGAGGCCGCCCTCCAGCTGGATGCAGGCCAGCGCGGTGAGGAAGTCGACCGTGCCCTGGGAGTACACCTTGCCGTCGCAGCCCAGCATGGAACCGCTGTTGTAGTACTGCATGTTGACGACGGTGAGGATGTCCTTCACGTTCAGCGCCGTCCGGAAGTACCCGCCGGACGTCGACTGCATGTCGATGGTCTGCGGCGCCATGGTGAGGACCATGCCCGGACCGGCCTTCGCCGACAGGGCGCGCAGGGCCTGCGTCATGTACGTCGGGTTGAGCCCGTTCTCCAGGTCGATGTCGACGCCGTCGAAGCCGTAGGTCTGCATCAGGGAGTGGACGGAGTTCGCGAAGTTGGTCGCAGAGGCGGAGTCGTTCACCGAGACGGTGCCCTTCTCGCCGCCGATGGAGATGATGACCTTCTTCCCGGCCGCCTGCTTGGCGCGGATGTCCGCCTTGAACTGGTCGACGGTGTAGCCGTCCAGCCCGGCCGTGTCGAGGTTGAAGGTGACGGCGCCCGGCGTGGTCGTGGCGTCCGCGAAGGACACGGCGATGATGTCGTACTGCGGGGAGACGTCCGAGATCCTCTGGACGGCGGCGCCGTTGTCGAAGTTCTGCCAGTACCCGGTGACGGCGTGCTCGGGCACGTCGCCCCCGCTGCCGCCGGACTCCGTCGTGCGGGCCGTCACGGCCGCCGACTTGGCGGATTCACCGGCCGCGTTCGTCGCCGTCACCTGGAAGGAGTACGACGTCGAGGCCGCGAGGCCGGTCACGGTCGCCGAGGTGCCGGTCACGGCCGTCACCTTCGTACCGTCGCGGTAGACGCTGTAACCGGTGGCACCGGAGACCGCGTTCCAGGCCAGCGACGCGGAGGAGGACGTCGTACCGGAGACGCGCAGACCGGCCGGCGCGGCCGGCACCGTCGGCTCGGGCTCCTGGCTGCCGCCGCCCCCGTCGGGGCCGTACACGGACACGTCGTCGACGTAGTACGCCGACTGCCCGTACCAGCCGTGCGTGTACACGGACACGGAGGTCGTCGAGGAACCCGTCGTGAAGGTCGTCGACAGCTGCTTCCAGGAGGCCGCGTCCGGCGTCCAGGTCGACACGTCGGTCGTCCCGGTGCCGGTCACGCCCAGGTAGGAGTACCCGCCCTGGACCCAGGCGCTCAGCGTGTACGTGGAGTTGGGCCGCACCTCGACCGTCTGCGCGCACCGGGCGTTGTCCTGCCCGCTCGGCGTCGCCCTGAGCGCGGCGGTGCCGGCGTGAGTGGGGGAGGCGACGGTCGTACCGCTGTTCGCGGAGCAGGTCCAGCCGCTCAGGCCGGCTTCAAAACCGGCGTTCTTCGCGTTGTTGACGTCCGCGGCGGACGCCTGGCCGACGGCGGTGACGGTGAGCGCCAGGGCGGCGGCCACGGCACCGACCGCGGCCCCGGTCCGCCTCCGTCGTCGTCCGCGCCGTCTGTGTACGGGTTCCACTGGGGCCTCCGGTGGGGGAGTGGGGAGAGGAACGGGAAGTACACGGTGGCCACCGTTGACGTACAAGGTGGTCCAGACCAATCGAGGGTGTCAAGGGGTGGGTGCGGACCGATCGGGCGCGGCGTGCGCGGCGACCGTCGGTGTGCGGGGCGTTCGCGAGGGGAGATGCGGATGTTGCAAACTGCCCCGCTTTGTCGCCTCTTGTGCTCCGTAAGTTCCTCTTGAGGTACAGAAACGCTGTTCTCCGGCCATAGACGCGTGGATACAGTGCTCACGTAGTCACGCAGTGAAGTCGTCCGGGTGGGTCGCGGGAGTGGCGGCCGGTCCAGGGGCAGGGGAGACGGGGAGCCGCGCGTGCCAACTGCGATTGCCGTGACCGGTGCCGGCCTGGCGCTGCCGCCGCAGGACGAACGGACCGTGCCCGCGGTCGTGCTCCAGGACGTCGACCGGCGTCCGCTGGAGCAGGTGCTGGGCGAGATGCAGGCGCTGGTCGAGCAGCACGGGCACGTGATCGTGGTGAGTCCGCAGGACGTCTCCCCGGGAGTGGGGCGGCGGCTGCACACCGTCCGGTCCCTGCTGGAGAGCGACCGGATCGCCCTGTTCCGGCCGGCCCTGCCCCCGCTCGGACTCGCGGTCCTGGCCCGCCAGTTACGGCAGCTGGCCTCCTGCGACCTCGGTCCCGGCGTCCTCGCCTCCGCGGGACGGCTGCTCACCCACTACATCCACGCCGGCGCCCTGCTCGGTTCCGTCGCCCGTCTCGACCACGTGCCCGTGGGTCTCAAGTCGCACGCCAAGTCGTGGGTGCCGGGCAGCCAGTTCGGCGTCGTGGCGCATCCCGAACCGCAGTTGGTGAGGATCGCCCCCGGCGCGGCCCTGACCGGGCCCGACTTCGGGACCTCGCTGGTCGTGGCCAAGGGGCAGCTCGCCTCCGACTGGGTCACCGGCACCCTCGCCCCGTCCTGGAAGGTGCAGGGGGTGCGCGAGGTGCCGCTGCCGGCGGAGTCGCCGGGGTGGTGGGGGACCGGCAAGGTGACCGAGTTCTGCGCCTTCCTGCCCGACCTGTCGGTCCTCTACCAGCTCGTCACCTCCGTACGGCGCAGCGCCTGCCACTGGTGCGGCATCGAGGTCATCGGCGACCGCTGCGTGTTCTGCTCCGCGACACCGCCCGTTCACGACGATCACCCCGGCCTCCCGTCCGGCACGGGTGACCGTTCAGGTCCGGGCCACCGGGCCCGTCGCGAACCCACCAGAAACAGACGCACATTGACGGGGTAGGCCGTCCCGCTCAGACCGTCCCGTCCGGACCGCCCCGTCCGGACCGCCCCGCCCCCCCCGATCCGGCACAACCGATTCCCCCAATGAGGTTGCACGGCCCATGAACTCCCGTCAGCGCCGCGGCATCATCCTGCTGATCCTGTCGGTCCTCTGCGCCCTCGGCGCCTTCGCCGGCGTGCTCTCCGTCGTCAACGACGTGAAGTCCAAGGTCGGCCCCGAGGTCACCGCGTACCAGGTCAAGCGCGAGGTGGCGCCCTACACCTCCCTCAGTGCGGACCAGTTCGAGAAGATCGAGATGCCCGAGCGCTGGCTGTCGGAGAACGCGGTCACGGACCTCTCCCGCATCCGCGGCAAGATCGCCGTGACGACGCTGAAGAAGGGTTCGTTGCTCCAGAGCGACATGATCGTCGACCAGCCCGCCCTCCAGCCCGGTCAGCAGGAGGTCGCCATCATGATCGACGCGGCGACCGGCGTCGCCGGCAAGATCACACCCGGCGCCACCGTGAACGTCTACGCCACCTTCGAGGGCGAGCGCGACACCGCCCCCGACCAGTCCAAGATCATCGTGACGAACGCCAAGGTCATCGACGTCGGCGAACTCACCTCGCTCCAGCCCGGCGACAAGAGCGGCGACCGCCGGGCCACCGAAGCGGTCCCCATCACCTTCGCCCTGTCCACCATCGACGCCCAGCGCATCACCTACGCCGAGTCGTTCGCCCAGCGGGTCCGGCTCGCGCTCGTGGCGCCGGGCGGCGGCACCACGGTCCCGGACAAGGACCGTACGTACGAACTCGCGAAGGACAAGTGAGAGGCCCGCATGCCCACGAGGATCCTCCCGGCAGTCGGCGACGCGGACGCCGTACGGTCCATCACGACCCTGCTCAGCCAGCTCCCCGACGCCGAACCGGTCGCCCCGGTGACCGACTCCACCCAGCTCGTCGACACCCTCGCCCGGCTGGCCGCCGAGTCGGTCGACGAACTGCCCGAGGTCGTCGTGGTGCACGAGCGGATCGGCCCCGTCCCGGCGCTGGAGCTGATCCGCGAGGTCGCCCTGCGCTTCCCGGCCGTCGGCGTCATCCTCGTCACCTCCGACGCGAGCCCCGGCCTCTTCCAGGCCGCCATGGACTACGGCGCCCGCGGCCTGGTCGCCCTGCCGCTCGGCTACGAGGAACTCGCCAGCCGCGTCCAGGCGGTGGCCCAGTGGTCGGTGGGCGTACGCCGGCACCTCGGCAGCGGCGGCGACGTCTTCACCGGCGCCGGCGGCACCGTCGTCACGGTCAGCGGCGCCAAGGGCGGGGTCGGGGCGACCCTGACCGCCGTCCAGCTGGCGCTCGCCGCACAGGCGTCGGGCCGCGCCACCGCCCTGGTCGACATGGACCTCCAGACCGGCGACGTCGCGTCCTACCTGGACGTCCAGTTCCGCCGGTCCGTGGTCGACCTGGCCGCCATCAACGACATCTCCCCGCGCGTCCTCGCCGACGCCGTCTTCCGCCACGACACCGGCCTCGCCCTGCTGCTCGCCCCCGGCGAGGGCGAACGCGGCGAGGAGGTCACCGACCGCGCCGCCCGCCAGATCGTCAGCGCCCTGCGCTCCCGCTACGAGGTCGTCGTCATCGACTGCGGCGCCCAGCTCGGCGGGGCCGGCGCGGCGGCCGTGGAGATGGCCGACACGGCACTGCTGGTCACCACCCCGGACGTGATCGCCGTGCGGGGCGCCAAGCGGGCGGTGCGGATGTGGGACCGGCTGCAGATCCGCAAGGCCGAGGAGACGACCGTCGTCGTCAACCGGCACACGCGCGCCACCGAGATCCAGCCCCCGCTGGTCCGCAGGATCACCGGCACGGCGGTCGCCGCCACCACCGTCCCCGCGGCCTTCAAGGAACTCCAGGGCGCCGTCGACTCCGGCCGCGTCCACGAACTCGACGGCAGGAGCACCGTGAAGCAGGCCCTGTGGGCCCTCGCGGGCGAGCTGGGACTGGTCAAGGCGGCCGCGGACGGCCGGAAGGGCGGCCGGTTCCGCAGCGACCGGGGCTCGGCGAGCCTCCGGCGCCGGAAGGACGGTGGGGGATGAGGACGCACGGCTTACTCGCCCCACTCGCCCGGTACCGGGACCGGCACCGCGACCGGCACCGCGACCGCGACCGGGGCCAGGTCACCATCGAGTTCCTCGGCATGATCCCGATGATCGTCGTCACGCTGGTGGTGCTGTGGCAGCTCGTGCTCGTGGGATACACGTACACGCTCGCGGGTAATGCTGCGGACGAGGCGGTACGGGCGGCGACGGCGGCAGAGCGGGGGGCGCGGCAGGGCGCCTGCCAGGACGCCGGCCGGGACAAGCTGCCGGGATCCTGGGAGGGGGGCGCCGGTGTGGACTGCTCCACCGCGAACGGGTACGTCACGGCCGACGTGCGCCTCGAAGTCCCCGTCCTCTTCCCGGGCGCCGTCGGCCTCCCCTTCACCGTGCACGGGCACGCGGGGGCCGTCGAGGAGGAGGACGACTGAGATGCCGTACTCCGTCCGCCCCCGCGACTCCGTCCGTGGCCGCGCCCGCGCGAGGGACCGGGGCCAGGTCGCCATCGAGTACCTCGGCTTCCTCCCGATCCTGGTCGTCGTCGCCCTGGCCGCCGTACAGCTCGGCCTCATCGCCTACACCGCCCAGCAGGCCGGCACCGCCGCCCGGGCCGGAGCACGCGGCGCCTCCCTCCAGGAGAGCGCCCAGGAGGCCTGCGCCACGGCTGTCAGCGACTGGCTGGCCGACGGGACCGTCTGCGGGGCCGCCGAAGGGGGCGACGAGGTCACCGTCACCGCCACCGTCGACATCCCCTCCGTCGTCCCCGGCTGGGACTTCGGCCCCGCCCGGAAGACCGCCACGATGCCCCTCGACCACCGAGCGGACGGGTGACGTCGTGAACGAGGAGCAAGGAGCACCGGACGCATGAGCCTGCGCGCACGCATCCACGCACCCGAGGAGCACGGCAGCCGGGGCGAGGACGGACACCTCGTCGCCTCCTACCGGGCCAAGCTCCTGGAGGAGATCGACCTCGCGGAGATGAGCTCGCTCGCCACGGCCGAGCGCCGGGCCCGGCTGGAGCGCGTCCTCGGACACATCATCAGCCGCGAGGGCCCCGTCCTGTCCACGGTCGAGCGCTCCCAGCTGATCCGCCGGGTCGTGGACGAGGCCCTCGGCCTCGGCATCCTCGAACCCCTGCTGGAGGACGCCTCCATCACGGAGATCATGGTCAACGGACCGGACTCGATCTTCGTCGAACGCGGCGGCCGCGTCGAGCGGCTCCCCCTCCGCTTCGCCTCCGAGGACCAGCTGATGCAGACCATCGAGCGGATCGTCTCCACCGTCAACCGCCGCGTGGACGAGTCGAACCCGATGGTCGACGCCCGCCTCCCCTCCGGCGAGCGCGTCAACGTCATCATCCCGCCGCTGTCCCTGACCGGCGCCACGCTCACCATCCGCCGCTTCCCCCGCTCCTTCACCCTCCAGGAGCTGATCGGCCTCGGCTCGCTCGACGAGCACATGCTGTACCTGCTGGCCGGACTGGTGCAGGCCCGCTTCAACATCATCGTCTCGGGCGCCACGGGCACCGGCAAGACGACCCTCCTCAACGCCCTCTCCGGCCTGATCCCCGAGACCGAACGCATCATCACCATCGAGGACTCCGCCGAACTCCAGCTCCAGCAGGCCCACGTGATCCGCCTGGAGTCACGCCCGCCCAACGTCGAGGGCAAGGGCCGCATCACCATCCGCGACCTGGTCCGCAACTCGCTGCGCATGCGCCCCGACCGCATCGTCGTCGGCGAGGTCCGCGGCGGCGAGTCCCTGGACATGCTCCAGGCCATGTCCACCGGCCACGACGGCTCACTGGCCACCGTCCACGCCAACAACGCCGAGGACGCCCTGATGCGGCTCCAGACCCTCGCCTCCATGTCGGACGTCGAGATCCCCTTCGTCGCCCTGCACGACCAGATCAACAGCTCCGTCGACGTCATCGTGCAGCTCACCCGGTTCGCCGACGGCGTCCGCCGCATCACCGAGATCGCCCTGCTGGCCAGCCACGGCGGCGAGCCCTACCGCCTGGCCACGGTCGCCCGCTTCAACGCCCAGCCGATGGCCGCCGACGGCCGCATCTACGGCGCCTTCGAGTACTTCCCGCTGCCGCGCCGCACCGCCGACCGCCTGTACATGGCGAGCCAGCCCATCCCGCAGGCCTTCGGCGTGGCCCACTCCGCAGAACAGCTCGCCACCCGAGAAGCCAGGTAGGACCGCCCTGATGGAACTGCACACGCTCGTCACGCTCACCACCGGCGTCACACTACTGACCTGCACCCTGGCGGTCCTGGGCCTGCACTCCTACGCCGCCGGAAAGGCCCAGCGCGAGGCCCTGGTCGACCGCCTCTCCGCCGCCGGGCAGCTCCCGCCCGCCGGTCGCAGACGCCACTTCCGCACCCTGGACCGCCGCCTGCGCCGCACCGGGTTCGGCAGAAAGCTGGAACTGCGCCTGGCCGCGACCGGCCTGGACATCACCCCCGGCGAGTTCTTCGCCGCCCTGCTCGCCACGGTCGCGGGCCTGTGGCTGATCGGCCAGGCCGCCCTGGCACCGTTCTTCGGCCCGATCGCCGGCCTGCTGGGCGTCTGGGCGGCGATGCAGTTCCTCACCTGGCAACGCCAGAAACGCATCGAGAAGTTCATCAACCAGCTCCCCGAACTCGCCCGCATCCTCGCCAACGCCACCCAGGCCGGCCTCGCCCTGCGCACCGCCATCGGCATGGCGGCCGAGGAGCTGGAGGCCCCGGCCGGCGAGGAACTCGGCAAGGTGGCCGACCAACTGGCCCTCGGCTCCTCCATGGACGACGCCCTCGGCGAACTCGCCGACCGCCTCCCCTCCCGCGAACTCGTCGTCCTGGTCACCACCCTCGTCCTGTCCAACCGGGCGGGCGGCCAGGTGGTCGGCGCGCTGCGCAACCTCACGGAGACGCTGGAGGAACGCAAGGAGACCCGGCGCGAGGTCCGCACCCAGCTGTCCCAGGTCAGCATGACGTCGTACGCCGTGCCGGTGCTCGGCGTCGGCTCGTTGTTCCTGATGAACGGGGTGAAGGACGGCGCCCTGGAACGCATGACGGGCTCCCCGGCCGGCCAGATCGCGGTCGTCACCGCCTTCGGCCTCTACGCCGTCGGCTTCGTCCTCATCCGCCGCCTGTCCCGCATCGACGTCTGAGGAAGCCCGAGGAAGGAGGAGAAGACATGGGACTGCTGCTCGCACTGGTCATGGGCCTGAGCGTCTGGGGCGTCTTCGCCGGCATCCGCATGTACCGCGCCGACGCCAAACTCCCCGGCGACCTCGCCCTCGCCCTGGAGGTCGGCTCCACCCGCACCGGCACCGTCGACTCCCTGATCGACCGCCTGGGCATGCGCTACGCCCCCGCCGTACTGCGCCTCATGGGCCCGGCCCTGGTCGCCAGGTACCGCCGCCGCATCGACCTCGCGGGCAACCCCGGCGGCCTGACCATCGACCGCTACGCCGCCCGCCGCGCCGTCTACGGCTTCCTGGGCGCCGTCGGCTTCCTGGTCTTCCTCCTGCGCGGCCAGTACGTGGTCGCTCTCCTCCTGCTCGCCTTCGGGGCGTTCTGGACGGAGGTCGGCATCTGGTCGGCGATCCGCATCCGCAAGGACGTCATCGAACGCACGCTCCCCGACTTCCTCGACGTCCTGGCCGTCGTGGTCAGCGCCGGCCTCGGCTTCCGCCAGGCCCTGGACCGCGTCGCGATGCGCTACGAGGGCCCCTGGGCCGACGAACTGCGCATCACCCTGCGCCAGATGGACCTCGGCATGAGCCGCCGCCAGGCCTTCGCGGAGCTGCGCCGCCGCAACGACTCCGAGCAGGTGGCGATGTTCGTGACGGCACTCCAGCAGGGCGAGGAACTGGGTGCCCCCATCGTGGACACCCTGGTCTCCCTGGCCAAGGACATGCGCCGCACGGACGCCCAGAACGCCCGCCGCAAGGCCGCCCGCGCCGTCCCCAAGGCCACGATGATGATCACGACGTTCATGGTCCCGGCCACGATGATCCTGCTCGGCGCCGGCCTGATCCTCGGCTCCGGCACCGACTTCGGCACGATCACGGGGGAGTAGGCGGACATGCCGAACACATGGCCGGGGGAGGGGGCGAGCGTCTACCAGGAGAGTGCGCCTGCACACGAAACGATGCCGTCAAGAACCAGCTTTAGGAAGCCCTGTTGGGCCTCTTCTCTGCAAAACCTTTCGCACGTGCAATCAGTTGTGGGACAGTCGTTGTTCGGTACTCCCGACAGGCCGAGGTTCGCATGACCAGACTCCACCGGCGCCCACCGCTCCGGGGCCACCACCAGGTGGCCGGACCTGGCACGCCCTCGACGGACCGACCCACAGCACACGTCCACCCTGGAGGGGAACCCCATGAACAACTGGCTCCGCACCACCACCGCCCACCTGCGCACCCGCACCGCCCGCAACGACAGGGGACAGACGGCGGTGGAGTACCTGGGAATCATCGCGGTGGTCGTGGCCATCGTCCTGGCGATCACGGGGACGGACATCGGCAACACGATCTACAACGCGATCACTGCCAAGATCGACGAGGTCATCGGCTGAGGCGAGGACTCGTATGTGCCGACGCAGGGCAGGCCTTCCCCATCTACATCGCGGCGGTGGCGGGTCTGCTCTTTCTCGCGCTTGCGTACTTCGCGGTCGGTCAGGCTGCGGCGACCCGTAGCGAAGCTCAGACGGCGGCGGACGCCGCAGCGCTCGCAGCAGCGCTGGAAACCCGAGACCGACTCACGGACGAGTGGGTTGCGAACATCCGGAAGCCGGAATCCTGGCTGGACATATTCGAGGGAAACGTAGCGGTACCCAGCGGCTGCTGGCGCGCACACCAATTGGCGGCACGGAATGACGCGACGGTGGACTGTCAACCGGACGGCCCCCTGGGCTACACGGTCGTCGCTGAGACCAACGGGACCGTCGGAGACACGATCGTGCCAGGCACGGAGAACCGGAAGGCGACGGAGTCCGCGACCGCCGTCATAGAAGCACGCTGTTCATTCGATGAACCCGCCAAGGAGCCCGAAGGCGAGGTGCTGCTCAAGCTGTCCTGTGAGGACGGTGAGAACTGGGACCTCAAGCTGGACGATCTCGTGAACCTACCTAACCCCGAGGATCTGTTCGACGTCCATCTCGCCGACTCACAAACAAACGACGAATGATGAAGGAAGCGGAGTCATGAGTATTCGGTTCACGACGAAGGCCCCCCGGGGGATGGCCGCACTGACCATTGCGGCGGTACTGGCCCTCGGGGTAGCCGGGTGTGGTTCCGGAGGCGGTGATGACAAGAAGCCTCAGGCTTCGGCGAGTGCCACGTCAGGAAACAAGTCGGGGCCCAGCGCACAGCAGGGCACGGACGCGCCCATGGCTGAGCTCAAGGGGCAGAACGGTCTGGTCCTCAAAGTCGGCTCCGCGACCAGGGACGCGGGCGGGTTCGTCACTGTGAGCGGGGAGATCAAGAACGACGGCGCAAAGGCGACACGTGTTCCGATCGAGACGAGAGGAAACGAAACGGAGGTCGTGCGACACGGTGGCTCGCTCGGTGGGGCAACCCTCGTGGACTCCGCCAGCAAGAAGCGGTACTACGTGCTGCGGGACACTGATGGTCGGCCCCTGACGACCACGAACATTCCGAGGATCGATCCCGGCGCTTCGGTGCCCGTCTTCATGCAGTTCCCCGCTCCGCCGTCTGAGGCCACGGAAGTCACCTTCCAACTGCCCACCTTCGCCAGCGCGACCATCTCCATCTCCGGGTGAGGCCCACCATGACCCCGACCCCCCGCCTCACCCTGGCCCTCACCACCGCCACCCTCCTCCTCGCCACGAACCTCTACGGCGCCGCCACCGCCCACGCCGACGACGACCCGCCCCGCCCTCCCGGCACCGAAGACACCGCCACCGCCCCCGTCAAGGTCGACCCCAACGACCCCGACCTGAAGCTCCCGGACGGGGCCACGCTCGCGCAGACCAAGGTGCTGGACATCAAGTCGGTCGTCGAGGACCAGAGCGGTGACGAGCGCCGCGAGGACACCAACACCAACGTGACCTTCGCGCTCCAGGCCGAGGTGCTGTTCGGCAAGGACAGCGCGAAGCTCGGCGGCGAGGCGAAGGCCCGTGTCGCGGGGATCGCCGAGGAGATCAGGAACCAGCACGCCGGCAGGGTCCGCGTCTTCGGCTTCACCGACAACCTGGGCTCCTCCGCCCACGGTGACGTCCTGTCCAGGCAACGTGCCACCGCCGTACAGGAACTCCTCGCCCAGACCCTGAACGACGCCGGCATCACCTACGAGGTCCGCGGCTACGGCGAGGACTACCCCATCGCCGACAACTCCACGGAGGCCGGCCGCAAGAAGAACCGCCGGGTCGAAGTCTCCTTCCCCCGCACGGAGCCCTGACGGACAGATGCCGAAGTGAAGAAGTCACCCGGCGGTGCGACCGACACCGGCACGGCGCCGCCCCCACCCGCGGATCGGACCTCGACATCATGGACGACACCACCGTGAGAGCGCCGACGCCCGTTCTGGTGCGGTAACAGGCGATCTTCGCCACCTGGGTGGCGTGCGAGAAGCCGAGGTCGTCGATGGTCACCACCTGCACCACCCGGGTCTCCTCGGACGTGTGTCCCGGATCGCGATTGGTGCGAATGTCCCGGCAGAGCAACGCGCGGGCGGCGTGTCGCTGGGACTTTCGCTCCCATCAGTACGTGCGAGAGGTCCGCCGCCGACAGCATCCCGCGGGGTCGGCTCCCCGTGTCGCGCGGAACGGGCCGGGCCCGGCCGCCTCGACCGCCGGCCTGGTTCACTCACGCGTCCCGGTCGTCGCGGTGTAACCGGATGCTCCGGCGCGGGGCAGGACCGCCCACATACGGGTGCCGCCGCCCGGTTCGCGGGCGTCCCCGAAACCCCAGTCGCCGCCGCACGCCCGGACCACGCGGTCCAGTACACGCAGGGCCGCCCGGCGGCGGGTGTCGCAGGCGACGGCGAGGCGGGGGTGAGTGTGGCGGGGGTGGGCGTCGTGGAGGACCACACGCAGGGCGCCGTCCCGGTAGCGCAGCGATACGTACACCTCCGCCGTGGGTGCGAAACCGCAGGCACAGGCGGTGAGTTCGCTCACCACCTGCACCACCGCGTCGGTCATGCCGTCCAGGCCGTGGGCCCGCAGGACGGTGCGGGTCGCGGCGCGTACGACGGCCGGGCTGTGCGGGGAGGCGGGGAGGGTGAGGCTGTAGGCGAGGGTTTCCGGGGACGGGGGCGCCGACGGCGCGTCCGAGAAGGCCGGGACGTGGCACGCGGTGGCGAGCAGGGGCATGGCAACTCCCTTGGGGATACGGGTGTGCTGGTCCGCCGTCCGGTGGCCTGTCTCCCTGACGCGCGACCGCCCTCCCAGGGCAGGAGGATGCGGGCGGGCACGCGTGATGCACTTCCGGTACGGCAGCGGTTCGTGACTGACCTGTCACCGACAGTAGAGCCAAGGGAGTCACAGTGTCCAAGGAAACGGAGATAATTACCCCCGAGGTGGATGCGTGCCCGAGGTGATAAACAGCAGACTGATGCCCGGCACGGCACGACAAGGGAGCGGTATGCCGACACGAAGCACGCCGACGGTGCGGCAGAAGAGACTGGGAGCCGAGTTGCGCAAGATGCGCCTCGCGGCAGGAGCCAGCACGGAGTATGCGGCTGGGCTGCTCGGCATCGACCGGACCCGGCTGTCCAACATGGAGTCGGGTATCCGCCCCTTCTCGCCGGAGCGCATCCGAACCCTCGCCTGCAATTACGCCTGCTCGGACGAAAGGTACGTCAACGCGCTGGTAGCCATGGCCGAGCACCGGGAGCGCGGATGGTGGGAGCACTACCGGGGCTCACTGCCCGCAGGGCTGCTGGACATCGCCGAGCTGGAGTGGCATGCCACGCGGGTGCGGACCGCACAAGTCATGCATGTGCCTGGCCTGCTCCAGACAGAGGAGTACGCCCGCGCGGTCTTCGCGGCCGTACTCCCGCCGCTCAGTCGACTGGAGGTGGAGCTGCGCGTGGCCCATCGCATGGAGCGTCGGCAGGTCTTCGACCGGCCCCGGCCGCTCCCCTACGTCGCCTATGTCCACGAAGCCGCGCTGCGCATGCCCTACGGCGGAACCGAAGCGACCCGGCACCAACTCCTTTACCTGGCCGAGCAGTCGGAACGACCCGACGTCGATGTACGCATCATCCCCACCGGTGCCGGGGATTTCCCGGGCGCGGGGCACGCACTGCTGTACGCGGACGGGGAGGTGCCGGAACTCGACACCGTGCAGTTGGACTCTGCGCATGGCCCTGACTTCACCGGTGCGGAGGCGCAACTCACCAAGTACCGTTCCCACCTGAACTGGATGGACAACGCCGCGTTGGACCCGGCGGCCTCACGCGACCTTGTTCACAGCGCTGCCCGTGAACTCTGAGGAGCCTCGATGACTGGCATCGAATGGGAAGAACCGTTCTGCGGTGAAGGAAACAATTGTTTCCGCCTCGGCACAGACACCCGAGGCAACGCCTACATCGCCGTGGCCGGGCAGGAGGACCGCCCCCTCACCGACAGCCGGGAAGCGCTTCGCGCCCTCATCCGTGGCATCAAGGCGGGCGACGCGGACCACTTGCTGTAGCACCCGCGCGTGGGCGGCGCTTCCGGCCACCCCCGCGCACCTCGTGAGGGGAGACGGCAGGGCGGGGATCCGCACGGGTGGCCGACGTCGCACTCGCGGCGTCGGTGGCCGTCCTCCCGACCGCCTGTGACGCCACGGGCGAGAAGGACGCACCACCGTCACGGGGACAGGCACCGGTGTCCGCGACCACCGACCGGCCCGCCGAGTCTGGTGCCGCGCGGTGGGCCGCGCCCCGGTCACTCCCGCCCCGACCTCTGACCTCGGACGCCACCCGACGGGGGTGGCACTCGTTCCCGCTGCCCGAGTGGCCCCGGAACACCCCGTCGTGAACCGTCGTCAGCGGCGCCTCGTCCCGTCCTGCTCCTCCGGCTCCCAGGCGCGGAGCAGGTCGAGCAGCCCCGCGTCTCCGTCGATCCGCAGGGAGCCCGCCGGGATACGGTCGTACAGGAAGAGGACCAGCTCACTGGCTGTGCCTCGGACGGAGACGCCGGAAGCTTCCGGGCCTTCGCCGGTGACGGCGGCGGGCGTCGTGCCGGGCACGGGGAGACGGGTGGAGCGTGCGCCGTCGCCGTCGACCGTGAGGCGCCAGGAGAGCCCCTCGGCGGCGTGGAAGTCGAAGGCGGTGGGCCGGTGCGGCCAGGCGCTCGTCGTCGCGACGCAGGTGAACAAGAACTCCTCGACCCCGTCGAGCGCCACCTCGTCCGGCAGCCGCTGCGGGGCACCCGCGGTGACCTGGGCGTCGTAAGCGTGCAGCGCGATCTCCTGGAGCTGGTGCCGGGCGACGGCACCCGTGGTCCGCGGCGACTGGGAGGCACCCCACCACATCCAGCAACCGCGGTCCGGGCCGACCTCCCGCAGCGCGTCCAGCAGCTGCTCCGTGGACTCCGCCGACCAGGCCGACAGGACCTCGCGCTCCCGAGGCGCCGCCGGGACGTCCGTTGCCGCGGACTTGGCGGCGGCAGGCCCCGCGACGACGGCGGCGGCCCAGGCACGGCGCCCCTCGCCCAGGTGCTGCACCAGGTCGAACAGCGTCCGCTCGGGGCAGGTCGGCACCTGCGCCTCGAGGCCGGGCGCGTCGGCGACCGCGGCGCGGAAGGCCGTCGAGCGATCGTCGATCAGTCGCAGCAGGTCGGGGAACTCCAGAGTGTTGTGCACTCCGGATGCCTATCACCGCGCTTTGGCAACCGGGCAGTGGATTTCCCGAGCCGGTGCGACGCGCGGGTGGGCCGCGAGGCGGCGGTCCCTGCGGACCGGATCGGCGCCCCCACGGGCCCCGGCGGTCCGGGTCAGTCGAAGAGGGCGATGAGTCCGTTCACCCAGATCGCGAGGAACGCGAGGACCGCCACCAGGCATCCGGTGCCTGCCAGGAAATCGGCGAAGGTGCTCTTCCCGCTGTCCTCCTCCTCGCCGGGCGGCACCGTGTCCCAGTCGACGGGACGGCCCACGGCGTCGGAGCAGGCCGCTCGTACCGCTGCCAGCTGCTCCCTGGCGAAGGCTGTTGGGGCGAGCGACTCCGGGCCCTGCCAGGCAAGGGCCCGCATGCGCTGCGGAGCCGCGTGGTATCTCGCCTCGAAGGCGGCGGTCTCGGCCGCGTCCCGGTCCTCTTCGAGGTACATCCAGCGGCCCGCTTCCGCGGGCTCCCCGTACAGGCGGTACACCTCGGCCAAGCGCCGGCGAAGCATCAGGTCGTTCGGGAAGGACGACACCAGCCCGCGCAGACGCTGGCGCGCGACGGGGACCCGCCCGGCGGCCAGGTCGGCGTCGGCTCGGGCAAGGGTGTCTCTCAGCGGCATGAACGCATGATCGGTTACCGCGGCGACCACTGTCGACCTGGTTCTGCCGTGCGGCGCGCGACGGCGGGCGGCCCGGCGCGTGCCGGACCGCGTGGTCCGGACGTGCGGCGGCGACCGGGGCTTCGAGGACGCCCGCGAACCGGGCGGCGGCACCCGCATGCGGGCGGTGTTGCCCCGCTTCGCCGCGTCCGGCTACGAACAGGCGCTGCGTGGTTCGGCGGTGACGTCGTCGGCGACCAGTCGTCGGGTGAAGTGGTAGCACTGGTCGACCGTCGTCCCCGAGCTCGAGACGAGGGCGGAGACGGACACCGTGTCCCCCTCACGCACCACGTTCTTGAGGTCGAATCCCGTGTAGTCGGTCGGGTCGCACACGCCGATGACGTAACAGTTCGTGACGGCTTTGGTGAAGTGGTCCCCGTCGTTGCCGCCGATGGTCAGCATGACCAGCGTGGTGTCCGGGCTGAGGACACCGGAGTCGGTCCGGCACTTCTCGCGGTAGTTGTCGATCCTCCCCCAGGGGGTGTCATCAAGGCCGCAGCCCAGGATGCAGGTCTGCCGCCCGAAATGGTCGCGGGCATCGCCTGGCAGGAGGTCGAAGGCGATCCGGGTGTCTTGGACGACCTGGCGTACCAGGGCCGTAAGGTCCTCCCTTTCAGCGAAGATGCCGACCGGACCTCCATGGGCCCCATGTCCATCCAGGTCCGTCGAGCGGCCGAGGTGCTTGGCTACGATCCGCAGCACCTGACAGATCTGCAACGGGACCAGGTCGTGGGCGCGCTCGAGGACCCTGCCAAGAACATCTTCATTGCCTCCGAATACCTGGCTCAGCTCAAGGCGGAGAGCGGCTTTGCCGATGTACCGCCGGAGCAGATGACGCGCGCGCAGATGCAGGAGCTGGCCGCCCGCTACAACGGCGGGTCCTATTACGAGGACCCGAACGCCCAGGCGTATGGTCGCGGCTTCGACAAGAACGTGGATCAAGCGAAGGAAGCCCTCCGGTGAACGATTCGGCGTCCCCCTCCGCGCCTGTCACCCGCGAAGACGGAACTCCGGGCCAGCGCCCCCGGTTCGGGTTCGGCTCCGGTGTTTGCGGATTGTTTCTGGCGGCGGGCAATCTCGTGTCGGTCTACGTCACCTTCCTTGCGTACATGGCCACTCCAGCCGGCCCCTGGGACAGCGAGACCGTCGCGCACTCGAATATCGCGTCCGGCCTCGTCCTGCTTCTGTCGTTGGGTATGGCACTTCTCACTTGGGTGTGCGTCAAGGCGGAGTGGCTGCGCCGATGGTGGTACGTGCTCCCTGCAGTCATGGCCGTCGCCGCTCTGCTGCGGCTGACCCTCTTCGTCCCCGAGTTCTGAGTCACCCGGATGACAGTGACGCCATGCGGTCGAGCTGCGCATTCGTCGGTGCGGCAGTTCCGGGGATGCTTGGAAGTGAGGGTCCTCGCCCACGCCGCGAGCTCCATGACAAGTGATCGGCGTTGCCCGCCTTGATCGCCGGCGCCGGGTCGTAACCCGCGTGACACTTGTCGTACAGCGGGAACCAGCGCGTGTGCTCCTCAGCAGGAGCGGCGCGCTCCAGGCGAACCAGGCGGGGTTGCGCCGCCACGTGCCCGAGTACTGCTGACAGCTCCACTTCGGGGCCCCTCAGTCACAGACCCCGGCGCATGCAGCACCTCGGCCACCGGTCCAGACCGTGCGCCGCCTCCCGCTCGCGGATCTTCCGCAGGCCAGGGGTGAGTTCGCGGTCGTCCACGGGGCGAAAACCGCAGCGGGCGGCGTAGTAAGGGGCATTCCACGGGACCTGGGTGAACGTGGTGAGGGTCAGGGCGGGGACCCCCTCGTTCCTGGCCCGGTCCGCCAGGTGGTCCAGCAGCGACCGGCCGACACCGCGACGCGCGCTGTCCGGGTGCACCGACACCTGCTCGACGTGGAGATCGCCGTCGACGCGGTCGGCGATCAGGTAGGCGACCGGGACGTCGGCGGCGTTCACCGCGACCCAGGCCAGACCGGCGTCGTGGTAGCGGGCGAGTTCACCGAGCGGAAGCGGCTCGTCCTCGGCGATCTCCGGCATGCCGATGTCCCGGAAGCACTCCCCGGCAGCCCTCTCGATGTCCTGGAGGACGGGCAGCTCGTCCAGACACACGGCTCGGATGTGCATGTCCCCATTCTCCCCCAGCCCTCACGGGCTGACGGCGACTCCGGCCGTTCCGCTCCCTCCCACCCTCGGCACGGGGACGGTGCCGTCGCCCACCAGGTCCACGACCGCATCGGCGTGTTCCCTGATCAGATAGTCCATGGCGTGCTCGGTCGACGACTGGTACTCGAGCTGCTCGCTGTAGAAGCGGAGCCGTTCCTGAGCATCCTCGATGATCTCGCCCCAGGTACGCACCCAGATCCGGTAGGCCGGATGCGTGACGACGCATCCGGGCAACCTGTCGGGCTGGTGGGCGAGTTGTCGGAGGTTGCCGTCCATGGCATTGCCGATGAGCCAGAAGTCCCAGGTCACCGTGGGCTCCCGAAACCTGTCGTCGCCCATCACGGCTTGCGCGTAGCTGCTGATCTGCGAGAATTCGGCCATGCCGAGGACGACGCTCGGTCTCTTGAGTTCCACCACGAGATGGTGGCGCTCCCCCTTCCGCTGCCGGGCGGCGCGGGACAGCATCAGGTCGACGATTCCCCGGCTCCCGTCCTCCCTCAGCACAGGGGCCGGAGCCGGCGCGTCCCGGCCGAGGAGACGGCAGTGCTGTCTCAGCACCTCGTTCAGACTGCGGTCGCTGACGTGCAGCCCATACTCCTCACCGAAGATCCAGCACTCGTTCTCCAGGATCCGGTGCAGCTCGGTGCGCTCCTTCACCCGCCCCCTGGCCACGGGATCGAAGACGAGGTGCTCCAGGGCCGACAGGAAATCGAGACGCCCGGTCGTCGCCGTCGACGCCTTGATCAGGGCGGACAGCGGCGTACGGTCCAGCAGTCGGCTCAGTTCCGTCTGCTCCTGCTTGGAGAGCGCGAAAAGCTCCTCGGCGATACGGAGCACTTCGCCCGGCTCGTGGGTCAGGACGGAACGCAGCAGCGCGAAGGACACCTTCTGGGCCCTCTTGCTCGCGGGCAGATGCCGGACAACCGCGGTCGCCACAGCGTCGAAGGTCTCGCGCTCCGCGCGCTCCTGATCGTTGCGGGGCTCGCCTGTGTACGGGTAGAAGCCTTCCGCGCGCCATGAGTCGACGAGCTCCTGACGCCGCTCGTCGGCACGGGAACGGAAGTGCGCCCGCATACGCTCCCGGGCTCCGGCCAGCACTTCGGCGGCGGGCCCTTCCGGTGTCCAGTCCGCGAAGGCGAGGTCACCGGCCGAATCGTCCTCGAACCCCTCCCAGGAGAGGTACGCCGTGAAGTGGAAGCCCGGAGCCTGGATCTCCGGCTTCAGCTGTGCCAGCGACATCTCCCGGCCGTCGCACAGGATCAGAGCCCGGGAGAAGGGGCGCGACCATTCGATGATCTTCAGCTGGGCCGACGGGTGACGACTTCCCGGCGGAGCCGCCACCTCGTACGTATCCACGCGGACCTGTTCCGACGACGGGTCCAGCCGCGTCCCGTCGTAGACGATGGAGATGTCCGGGTACGCCTCCAGGTGAAGCGCGAAGGCGGCGGTCAGCGCGGTACGGGCGGCGTCCTCGGTCAGCTTCTGGAGATCCTCGCCGCCGAACGCCTCGAAGACCGTACCCGTCGCATCGTTCGTCGGCTCGGGGTCACTGACGTCGAACTCGTCCATGGAGCTGCGGTCGGACTCGATGACCACACGGCGACGGCTCCCCTGCAGCCCGTTCACGCTGGTCCAGCGCACCTCACTGCCGAGCGCGAACGCCCTGACCCGGCCCCTCCCGTTCTTTCCGTGCAGCACACGCTTCTTGACCTCGCTGGCCTGCGCGCGCTTCTTCCAGGACATACCGATCTGCGCGAAGTAGTCGCCGCACTTCTCCGCCGCGATACCGGTGCCGTCATCGATCACGGCGACCCGGTCGATGCCGCCGAAGTCGTTCCGCTCAAGCTCCACGGTGACGTGTTCGGCATCCGCGTCGAGAGAGTTCCAGATCAGCTCCTCGATGGCTCCGACAGGATGGCGCAGACGTGCCAATTCCTCGACATGTCCCCGTCCTACGGTCAACCGAAGCTTCGCCATGAGGGTCAGCACCTTCCGCGTCATCGTCATCCACAGGCTGCGAGGCGGAAGCCGGGCGCTTCCTCAGTCATCAACTCAAGTATCTGGCAACATGTCACTCGACGTTTTGGCGCCCACTCTGTCGGGCGCTCGACCACCGCCAGGCGGGGGCGGTGATCGGAAGCGCCGCGTGATCCGGTCCATCGCCCCACTGCGGGTTCTGCAGCAAATGGTCCGCGTCGCCCGCTCTGATCCTGCGGATGAGGGCGAAAGGCGCTTCCCGGACGTCGGTGAGCGGGCGGTCCTTCTGCCCGGCCACGGCGATGCAGGTGTTGCCCCGGGTGTCTGTGCCGAGGCGGAAGCAATTGTTTCCTTCACCACAGAACGGTTCTTACCGTTCGTTGCCAGTCATCGAGGCTTCCCCGGGGTCCGCGGGCGACGCTGTGAACAAGATCCCGGGTTCGACGCGGCGTTGTCCGTCCACTTGGCGGGGCGTGTCTCGGCATGCACCGACCGCGTCCGGCAGACATCAGGCCACGCCCTCCTACCTCTCCGTCACCTCCACCCGCACCCCCGCCCGCACCCCCCACCCCGCCATCGCCCCCGCCTCGGCCTCCAGCACGTGCCGGGCGCGCGGCCGGGGCAGGCCCAGCCGGCCCGGGCGCATGGTGCGTACCGCGATGACGGTGAGCCGGCGGTCCAGGTAGGCCACGTCGATGGGGAAGCGCATCCGGAAGGTGTGCACGCTGTTGGCAGGCGACAGCAGAAGCGCCCCGTCGACCGCGTCCCGCCCCAACAGCCCCTTGGTACGCGCCCGGTAGGAGGCAGCGATCTCCAGCGGAACCGCGACCGCCCTCCCGCCCGGCCCGCCGTCCACGACCAGGCGTCCCTGCCCGTCCCGCCAGCGCCGCCCCATGCCGACCCCCTCCCCGCGCCGCGCACCGGCGCCGTGCCGGGCCGCGAAATGTCGTTGTCTCGTGCCCCGGGCCAAGTGTAGGAAGATCCCATGACCGCACTCGGTGCCGTGTTCCGCCCCCAGCTCGCCCCCGAACGACTGCGCGACGTGGCACGCGTCGCCGAGGAGGCGGGGCTGGAGGAGCTGTGGCTGTGGGAGGACTGCTTCCTCGAAGGAGGGATCTCCACGGCCGCCGCCGCCCTCGCGTGGACCGAGCGGCTCCGGGTCGGCGTCGGACTGCTGCCCGTGCCGTTGCGGAACGTGGCCGTCACCGCCATGGAGGCCGCCACCCTGCACCGGATGTTCCCCGGCCGCGCGATCCTCGGCGTCGGACACGGCGTGCAGGACTGGATGGGGCAGGTCGGCGCGCGGGCCGAGTCGCCCGTCACCCTCCTGCGGGAGTACCTGCTCGCCCTGCGGGCCCTGCTGCGCGGGGAGCGGGTGACGACCGAGGGCCGGTACGTCCGGCTCGACGACGTCGCCCTCGACTGGCCGCCCGCGCAGGGCGCCGAGGTGCTCGCCGGGGTCACCGGGCCCCGTTCGCTGGGGCTCGCCGGGGAGGCCGCCGACGGGACCATCCTCACGTCGGTCAACACACCCGACGACGTACGACGGGCCCGTCTGCTCATCGACGAGGGACGGGCCGCGGCCGGGCGGACGGAGCCGCACAAGGTGGTCATGTACCTCCTCGCCGCCACCGGGCCCGGCGCCGCCGAACGGCTGCGGGCCGAACAGCTGGCCGAAGGGCTCGAACCGGGACCGGACCTCGGCGTCGCCGGGGACGCCGACACCGTCGCCAAGGCCGTCCGGCGGCTGGCCGAGGCCGGCGCCGACACCGTCGTCCTCCAGCCGACGGGTGACGAGCCCGACCCCGAGGGCTTCGTGCGGTTCGCCGCCCAGCAGGTCAGGCCCCTGGTGGATTAGCCTTCCGGCCGTCAACCGCCCCCGTATGCGCACAGAACGGATCGACCGCCCCATGACACCCGCCCCCTCCCGCTCCTTCGACGACCTCGTGGCCGAAGGCGCCGCCGTCCCCACCGAAGGGTGGGACTTCTCCTGGTTCGAGGGGCGGGCCACCGAGGAACGGCCGTCCTGGGGATACGCGCGGTCCATGGGCGGACGGCTGGCCGGGGCCACGGCCGTACTGGACGTGCAGACCGGCGGCGGCGAGGTCCTGGACTTCGCCCTCGGCGTCGCCGCCCCGCACCGGCCCCCGCTCGTCGTCGCCACCGAGGGCTGGCCGCCGAACGTCGCCAAGGCCACCGCACTGCTCCGCCCGCGCGGCGTCGCCGTGGTCGCCTCGCCCGACGACGCGCCGTTCCCCTTCGCGGACGGGGCCTTCGACCTCGTCGTCAGCCGGCACCCGGTCCGGCCGCACTGGGAGGAGATCGCCCGCGTGCTGCGGCCCGGCGGTACGTACTTCGCCCAGCACGTCGGCCCCGCCAGTGTCTTCGAGCTGATCGAGTTCTTCCTCGGCCCCCTGCCCGCGGAGAACCGCAACGCCCGCCACCCCGACCTGGAGCGCGCCGGTGCGGAGGCCGCCGGGCTGGAGGTCGTCGACCTGCGGGCGGAGCGGCTGCGGATGGAGTTCCACGACATCGGCGCCGTCGTCCACTTCCTGCGCAAGGTCGTGTGGATGGTCCCGGGGTTCACCGTCGAGGAGTACCGGCCCCGTCTCCGCGAGCTGCACGACCGTATCGAGGCCGAGGGGCCCTTCGTGGCCCACAGCGCCCGCCAGCTCTTCGAGGCCCGCAAGCCGGACGCGTAGGCCGGACGCGTAGGCCGGGGGCGGGCCCGGGACGGACTTGGCCGGGAACCGCCGTGCGCCCGCCGCCGTCCGGGTGATTCCCACGGCCTTCGACAGGGCGGGGACGGGCGCCGGGTCCGACGTGCCGTTCTGGGCGTAAGCGACATACCTTCGCAAATATCCGCGCTCCGGAGGGAGCGTGCGGAATCGCCCCGCGATCCTCACAGGGTTTCCACATCGTTATCCGGCTTCGCCCCACCCGGGTCGAAACCGCCTGCCGCGATCACGTAAATTCGAAGCAGGTAATTCGCGCGAGCAAAGCTGCGCGTACGGCACCGCGCAGTGGAGGGGGCTGCGCGGTGCCCGGTCAAGCGAGCGTTCGCCGGTGGTGTCACCCGGTGGAGGGATGCGGAAGCACTTCGCCGCACCGGGCCGGCGTACGCCGGATCCTCCGTGTCGCCCCTCCTGTCACCCGCTTCCCTGCGAATCCCGTGCGAACGGGCCCGTTCAGGCCATGATTCAGGGCGGAATGGGAGATTCCGCGACCACTCGGGCGTTGCCGGATGATTCCGGAGAGTAGTTGTGGCCCGCCGATGCGCGCAGCATCCCTTACGAAGGGTTATGGTGGAAACCCCCCCTCGGGCCGGTCCGTCTCCCCCCCCACGGACCGGCCCGTTTTTTCTGCCTCCGTGCCGCCCGCCGCCCGGCCTGTGCCACCTGGTCTCCAGCGCCGCCCGTCTTCCGGTCCCGCGCCGCCCCGCCGTCGGCCCGCGCCCCGCCCGCCCCGACCCGCCCGGGTACCCCTTCGGGCGCCCGCCATCAGGAGTTCACCGGCGCGTCGTCCTGCGCCGTTGCATGGCGGCGCTCGTTCGAGGGCATAAGGCAAGCAGGTCGACGCCCGAACCACGGGCATCGGTTCTCAGCGGACGGCACAGAGCCGCCCGCCCGGGAGGCCCTTTGCACCAGCCCCACCGTGCGGTCACGGCGCGGGAGCAGCGGCGGAGGGCCGGTTCGCGGCCCGCACCCGTGGTGCACGGCGGCCGGCGACCGGCCGGCTCGTTCCCGCCCTCCCGGCCCAGCGTCCACTCCGTCGCTCCCCGACCTCTTCCGAGGGGGTACGTCCTTCCGTGGTGACCAGCACAAAGCGCCACAAGCCAGATAGGCGCACCTACGTTCTCGACACCAGCGTCCTGCTGGCAGACCCCAAAGCACTGAGCCGCTTCGACGAGCACGAGGTCGTGCTCCCGATCGTCGTGGTGACGGAGCTGGAGGCCAAGCGGCACCATCCCGAACTGGGCTACTTCGCCAGGCAGGCCCTGCGCCTGCTCGACGAGTTCCGCGTGCGGCACGGCCGCCTCGACGCCCCCATCCCGATCGGGGACCTCGGCGGTACCGTGCGTGTCGAGCTCAACCACTCGGACCCCAGCGTGCTGCCCACCGGCTACCGCCTGGGGGACAACGACTCCCGCATCCTCGCGGTCGCCCGCAACCTGCAGGCCGAGGGGTTCGACGTCACCGTCGTGTCGAAGGACCTCCCGCTGAGGATCAAGGCGTCCTCCGTCGGGCTGCTCGCCGAGGAGTACCGCGCCGAGCTCGCCATCACGGACGCCTCCGGCTGGACCGGCATGTCCGAACTCACCCTGCCGGGTGAACAGGTGGACGTGCTCTTCGAGGAGGGCCGGGTCCACGTCCCCGAGGCCGCCGACCTGCCCGTGCACACGGGGCTGACCATCCAGTCGGAGCGCGGCAGGGCGCTCGGCCGCGTCACGCCCGACGGCGGCGTCCGGCTGGTGCGCGGCGACCGGGAGGCGTTCGGCATCAAGGGCCGCAGCGCCGAGCAGCGGATCGCGCTCGACCTGCTGCTCGACCCGGACGTCGGCATCGTGTCGATGGGCGGCCGGGCCGGCACCGGCAAGTCGGCGCTGGCGCTGTGCGCGGGACTGGAGGCCGTGCTGGAACGCCGGCAGCACCAGAAGGTCATGGTCTTCCGCCCGCTGTACGCGGTCGGCGGACAGGAGCTCGGCTACCTGCCCGGCTCCGAGGCGGAGAAGATGAGCCCCTGGGCCCAGGCGGTCTTCGACACGCTGTCGGCGGTCACCAGCCGCGAGGTCATCGAGGAGGTCACCGCCCGCGGCATGCTGGAGGTCCTGCCGCTCACCCACATCCGCGGCCGCTCGCTGCACGACGCGTTCGTGATCGTGGACGAGGCCCAGTCGCTGGAGCGGAACGTCCTGCTGACCGTCCTGTCCCGGATCGGCGCCAACTCGCGGGTCGTGCTGACCCACGACGTGGCGCAGCGGGACAACCTGCGGGTGGGGCGGTACGACGGAGTGGTCGCCGTCGTCGAGAAACTGAAGGGCCATCCGCTCTTCGCCCACGTCACGCTGACGCGGTCCGAGAGGTCCCAGATCGCGGCGCTTGTGACCGAAATGCTGGAGGACGGGCACATCTGAGAACTCCGACCCGGCACGGGTCGGTTGTCCCGACGGTCGACGCCGTCCGGAAAGGCCAAGAGCCTAGCCGGGCGGCGTCTTCACGCGGGGAGTTTTCTCGAAACCCCCAGGGCCAAACGAGATGTGAGCTTTCACACGCGGGGCAGAATTGCCTCACCCCGCCGGGTTACGGCAGAGTCTCACTCCTGTCAGGCCCCGCATACGACACACCTGTGCCCCCCAGGGGGCGCCCCCACGCGGTGGGGGAGGTACAGCACCACAGAAGTACGTCCAACTCCATAGCAGCGTCGTATGCCGCCCGAGCACCACGCGGCGCTCCCGTCGAGGGAGTTGTCCACCGGGCCCGTGCCTCCCGTGACCCGTAGTTGGGGAGGTCAGTGTCAGGGGCACGATTGCGTCCGCGAGGGTCACCGAAGCGGGCGATGCTGGAAGGAAACCGTGTGAGCCGGATCTCGGTCCGGGGATTCGCAGTGGCCTCGGCCACGGCGGTCACCGCAGTCGGAAGCGTCGTCGGCGTTGCCTCGGGCAGCACCGCGCAGAACCACGACGCGGAGGCGACGGCAGCAGGCACGACGCTGCTCGCGGACATCCCCATGGGCGAGCAGGCGCAGGTGCAGACCGCGTCCCTGACGCAGCAGGCCGACGTACAGGCCATCGCCGCGGACGCGAGCGCCAGGAAGGACGCCGAGGAGGCGGCCCGCAAGGCAGCCGCCGACACCGCCGTCGCCAAGCAGCAGAAGGCGAAGAAGGCGGCCGCGGATGCCAAGAAGCGCGAGGCGGCCAGGGAAGCCGCCAGCCGCGACGCCAAGCGCGAGTCCGTGTCCTTCGCCGTCCAGAGCTCCTACAGCGTCGGCCAGATCCAGGCGATGGCACGTCAGATGGTGCCCAGCGGCCAGTTCCAGTGCTTCAGCAACATCGTGGACCACGAGTCCAGCTGGAACTACAAGGCCGTCAACCCGTCCTCGGGTGCCTACGGTCTCTTCCAGGCCCTGCCCGGTTCCAAGATGTCCTCGGTCGGCTCCGACTGGCAGACCAACCCGGCCACCCAGATCAAGTGGGGCCTCAACTACATGGACAGCCGCTACGGCAGCCCGTGCGACGCCTGGGCGTTCTGGCAGAACAACCACTGGTACTGAGCAGGCCCGCCGCTCAACTCCGCGCAGCCCCTCACCGTCCTACGGTGAGGGGCTTTCGCGCTCCCGCCATGTACGGTCGTGACCGGAACGGCTCCGGGGGGAGTGGTGGGGAAAGACGGGGGAAGAGGACGGATCATGTCGCGAGTGCCAGGGTGGCTCGGTCGGCTCGGCGCCGGACTGACCCGGATGAGCAGGCAGTTGGAACAGCGTCGCGCCGAGGCGGAGGGCGAGGACCTCGACGGCGCCGGTCCGGGGCGGGCCCCGGACCACGTGGTCTCGCCGGACACGGACGACCTGTCCGCGGGGCACGGACACACGCTCGTCGAACACCCGGTCGTCGTCCGGGAACGGCCCGACCCCGCGCAGGCGGTGCCGTGGGGCATGCGGGTCGCCGCGGAGGCCGGATGGCGGCTGCTGGTCCTCGCGGGCACCCTCTGGGTGCTGATGAAGGTGATCAGCGCCGTCCAGCTGGTCGTGCTGGCGTTCGTGGCCGCGCTGCTGATCACGGCGCTGCTCCAGCCCTCGGTGGCGTGGCTGCGACGGCACGGCGTGCCCCGCGGGCCGGCCACGGCCCTGACCGCCATCCTCGGGTTCGTGGTGATGGGCCTGATCGGCTGGTTCGTCACCTGGCAGGTCATGGAGAACATCGACAACCTCTCCAACCAGATCCAGGACGGCATCGACGAGCTGCGCAACTGGCTGCTGAACAGCCCCTTCCACGTCACCGACAAGCAGATCAACGAGATCGCCAAGAACCTGCGCGAGGCGGTCGGCGCCAACACCGACCAGATCACCTCCGCGGGACTGGAGGGCGTCACGGTCGTCGTCGAGGCGCTCACCGGCATCCTGCTGGCCGCCTTCTCGACGCTGTTCCTGCTCTACGACGGCAAGCGCATCTGGCAGTGGTCGCTGAAGCTGGTGCCCGCCGCGGCCCGGCCGGGCGTCGCCGGTGCCGGTCCGCGCGCCTGGCGGACGCTGACCGCGTACGTACGCGGCACGGTCGTGGTCGCGCTGATCGACGCCATCTTCATCGGCCTCGGCATCTACTTCCTCGACGTGCCGATGGCCGTGCCGCTGGCCGTGTTCATCTTCCTGTTCGCCTTCATCCCGCTCGTCGGCGCGGTGGTGTCCGGCGCGCTCGCGGTCGTCGTGGCGCTGGTGACGCAGGGCATGTTCGCGGCGGTCATGACGCTCGCCGTCGTGCTGGTGGTGCAGCAGATCGAGGGCCACATCCTCCAGCCGTTCATCCTCGGACGCGCGGTGCGGGTCCACCCGCTGGCGGTGGTGCTGTCGGTGGCCGCCGGCGGCATGGTGGCCGGCATCGGCGGCGCCGTGGTCGCCGTACCGCTGGTCGCGGTGACGAACACCGTCGTGGGCTATCTGCGGGCGTACTCCCGCGAGGCCGCCGTACGCCAGGCGCCGAGGCCGCGCGGCGCGACGTCGACGGACGCGTCCCCGACGCTGGAACCGGGGCCGGGGACCGCCGGGGCCGAGCCGCCGTCGGACGCACCCCCGGCATGACGACGACGCGAGAACGGCATGACGACGACGCGAGAACGGCATGACGACGACGCGAGAAGGGCCCCGCTCACCAGGACGGTGAGCGGGGCCCTTCGTGCCGGGTCCGGCGGGACCTACTGGGCGAGGACCGCCTCGGCGTCCAGCGTGGCGCCGACGGCCTGGATCACAGCGGCGATCTTGAAGGCCTCCTGGATCGTGTCGCGGTCCAGGCCGGCCTTGCGCAGCACCTGCTCGTGCGAGTCCAGGCACATGCCGCAGCCGTTGATGGCGGACACCGCGAAGGACCACAGCTCGAAGTCGACCTTGTCGACGCCCGGGTTGCCGATGACGTTCATCCGCAGACCGGCGCGCAGGGTGCCGTACTCGTGGTCCGACAGCAGGTGCCGGGTGCGGTAGAAGACGTTGTTCATCGCCATGATGGCGGCGGCCGACTTGGCGGCCGTGTACGCCTCGGGCGTGAGGTTCGCCTTCGCCTCCGGCTCCAGCTCGCGCAGCACGATGGGGGAGCGCGAGGCGATGGCGGTCGCCAGCACGGTGCCCCACAGCTGCTGCGCCGGGAGGTCGGAGTTGCCGATGACCGAGCCCAGGTTGAGCTTCAGGTCCTTGGCGTAGTCCGGTACGGCGGACTTCAGGGAGTCGAGGGACATGTCAGGTCACTCCCCCGACAGCAGCGCGACCGGGTCCAGGGTCTCGTCGCCCTTGGTCCAGTTGCACGGGCACAGCTCGTCGGTCTGCAGGGCGTCCAGGACCCGCAGGACCTCCTTGGGGTTACGGCCGACCGAGCCGGCGGTGACCATCGTGAACTGGATCTCGTTGTTCTGGTCCACGATGAAGACCGCGCGCTGCGCGAAGCCGTCCTCGCCCTCGATGCCGAGCGCGCGCATCAGCTCGTGCTTGGAGTCGGCCATCATCGGGAAGGGCAGGTCGGTCAGGTCCGGGTGGTCCTTGCGCCAGGCGTGGTGCACGAACTCGGAGTCGCCGGAGAAGCCGAGGATCTGGGCGTCGCGGTCGGCGAACTCGTCGTTCAGCTTGCCGAAGGCGGCGATCTCGGTCGGGCACACGAAGGTGAAGTCCTTGGGCCAGGCGAAGACGACCTTCCACTTGCCCTCGTAGGTCTTGTGGTTGATCTGCTCGAACTCCTTGCCCTTCTCCAGCGAGACGCAGGCGGTCAGTTCGAACTCGGGGAACTTGTCACCGACAGTGAGCACGCGCTCTCCTTGCAGCGAAGAAACACCCGCTTTGCGAGTGTTTCCCATGGGTTGGACGTTATTGATGTTGGCACAGAGTGCATTGATTAGGGAAATAGCTACACTCGGTCGAGTTGATCGGAGGTGGCTATTAGTGACAGGTAAGAAGAGGCAGCCCAGCCTCGCCCAGCTGCGGGCCTTCGCCGCGGTCGCCGAGCATCTGCACTTCCGCGATGCCGCCGCCGCGATCGGCATGAGCCAGCCCGCGCTCTCCGGCGCCGTCTCCGCCCTGGAGGAGACACTCGGTGTCACCCTCCTGGAGCGTACGACGCGCAAGGTGCTGCTCTCGCCGGCGGGAGAACGCCTCGCGGTGCGGGCCAAGGCGGTCCTGGCGGAGGTCGGAGCGCTGCTGGAGGAGGCGGAGGCGGTCCGCGCGCCGTTCACCGGGGCGCTGCGGCTCGGCGTCATCCCGACCGTGGCGCCGTACCTGCTCCCGACGGTCCTGCGGCTGGTCCACGACCGCTACCCCGACCTCGATCTCCAGGTCCACGAGGAGCAGACGGCGAGCCTGCTCGACGGCCTCGCGACCGGCCGCCTCGACCTGCTGCTGCTGGCGGTGCCACTCGGCGTCCCCGGCATCACCGAACTCCCGCTCTTCGACGAGGACTTCGTGCTCGTCACCCCGCTCGACCACCCGCTCGGCGGCCGGGAGGGCATCGAGCGCGGCGTGCTGCGCGAGTTGAAGCTGCTGCTGCTCGACGAGGGGCACTGCCTGCGCGACCAGGCGCTCGACATCTGCCGGGAGGCCGGCCGCGCGGACGTCCCGGCGACCACGACGGCGGCGGGCCTGTCGACGCTGGTGCAGCTGGTGGCGGGCGGCCTCGGGGTGACGCTGCTGCCGCGTACGGCGGTCCGCGTGGAGACGTCCCGCTCCAGCCAGCTGCTCACCGGTTCCTTCGCCGACCCGGCGCCCACCCGCCGCATCGCCCTCGCCATGCGCACGGGCGCGGCCCGCGCCGCCGAGTACGAGGAGCTGGCGGCGGCGCTGCGGAAGGCGATGGAGGGCCTCCCCGTGCGCACGGTCCGCGGCTGACGGGCGCGCCGAGGGGGCCGACGGGACCGAGGGGGTCGACGGGACCGAGGGAGTCGAGAGGGACCGACGGGCCCGCCGGCGCGTCCGGCGCGCGAACGCCCGGACGCGGCACGGAGTGCGTGCCGCGTCCGGGCTGGGGGAGAGGGGGCGGGGCGGCCGGGGCTACTCCGTCCGCAGCCCCTCCGGGCGCATCAGGCGCAGCAGCGGCGGCAGGCTGGCCAGGGTCACCACCAGGACGACCACGGCACCGATACCGGTCATCGACAGGACACCGGCCCAGTCGACGACGACCGGCGTGCCCGTCATCTTCAGCAGTACCGTGCCCAGCGTCAGGCCGACCGCCGAGGCCAGCACCAGACCCAGCACGATCGGTATCGCGGTCTGCCACAGCACCGACAGGCCCAGCGTGCGGCGCCGGGTGCCGAAGGCGACCAGGGCCGACAGCAGCTTCCTGCGCTCGCGCAGCTGCTCCAGCTGCGAGACCAGCAGGCTCGCGCCGATCAGCCCCAGCACGCACGTGGCGCCGACGAACAGACCGGTGCGCAGGGCGTCGAACCGGTCGGTGCGCTCCGTCGCCGTCCAGTTCAGGGGGTACGCCCGGGGGCCGATGGCTGCGGCGGTGTTGCGCACCCGCTCCCGTACGTCCGGCACGGACTCGTCGAGCCGGAGATAGGCGTGCCCCTCCAGGGCCGGCTCGAGCGCGGCCGGCTGCGCCTTCGGTGTGACCAGGAAGCCGCCCCGGTCGATCCCGCCGACCAGATGGGCACCCGGCTTGGCGTTCTTGATGTCCTGCGGCACGGTCCAGGGGATCTCCAGGCGCTTCCTGCCGCCCTCGTACGTCGGGTCGAGGTAGAGCTTCCGCCCCGGCTTCACCAGCTGCCCCATGTCGACGCCGCTGTCCCACTCGGCGCCTCGGACGGCGAACACGTCCCCGTCGGCGCACGACGGCAGCTCGGCGAGCTCCCGCAGCGCCGCGCAGCTGCCCACGGTCATCATCGTGGTGGACTCCGGGTCCTTGGCACGCTCGCCGAGGTACGCCTCGGAGTAGGGGTTGACCGCGGTCACGCCCTCGGTGTTCCGCAGCTTCTCGGCGGCCGGGCCCAGCGGCTCCCCGCTCGGCAGGGACACCTCCATCTGCGCCCAGGACACGTCCTGTCCGGTGCTCTCCGTGTAGTCGTCGTCCACGCCCGCGAACAGCATCTGCAGCGCGATCGCCCCGGCGACGGCCACGGCGATGCCGTTGACCATGCGGGCCGCCGTGCCGCTGCTCAGCTGCAGCCGGCGCACGGCCAGCTGCCAGGACACGCTGCCCCGGCCGAGGCGGGCGACCACCGTCTCCACGACCCACGGCAGCAGCGCGGTCACGCCGACCAGCAGCAGGACGACGCCGCCGGTCACCAGGTACTGGTTGAAGTTCCCGTGGTCGCGGCCGTTGCCGATCATCGGGTAGAGCATGGCCAGGCCGGCCACCGGCAGCAGCAGCCGCCACCACAGCCGCCGGCGCGCGGGCTTCGCCGTGCGCACCACGCCGAGCGGTTCGATCACCACGCCGCGCAGCGCGAACAGCGTCACCAGGACGGCCGCGGCCGGCACCGCCACCGCCACCAGCAGCGCCAGCAGCGGCGAGGGGTTGAGGTAGCTCGGGAACACGCTGATGCGGAACACCTCGGCGGTTCCCGCCAGCTGACGCCCGATCATGAAGAACCCGGCGCCGAAGACGAGCCCGAGCGCCGCGCCCGCCAGCGCCTCGCCGGCGGCGATCCGCCGGGTCATGCGGCTGTCGGAGCCCACCAGCCGCAGTGCCGCGAGCCGCCGGTCGCGCCGCTCGCCGCCGAACCGCACGGCCGCGGCGATGAAGACCGCGACCGGCATCAGCAGCACCACGAAGACGACCAGGACCAGCAGGAGCAGCACCGGGTCGGCCTTCTCCTCCCCCGGCTCGGGGTCGCCGAAGTGGTCGATGCGGGTGATCAGGAAGCCGTTGATGTGCGGGGCGAGCCCCTCGGCGCCCCGGTAGAAGGCGAGTTCGTGCGAGCCGATCAGCCCGCTCTCCCCGATGGTGCCGGTGATCCGCTCGGGCAGCCGCTCCCGCAGCAGCTTGCCGGAGTCCGACTCCAGCAGCTCCTTCAGCGCGGGGGAGACCACCATCTCGCCCACGGCCGGGAACTTCTCGACCCCGGGCGGCAGCGGCGCCCGCGGCCCCTCGACCTCCAGGGCGCGGCCCCGGACGGTGGTGTCGCGGAAGTCGGTGTCGACGTCGGCGACGACCAGGGTGCCGTCGCCCTTGGGGAGCCGCTGTTCGGTGAGCGCCAAGTCGAAGTCGGTGCGCGCGGCCTCCCGCTCGTGCCGCACGGCGAGCGCGTTCGGGATCGCCGTCGTCAGCAGCAGCAGTGCCACGCCGAGGCCGACGCCGACGGCGGTCAGCAGGGCCCGGGTCCACCCCTCGCGCCCGCCGGTGAGGGTGAAGCGGACACCCATGGCCAGGTCGCGGCTCCACTGGCGCACGCTCATACGGCGCGCTCCATGTCCCGCGACCTGCCGTCCCGTACGACGACCTCGCGGTCGGAGTACGCGGCCACCCGCGCCTCGTGCGTGACCAGCACGACGGCGGCGTTGGTGGAGCGGGCGGCGTCCGTGAGCAGTTCCATCACGCGCTCGCCGTTGAGGGAGTCCAGCGCGCCGGTCGGCTCGTCGGCGAACAGCACGCGCGGGTTCGTGACCAGCGACCGTGCCACGGCGACGCGCTGTCCCTGGCCGCCGGAGACCTCGCCGGGCCGTTTCTTGCGCAGGTCGTCGACCTCCAGCCGTTCCATCCAGGTCAGCGCGGCCCGCTCGGCGTCCTTGCGAGAGGTGCCGTTCAGGCGCAGCGGCAGGGCGACGTTCTCGACGCAGGTCAGCTCCGGCACGAGCTGCCCGAACTGGAACACGAAGCCGAACTCCGAGCGGCGCAGCGCACTGCGCTGGGAGTCGGACATGGCGGACAGCTCCCGCCCGTCGTACGTGATCGTCCCCGAGTCGGGGGTGACGATGCCGGCGAGACAGTGCAGCAGCGTCGACTTGCCGGACCCGGAGGGGCCCATCACGGCGACGACCTCACCGGGGTGGATGGAGAACTCGGCGCCGTCGAGGGCGAGGGTCGGGCCGTAGGCCTTGGTCAGCTTCTCGGCGGAGAGCAGGGAACCTGCGGGATGGGTCATCGGACGACCGCCTCACGGAGCTTGTCGAGGCGCGCGGCGGTGAGCTCCAGCCAGCGCAGGTCGGCCTCGAGGTGGAACAGGGCGTGGTCGCAGATGAGCTGGTCGGCGAGGTCGCCCTTGCGCTTGCGGTCGGTGAGGATGCGCATGCTGCGCAGGTGTTCCGAGCGCTGGGTGTCGAGGACGTCGGCGGCGTCGCGGTGGGTGAGCAGCGCGAGGACGACCTTCGTGTACAGCGTGGACTGCAGGTACGGTTCGGGCTTCTCCGGCGTGGCGAGCCACCGCTGCACGTCGGTGATCCCGGCGTCGGTGATCGCGTACCGCTTGCGCTCGGGACCGCCGCCCGCCTCGATGCCGTCGACCACGACGAGGCCGTTCTTCAGCAGGCGGGACATCGTCGAATAGACCTGGCCGTAGTGCAGCGGCCGGTCGTGACCGAACTTCTCGTCGAATGCGCGCTTGAGGTCGTAACCATGGCGCGGTCCGGACTCCAGGAGCCCCAGGAGGGTGTGACCGATGGACATGCGCAGCACTCTACACACGGCGTATACACCCCATGTATACGCGGGGTGCAGAGATCGTGGCGCGGGGTACGGGACCGCAGGTCGGAGCCGTTTGTCACGGTTCCGCTACGACGGAGGCCGCGCCACCGCGAGGATGCGGTGGCGCGGCCTGTTCCGGGCCGGTCACGACGGGGGCGCCGCGCCCGGACCGCCCTTCGGAGGGCGCCCCCGGCGGGGCAGCGGCCCGGTGTCGCCGGGCAGGCGGCCCGCCTCCGCGAGCGCCCTGCGCAGCAGGAACTCGATCTGGGCGTTGGCCGAGCGCAGCTCGTCGCCCGCCCAGCGGGCCAGCGCCTCGTACACCTGCGGGTCCAGCCGCAGCAGCACCTGCTTGCGCTGCTGCGGCCGGCGCTTGGGGGCCGGGCCCCCGGACGGGGTCGTCACTGGTAGAGCGTCCCCGTGTTCAGGACCGGCTGGGCGGCGCGGTCACCGCACAGCACGACCATCAGGTTGGACACCATCGCCGCCTTCCGCTCGTCGTCCAGCTCCACGATGCCCTGCTCGCTGATCCGGGCCAGCGCCGCCTCCACCATGCCGACCGCGCCGTCCACGATCTGCCGCCGGGCCGCGACCACCGCGCCGGCCTGCTGCCGCTGGAGCATCGCCGAGGCGATCTCCGGCGCGTACGCGAGGTGCGTGAAGCGGGACTCGATGATCTGCACGCCGGCCGCCTCCACGCGCGCGTGCAGCTCGACGGCGAGCTTCTCGGTGATCTCCTCGGCGTTGCCGCGCAGCGAGAGGCCGTCCTCCTCGTGGGCGTCGTAGGGATATTCGATGGCGATGTGCCGCACGGCCGCCTCGGTCTGGGTGGAGACGAACTCTATGTAGTCGTCCACCTCGAAGGTGGCCTGTGCGGTGTCCTCCACCCGCCACACCACGACGGCGGCCAGCTCGATCGGGTTGCCGTAGGCGTCGTTCACCTTCAGGACGGCCGTCTCGTGGTTGCGTACCCGCGTCGAGATCTTGGTGCGCGAGGTGAAGGGGTTCACCCAGCGCAGCCCGTCCTGCCGGATCGTCCCCCGGTACCGCCCGAAGAGCTGCACCACCCGCGCCTCGCCCGGCGCCACCATGTTCAGCCCGCACATCGCCAGGAACGCCGCCAGGGCGATCACGACGCCCCCGACGATCAGCCCGGCCTTCGCGCCGGCCGCCGAGACCGTCGTGGCGGCGACGATCAGCGCGGCGCCGACGATCAGCCCGAGCAGTCCCAGCAAAAGCGCCAGCCCGCCGCCGATGCTGGGTGCCTGGGTCTCCCGCACCCGTGGCGCCGGCATCTCGGGCATATCGGCCTTGGCCTGCGATGTTCCGTGTACGGACATGAGTGTCCCCCCGTTCCCGCGAGGTGCGCTCGCCCGCTCCCCGCTGATGGCATTGATATCGCTATGTGATATCACTTTACCCGGTCACGGCAACCCTGAACCCCTTTCGTACGTCGGTTCCTTTGGGACAGGTGCTGATTCTCACGTCCGTACAAGGTGGGATCGGCGACCGTTCGACGTATCTCACGGTGTTAGCTTTCTGAGCTGACCTGAGTGGCGAACCCGTGTGACGGGTGAGCACACACGACCGAATCGGAGCGGATCGGATCCATGGGACGAGCGGAAGAGAGAAGGGCGCGCCGGCGCGGTGGCCGCCGCGCGGCGCCGAGTCGACGCCGCTCGTCGCCGAAGGCCGACCGGAGCCTCATACGCCGGCTGTTCACCTGGAAGAAGATCCTCGGCACGTTCCTCGGCGTGTGCCTGCTCGGCATGGGCGCCTTCATCGTGCTCTACATGATGATCGACATACCCGAGGGCAACGCCGACGCCCAGCGGCAGGGCAACGTCTACAAGTACAGCGACGGCTCGATCATGGCCCGCAAGGGCTACAACCGCGAGATCGTCGACCTGGCCAAGGTCCCCAAGGACGTCCAGCGCACCTTCGTCGCCGCCGAGAACAAGACCTTCTACAAGGACTCCGGCGTCGACCTCAAGGGCACCGCGCGCGGTGTGCTCAACACGCTCTCCGGCAAGGGCGCCCAGGGCGGTTCGACGATCACCCAGCAGTACGTCAAGAACTACTACCTGACCCAGGACCAGACCGTCTCGCGCAAGCTCAAGGAACTGGTCATCTCCCTGAAGCTGGACCGCGAGAAGTCCAAGGACTACATCCTCGCCGGGTACATCAACACCAGCTACTACGGCCGCGGCGCCTACGGCATCCAGGCCGCCGCCCAGGCCTACTACCGCGTCGACGCCGAGGACCTCACGGTCGAGCAGGGCGCCTACCTCGCCGCGCTGCTCCAGGCGCCCAACCAGTACGACTGGGCGATCGCCAGCGACACCGGCAAGAGGCTGGTCCAGGAACGCTGGAACTACGTCCTGAACAACATGGTCGAGCAGAAGTGGCTGGACGAGGCCGCCCGCCAGAACATGAAGTTCCCGGTCCCCAAGGAGCCCAAGCCCGCACCCGGGATGGAGGGCCAGACCGGTTACCTGGTCGAGGCGGCCAACACCGCGCTCAAGAAGCAGCTCGTCGCCGGCGGCACCGCCGAGGACATGAAGCAGGCCGACGCGATGGTCGAGGCCGGCGGCTGGACCGTCACGCTCAACGTCGACAAGAAGAAGCAGGCGGCACTGGAGAAGGCCGTCAAGGAGCAGCTGACCAGCAAGCTGGACCCCGCCAAGCGCAAGGTCGACGCCGACGTCCAGGCCGGCGCCGTCTCCGTCGACCCGAAGACCGGCGCGGTCGTCGCGATGTACGGCGGCGTGGACTACGTCAAGCACTACACGAACAACGCCACCCGCGACGACTACCAGCCCGCCTCCACCTTCAAGCCGGTCATCCTCGCCGCCGCCGTGGACGAGGACGCCGAGACGCAGGACGGCGTGCCGATCACGGCGAACACCATGTACGACGGCACGAGCAAGCGCCCCGTGGTGGACGACGGCCGGGAGGTCGGATTCGCCCCCGAGAACGAGGACGACGCCGACTACGGCGAGATCGACGTCCAGGAGGCGATGAACAAGTCGGTCAACTCCGTCTTCGCGCAGATGGGCGTCGACGTCGGCATGCCCGAGGTCATGAAGGTCGCGGGCACACTCGGCATGGACACCGAAGGCGTGCAGGCCGTGCCGGCCCAGACCCTGGGCAGTATGGGCGCGAGCCCGCTGGAGATGGCCGGCGTCTACGCCACCCTCGACAACCACGGCAAGAAGGTCACCCCGGCCGTCGTGAAGTCGGTCGAGCACAACTCCCGCAAGGTCGACTTCCCCGACCCCATCGGCGACCAGATCATCAGTCGCGAGGCCGCCGACACGGTGACGTCCGTGCTGACCGGCGTGGTCGACGACGGTACGGCCCGGAAGTCCGTGCGCGACAACCCGATGCGCGACGGCCAGCAGGTGGCCGGCAAGACCGGTACGTCCGACAACAACAAGTCGGCCTGGTTCACCGGCTTCACGCCCGGCCTGGTCACCTCGGTCGGCCTGTTCGGCGAGGACTCCAAGACCGGCGCCCAGGTCCCGATGTACAAGGCGGGCGGCGAACCCCGCGTCAACGGCGGTGGCTTCCCGGCGCAGATCTGGGCCGCGTACACCTTCGGCGTGATGAAGGACGTCGAGAAGTTCGACCTGGAGACCAAGCAGGGCGCCGCGGTGAAGCCCAGCACCTCGCCCACGGTCACCCAGTCGCCGACCCAGTCGCCGACCCAGGAGGAGACGACCGAGGCACCGGAGACCGAGGAACCGGAGACCGAGGCGCCGGAGACCGAGGCACCCGAAACCGAGTCGCCCTCGCAGTCGCCCTCGCAGTCGCCGTCCGGCACCCCGTCGACCGAGCCGCCGACGGGCGGGGAGACCACGGAGTCGGAGGAACCGGGCTTCCCGGGCGACGACCCGTGGGACCAGTAGCCGGCAGGACGTCGGCGGCAACGTGAAGGGGCGCCCGGTGCTCACCGGGCGCCCCTTCCGTGTGCCTCTCAGCCCCGGTTCAGCTCGAACCAGACCACCTTCCCGGTGCTCAGCCGGGTCGCGCCCCAGCGCCGGGCCATCCGGTTCACCAGGTGCAGCCCGCGCCCGTTCTCGTCCGTGGCGCGCGCCTGCCGCAGCCGCGGCAGCTGCGGCACGTCGTCGCCGACCTCGCAGCGCAGCACGTCGGTGCGCAGCAGCCGCAGGGTGACCGGCTTGGTCGCGTACCGCACGGCGTTGGTCACGACCTCGCTGACCAGCAGCTCCACCGAGTCCGTGAGCTCCTCCATGCCCCAGCGGACCAGGGCGCGCCGGGCCAGGCGGCGGGCCCGGCCGGGGGCCGTGTCCTCCGGCTCCAGGAACCAGTACGCCACGTCACTGGGCGCGATGCCGTCGAAACGGGCGGCGAGCAGCGCGATGTCGTCGTCCCGGTCGCCCGGCCCGAGCATGTCCAGCACCTCGTCGCACAGGGCCTCCAGCGGCGGCGGATGGTCCGGGCCGGTGAGCTGCGCGGTGGCGGCCAGACGCTCCCGCAGCTGCTCTATGCCCGTCCACACGTCCCGCAGGCGGGACTCGACCAGTCCGTCCGTGTACAGCAGCAGCGTCGCCCCCGCCGGGGCCTCCAGCTCCACGGCCTCGAAGTCCACGCCGCCCACCCCGATCGGGGCGCCGGCCGGGACGCGCAGCACCTCGGCGTGGCCGCCCAGGTGCAGCAGGACGGGCGGCGGGTGGCCGGCGTTGGCGACGGTGATGCGGTGCGCGACCGGGTCGTACACGGCGTACAGGCAGGTCGCCATGCGGTCGGAGCCCAGGCGCTGGGCCTGCTCGTCCAGGTGGTGCAGCACCTCCTGCGGGGGCAGGTCCAGCCCGGCCAGGGTCTGCGCCGTGGTCCGCAGCTGGCCCATGATGGCCGCCGACGTCATCGAGTGGCCCATGACGTCCCCGACGACCAGCGCGACCCGGCTGCCGGGCAGCGGGATGGCGTCGTACCAGTCGCCGCCGACCCGCGCCGTCTCGGCGGCCGGCAGATAGCGGGAGGCCAGCCGCACGCCGGTGCAGCGCGGCAGGTTCTCCGGGAGCATCGTGCGCTGCAGCTCGTCGGCGATGTAGGCCTCGCGCCCGTACAGCACGGCCTTGTCGATGCCGAGCGCGCTGTGCGTCGCGAGCTGGGCGGCGACCAGCAGGTCGTCGCCCTCGAAGGCGGTGCGCTCCGGGCCGCGCAGGAACAGGGCGGCGCCGATCACCCGGCGCCGGCCGCGCAGCGGCGCGAGGATCGCCCGCCGTCCGCCGGGCACGGCGAACCCGCCGCCGTCACCGAGCAGGTCCGGCAGGGCGGCACGGGCCGCGGGCGCGTCCGTGAAGACCGGGCGCACCCCGCGCAGCACCTCGGCCAGCGCGCTGCCGGGCCGCACCTCGCACAGCTCGGAACCGACCGCCTCCAGCTCCGTGGGCTCGGGCTGGACGGCGGGCGGGAAACCGCCCTCGGTGTCCCGCTCGGCCGGTATCCGGTCACTGCGGCGCAGCCGCAGCACCAGCGGGCCCGTGGGTCGCTCGTCACCGACCGGCAGCGGCTCGCGCAGATAGACGAGGATGGCGTCCGCGAAGGTCGGCACGGTGGCCCGGCACAGCCCCATCACGATCTCGTCCAGGTCCATGCCCCGGGCGATCCGCCGGGTCGCGGCGCCGACGAACCGCAGCCGGTCCCCGTCCCGCCGCATGGGCGTGGGCCGTCCGGGCACGGTGGACTGCCCGGTACGCCGGTCCGGTGCCGGGGACGCGTCACGGCCGCCCTGCCCCGCCAAAGACCCCACTCCGTCCGAGGGCCCGCCCGGCTGGACCGGGACGCCCTCGGCCGCGGGCCGCGGCCGGTGGGTGTCGGGCTCGGCGGCGTGCTCCGCACCCGGCTGGGAGTGCTCGAAGGCGCCCGCGCCCGCGCCGGGGGCGGGCGGTGTCTCGCCGGTGCGCCCCTGTGCCGGTAAGGCGCCCGCGGGGGCCCGCGGCGGCACGGGGGCACTCAGGAACGCCCCGGGGGAGTCCGTGGGGCCGTCGCCCGTCGAGGGGCGTTCGAAGGATGTCGGGTGCTCCGTCACGCGTGTCGAATCCATCCGTCCGGGACTGCGCGCGGCGCGTGCAGTTCGTCCCGCAGGAATCCCGATACCCGGAAGACGTGCCCGGGGAACGGGATTCCCGCGTGGTCAGAGGCTGTTCCTGTGCCACCGGCGGGCCGGCCGCGACCGGTACTGCCCTCGTAGCCCTCGCTCACGTCCTGCCGCCCCTCGGTGACGATCGGTCAAGCACAGTGCACGCTCCGCCGGTTGCCCCTGCGCCCGTTGCGGAGGACGATCCTACGTTTCTTGCCCGGGGGCGCATCAAGGGTCTCATGGGGACACGTGCGCGGGCGTGCGATCCCAGTCGCCGGGCAGCGACGGTACCGTCCAGGACGGATCGGGGCGCCACTGTTCCCAGCCGTCCGAGAACGGCGACCCCCAGTCCCGGATCGCCTCGACCGCTGCGCGTCCCGCCCCGCGCACCCGCTCGGCGAGGTCGGCGTCCACCAGCCGGTCCCGCTGGGCCTGCGCGAACTCGTCCTCGTCCCGCCAGTGCCAACTGCGGTCCGGCTGCACGGTGATGTCCAGGAAGTGGTCCTCGGAGTCGACACCGCCCTCCCAGCGGGCCAGCGGCTCCTCCAGGTTCACGTACCAGTTCTTGAACACCCAGCCCGGATCCCAGAACAGCCACACCGACCACGGATCACCGGGCCGGGCCAGCTTCAGCACCCCGGTGCCGAACCAGCGGTCGCGCTGCACGGTGCGCGGCTTGGTGTAGCGCGTCGCCAGCGGCTCCAGGTGCACGGGCGTGCCGTCGGCGAGCACCGGCTTGACGCACTCGGTGCCGGGCGCCAGCCACACGGCGAGCAGATCGGCGTCGTCCCGTACGACGGTGACGGGCCGCACGATGTGGAAGTGCCGCCCGCCGTTCTCCCGGTACCGCCACAGGATGTGACTGCCCGGAGCCCAGAACTCCGCCGGGGCGGCCGGACCGCCCGCCTGTGCCGCCGCGCTCATCGCTTCACCGTCTGCCATGGACAGATATTAGGTGCCCTGACCAACCGACGCGGGGGTGATCGCGAGGAGCGGATGTCACGGACGGGTCATCCGCAGCACGTCCAGGGCCTCGTCCAGCTGTTCGTGCGTGAGGTCGCCGCGCTCGACGTACCCGCCCTCCAGCACCACCTGACGGATCGTCTTCCGCTCGGCCAGCGCCTTCTTGGCGACCTTGGCGGCCTCCTCGTACCCGAGGTACCTGTTGAGCGGCGTGACCACGGACGGCGAGGACTCGGCGTACTCGCGGGCCCGTTCGCGGTTCGCCGTGATGCCGTCGACGGTCCGGTCGGCGAGCAGCCGCGAGACGTTGGCGAGCAGCCGCACCGACTCCAGCACGTTCTTGGCGATGACCGGCAGCATGACGTTCAGCTCGAAGTTGCCGGCCGCCCCGGCGGTGGCCACGGTCGCGTCGTTGCCGACGACCTGGGCGGCGACCATGAGCACGGCCTCCGGGATGACCGGATTCACCTTGCCCGGCATGATGGACGAGCCGGGCTGCAGATCGGGCAGCACGATCTCCGCGAGCCCGGTCCGCGGCCCCGACGACATCCACCGCAGATCGTTCGCGATCTTCGTCAGCCCGACGGCGATGGTCCGCAGCTGCCCACTCGTCTCGACGATGCCGTCCCGTGCGCCCTGCGCCTCGAAATGGTCGCGCGCCTCGGTCAGCGGCAGCCCGGTCGCGCGGGCCACCTCCTCGATGACGGCGGCGGCGAAACCGGGCGGGGTGTTGATGCCGGTGCCGACCGCGGTGCCGCCCAGCGGCAGCTCGGCGAGCCGGGGCAGCGACGCGTTCAGCCGCTCGACGCCGTACCGCACCTGGGCCGCGTACCCGCCGAACTCCTGGCCCAGCGTGACGGGTGTGGCGTCCATCAGGTGCGTACGCCCCGACTTCACGACGTCGGCGAACTCCCCGGCCTTGCGCTCCAGGGCGGCGGCCAGGTGGTCCAGCGCGGGGACGAGGTCCCGGCTCACGGCGGCGGTGGCGGCGATGTGGATCGACGACGGGAAGACGTCGTTGGACGACTGGGAGGCGTTGACGTGGTCGTTGGGGTGCACGTCGCGGCCGAGCCGCTCACTGGCCAGGGTGGCGATGACCTCGTTGGCGTTCATGTTGGACGAGGTCCCCGACCCCGTCTGGAACACGTCCACGGGGAAGTGCTCGTCCCACTTCCCCGCGGCGACCTCGCCCGCCGCCTCCTGGATCGCGCCGGCGATCTCCTTGTCCAGCACCCCCAGCTCGGCGTTGACCTTGGCCGCCGCGCCCTTGATCCGGGCCAGCGCCTCGATGTGCGCGCGCTCGATGCGCTGCCCGGAGACGGGGAAGTTCTCGACGGCACGCTGCGTCTGCGCCCGCCACTTGGCGTCCGCCGGGACGCGGACCTCGCCCATGGAGTCGTGCTCGATGCGGTAGTCGCTCATACCGGGTACAGCGTGCGGGGCGGTGCGGATGTTCCGGGCGGGGAGGGGGATCCAGCCCCTCCGGCGTTCGAGGGGCGGAGGCCCGGGGCAGCGCCCCCGGGTCGGGAAGGGCAGGCGCGGCGGGGGGCGGGAACCGTCCCCCCCCGCGCCCTGGGGTACTACGCCAGCCCCGGCCCCCGCACCGGGATCGTCGTGAACGTCGGCGCCGGCGCCGGGTCCTGGAAGAAGTCGTTGCCCTTGTCGTCCACCACGATGAACGCCGGGAAGTCCTCGACCTCGATCTTCCAGACCGCCTCCATGCCGAGCTCCTCGTACTCGACGACCTCGACCTTCTTGATGCAGTCCTGCGCCAGCCGCGCCGCCGGGCCGCCGATGGAGCCGAGGTAGAAGCCGCCGTGCGCGTGGCACGCGTCGGTGACCTGCTTGCTCCGGTTGCCCTTCGCCAGCATCACCTTGGAACCGCCCGCCGCCTGGAACTGCTCCACGTAGGAGTCCATCCGCCCGGCCGTCGTCGGCCCGAAGGACCCGGACGCGTACCCCTCCGGCGTCTTCGCCGGGCCCGCGTAGTACACCGGGTGGTCCTTCAGGTACTGCGGCATCTCCTCGCCCGCGTCCAGCCGCTCCTTGATCTTGGCGTGCGCGATGTCCCGCGCCACGACCAGCGGGCCGGTCAGCGACAGCCGGGTCTTGACCGGGTACTTGGTCAGCTCGGCGAGGATGTCGTCCATCGGCTGGTTGAGGTCGATCTTGACGACGTCGCCGGCCTCGTCGAGCTGCTCGTCCGTCGTCTCCGGCAGGAACCGCGCGGGGTCCGTCTCCAGCTGCTCCAGGAAGACGCCCTCGGCGGTGATCTTCGCGACGGCCTGGCGGTCCGCCGAGCAGGACACCGCGATGGCGACCGGGCAGGACGCCCCGTGCCGGGGCAGGCGCACCACGCGCACGTCGTGGCAGAAGTACTTGCCGCCGAACTGCGCGCCGATGCCGATCTTCTGCGTCAGCTCGAAGACCTTCTCCTCCAGCTCCTTGTCCCGGAAGCCGTGGCCCAGCTCCGAGCCCTCGGCCGGGATCTCGTCCAGGTAGTGCGCGGAGGCGTACTTCGCGGTCTTCAGCGCGTACTCGGCGGACGTGCCGCCGACGACGATCGCCAGGTGGTACGGCGGGCAGGCGGCCGTGCCCAGCGAGCGGATCTTCTCCTCCAGGAACTTCATCATGGAGGCCTCGTTCAGCACGGCCTTCGTCTCCTGGTACAGGAACGACTTGTTGGCCGAGCCGCCGCCCTTCGCCATGAACAGGAACTTGTAGGCGCCGCCGTCGGTCGCGTACAGCTCGATCTGGGCCGGGAGGTTGGAGCCGGTGTTCTTCTCCTCCCACATGGTGAGCGGAGCCATCTGCGAGTAGCGCAGGTTCAGGTTCTTGTAGGCGTCGTAGATGCCCCGGCTCAGGGCCTCCTCGTCGCCGCCCGCCGTCAGGACGTTCTGGCCGCGCTTGCCCATGACGATCGCCGTGCCGGTGTCCTGGCACATGGGCAGCACGCCCGCCGCCGCGATGTTCGCGTTCTTCAGCAGGTCCAGCGCCACGAACTTGTCGTTGCTCGACGCCTCGGGGTCGTCGATGATGCGGCGCAGCTGGGCGAGGTGGGCCGGGCGCAGGTAGTGCTGGATGTCGTGGATGGCCTCCTCGGCCAGCTTGCGCAGCGCCTCGGGCTCCACCTTGAGGAACGTCCGCCCGTCGGCCTCGAAGGTGGAGACGCCCTCGGAGGTCACCAGCCGGTACGGAGTGGTGTCCTCGCCCTGGGGGAGCAGATCGGTGTACGCGAACTCAGGCATCTCGCCCATTCCTCACTCGACATCACGCGCGGCTGGATTCCTCAGCAACGACGGCTGGCCTCCATTGGCAGCGTCCACCAGCGTAGAACCTGTCGTCGGCGGCGAGCTTGTGAGGTAAGGCTCAGTGGGCGGCGGGGGCGAACGGCGCGACAAGGCCGCCCCCACCCCTGGTCGCGATCTATCGCGTTTCGGTACGCTGCCGTGGTGGACCTTCAGAAGCACGACCGACAGCAGGACACGGGCCCGGCGCCGCACGTCACCGAGCTGCGCGCCTCGGACGCCGACCGTGACCGCATCGCCGACATGCTGCGCGACGCCCTCGCCGAGGGGCGTCTGACCGCCGAGGAGCACGCCGAGCGCGTGGAGGGCGTGCTGGCCGCCAAGACGGTCGGCGAGCTGGACGTGTTCGTGCGCGACCTGCCCGCCGCGCACGGCCGACGGGACGCCGCCGCGGCCCCGGTCCCCGACCGCCCCACCCTCGGCGCGATCCCGGCGGACCCCGAGGAGAACGTGGTGGCGGTGTTCAGCGGCGCCGTCCGCAGGGGCCGTCGGCGCGCGAGCCGCCGTATCCACGCGTACGCGGTCTTCGGGAGCGTGGAGATAGACCTCAGCGAGGCGCTCTTCGAGCACCAGCAGGTCGTGATCAAGGCGTTCGCGGTCTTCGGCAGCGTCGAGGTGCGGGTCCCGGAGAACGTGTCGCTGCGCGGCGCGGGCGGGGGTGTGCTCGGCAGCTTCGAGGTGGACTCCCTCGATTCGGCCGAGGCGGAGGCCCCCGTCGTCTACGTGGACGGCTGGGCCGTGCTGGGCAGCGTCGAGGCGCGCCCCAAGCGGGGCAGGATCGTCGCGGACATCCTCGACCGGGTACAGCGCAAGGTGGAGAAGGGGTTGCGCAAGCACATGTAGCGCGGCGCCCGGCACGGGGGGAAACCCAGTGCATAGGCGCGCGCACAGCGGGTAAGCCTGACGCATCGTCTCTCGCTCGCGAAGCCGTCGTCAGGAGTAGACCGTGCTGCAACCGCCGCATTCGTCCCTGCAGGTAGCCGCCGTTCCGGCCCAGCGGGTGCCCGTGCGGGACAGGGACCAAGACGCTCCGTGGCACACCGAGGCGGTGTGCCGGCGCGACGAGGCCGGACTGTTCTTCGCACCCTCCAAGGAACCCACCGCCGCCCGGCTCTCCCGCGAGGAGGCGGCCAAGCGCGTGTGCGCCCGCTGCCCGGTCATGGTCGAATGCCGCGAGCACGCGCTCCTGCAGCCCGAGCCCTACGGCGTCTGGGGCGGCCTCACCGCCGCCGAACGCCGTGTGGTCCTCGCCCGCCGTCGCCGCCGCGACCTGGAGCTGAAGAAGACGGCCGGCGCCGCGACGGGCCGCATAGCCGCGGCCGGCTGACCCCGGACACGACAAGGGCGCCCCCTCCGCACAGGGGGCGCCCTTTGTCACGCCGGTCAGGACAGCCGGGTCAGGGGCACGGCTTTCTCACGCCCCGGGCCCACGCGGGCGCGACCGGCCGCACCTGTCGGCGCCGGGCGGTGCACCCTCCCGAGGGGCGCGGGGCCGTGCTCAATGTGCGGCTCCGCCGCGTGGGCGCGACCGGCCGCCACGAACCCGCACCCGCCGACGGACAGGCGCCCCCGCTTCGATGGGCGCCCCGCGACACCGGCAGAGTCACTTCGCCCGGTCGAAGTCGATCGCGCTGTACGCCCGCAGCTTGCTCAGCCGGTGCTCGGAGTCGATGCGCCGCACCGTGCCCGACTTCGACCGCATCACGATCGAGTCGGTGGTGGCCGTCTCGGACCGGTACCGCACGCCGCGCAGCAGCTCGCCGTCGGTGATGCCGGTCGCGACGAAGAAGACGTTGTCCCCGGCGACCAGGTCGTCGGTGGTCAGCACCCGGTCCAGGTCGTGTCCGGCGTCGATCGCGCGCTGCCGTTCCTCGTCGTCCTTGGGCCACAGCTTGCCCTGGATCGTGCCGCCCAGGCACTTCACGGCGCAGGCCGAGATGATGCCCTCCGGCGTGCCGCCGATGCCGAGCAGCAGGTCGATGCCGGTGCCCTCGCGCAGCGCCAGGATGGAGCCGGCCACGTCGCCGTCGGAGATCAGCTTGATCCGGGCGCCGGTCTCCCGGACCTCCTTGATCAGGCCCTGGTGCCGGGGCCGGTCGAGGATGACGACCGTGACGTCCTCGGGGGTGCGCCGCTTGGCCTTGGCGACCCGGCGGATGTTGACGGACACGGGCGCGTTGATGTCGACGAAGTCGGCGGCCTCCGGGCCGGTGACCAGCTTGTCCATGTAGAACACGGCCGACGGGTCGAACATGGAGCCGCGTTCGGCGGCGGCCAGCACGGCGATCGCGTTGGACATGCCCTTGGCGGTCAGCGTGGTCCCGTCGATCGGGTCGACGGCGATGTCGACCTCGGCCCCGGTCCCGTCCCCGACCCGCTCCCCGTTGAAGAGCATCGGGGCCTCGTCCTTCTCGCCCTCGCCGATGACGACGACGCCGTTCATCGAGACGGTGGAGACGAGGGTGCGCATGGCGCGGACCGCGGCACCGTCGGCGCCGTTCTTGTCACCGCGTCCGACCCAGCGGCCGGCGGCCATCGCCGCGGCCTCGGTGACCCGGACGAGTTCCAGGGCGAGGTTGCGGTCGGGGGCCTCGGAGGGGACGTCCAGTTCGGACGGCAAGTGATGATGCTCGGTCATCGGAGCGCACCTTTCTGATACGACGACGGCCGGATGAGGGTATGAGTCGCACTCTATCGCCAGTCCGACAAAATGAGCAGGGGACCCCACGGATGAGCGGAACGGGGACCTGCGACGATAGGGGCGTGGCAGGTACGAAAGGCAAGCAGAAGACGGCCCGGGACATGATCCTCTCCCTGGGGGTCATCGTGCTCGTGGGGCTGGGGATGTGGATCTTCATCCCGCACAGCGAGGGGGAGCCCGACATCAAGCGGGTCGACTACCGGGTCGAGCTGCTCACCGCGCGCCGTGCCGCGTCATACCCGGTGGCGGCGCCGGAGGGGCTGTCCGAGGACTGGAAGCCGACCTCCGTCCGGTTCCGCGGCGACGACTTCGACGCCTGGCACCTGGGCTTCCGCGCCCCCGACGGCGAGTACGTGGCGGTCGAGCAGTCCATGGAGAAGCCGGCCACCTTCATCGAGGAGGCCAGTCAGGGCGGGCGGAAGAGCGACGCCACCGAGCGGATCGGCGGCCGTACGTGGACCCGGTACGAGGGCGGCCGGTACGACGCGCTGGTGCTCCAGGACACGGACGGTGTCAAGGGTGCGACGACCGTCGTGGCGGGCACCGGGCCGTTCGAGCAGCTGGCCGACATGGCGGCGGCACTGAAGACGGGCTGAGCGCCGGTCACGACCGGCGTACGACGAAGGCCCCCGGCGCATGCCGGGGGCCTTCGTGCCGCGGTGACCGCGCCGTGGCGCGGTCACCGTCTCAGACGGTGGTGACGACCTGCTCGTACGACAGGCGCGGGGAGCGCGGGAACCAGGCGTCCGGGCCCGGGCGGCCGATGTTGACGACCATCAGCGGGGTGTGGTCGTCGTCCAGGAACTCCTTGCGGACGCCCTCGAAGTCGAGGCCGGTCATCGGGCCGGCGGCCAGGCCCGCGGCGCGGACGCCGACGATGAAGTACGCGGCCTGCAGGGCGGCGTTCAGCAGGGCGGCGTCCTCACGCGCGGGGCGCTCGCTGAAGAAGGCGTCCTTGGCCTGGGGGAAGTGCGGGAAGAGCTGCGGCAGCTCCTCGTGGAACTCGTTGTCGGCGGACAGGATCGCGACCAGCGGGGCGGCGGCGGTCTTGGGCCGGTTGCCCTCGGCCATGTGCTGGACCAGGCGCTCGCGGGCCTCGGGGGAGCGGACCAGCGTGATGCGCAGCGGGGACTGGTTGAAGGCGGTCGGGCCGTACTTGACCAGGTCGTAGATCGCCTGCACCTGCTCGTCGGTCACCGGCTCGTCGGTGAAGGTGTTGGCGGTGCGGGCCTCACGGAACAGCAGGTCCTGGGCGGCGGGGTCAAGAACGAGAGACATGCGTGAACTTCCTGGGGATGCGCGTCGGCCCCGTGCGGTTCGGCGCGGGAGCCGTTGACGGGGACGAGGCTACGCCAAAGAAGTTCAAGCTTCAATCAATAGGAGAGTGCAGTGATCCGCTTCACGCGTCCAGGGGTGACACAGGTCACGCCCGGCGGGCGATCATTTCGCCCGCCGGACGCGGTCCTACCGGGCACAGACCGCACCTCACACGAATGGGACCGCACCGACATGACCAGCACCGTCAAGGGCCCCGCCTCCTACTTCCCCTCCATCGAGAAGAAGTACGGCCGGCCGATCGCGGAGTGGAAGGAACTGATCCGCTCCTCGCCGCTCACCAAGCACATGGAACTCGTCACCTGGCTCAAGACCGAGCACGGACTGGGCCACGGACACGCCAACGCACTCGTCGCCCACACGCTCGCCGAGGACAGCGGGAAGTAGCGGGAGCGGGAGAACGGGAGGGCGCTAGGCGTCCGCGTCCTCGTCCTGCGCCCCGGTCTCCTCGGCCAGCGCCGCGTCCAGGCGGGCGCGGGCGCCCTCCAGCCACCGCCGGCACACCTTCGCCAGCTCCTCGCCCCGCTCCCACAGGGCGAGGGACTCCTCCAAGGTCGTGCCGCCGGCCTCCAGCCGCCGTACGACCTCGATCAGCTCGTCCCGCGCCTGCTCGTACCCGAGCGTCCCGGACTCGGCCGCCGGCTGCTCCACCTCGCTGGTCATCCACTCACCCTATGCGTCGACTCGTACGGAGAAATCACCTTCGAAAACGCGAGCGCGCAGCGTCTCGCCCGGCTCCACCTCGCCCGGGTCCCGCACCGCGCGGCCGTCGGACCGCTGCAGCACGGCGTACCCGCGCTGGAGGGTCGCGGCGGGGGAGAGGGCCACCACGCGCGCGTGCGTGTGCGTCAGCTCGGAATCGGCCCGGTCGAGCTGGTGCCGCAGGGAGCGGCGGCCCCGCTCCAGCAGGGCCGCCACCTGCTCGGCCCGCTCGTCGACCATCCGGTGCGGGTCCTGGACCGACGGCCGGGACAGCGCGTGGGCCAGCCCCCGCTCCTCGCGGTCGACGAACGCCGCCACGCACCGCCGTGCCCGGTCCCGCAGCTGCCGCACCCGCTCGTACTCCTCGCCGACGTCCGGTACGACCTTCTTGGCGGCGTCGGTCGGCGTGGAGGCGCGCAGGTCGGCGACGAGGTCCAGCAGGGGACTGTCCGGCTCGTGCCCGATCGCCGAGACGACCGGCGTACGGCAGGCGGCGACCGCCCGGACCAGCTGCTCGTCGGAGAACGGCAGCAGGTCCTCCACGCTGCCGCCGCCGCGCGCGACGACGATCACGTCCACGTCGTCCCTCGCGTCCAGCTCCTTCACCGCCTGCACCACCTGCGGCACGGCGTGCACGCCCTGCACGGGGACGTTGCGCACCTCGAAGCGGACGGCGGGCCAGCGGTTCCGGGCGTTCTCCAGCACGTCCCGCTCGGCCGCGGAGGCCCGCCCGCAGACCAGACCGATCAGCTGCGGCAGGAAGGGCAGCGGCTTCTTCCGCTCCGGCGCGAACAGGCCCTCGCGCGCGAGGGACTTCTTCAGCTGCTCCAGCCGTGCCAGCAGCTCCCCGACGCCGACCGGCTTGATCTCGGCGGCCCGCAGGGACAGCTGCCCGCGCGGCGCGTACCACTCCGGCTTGGCGTGCACGACCACGCGGGCGCCCTCGCCGACCACGTCCGCCACCGCGTCGAACACCTGGCGGTAGCAGGTCACGCTCACGGAGATGTCGTACGACGGGTCACGCAGCGTCAGGAACACCACCCCGGCGCCCGGCCGCCGCGACAACTGCGTGATCTGCCCCTCGACCCACACCGCGCCGAGCCGGTCGATCCAGCCCCCGATCAGCCGTGACACCTCGCCGACGGGCAGGGGAGCTTCGGGGGACGTGTTCGCAGCCATGCGCCGAGCGTAACGGCCGGGTACGACAACGGCCCCCGCCCGGACACACGTACGGCTCCCCGCCTGGACCGACAGGGCGGGCGTCCCGCGCCGAGCCGGCCGAGAGGCGCCCGGGCCGGGCCTGCGCGGCGCGCGCCGTCTCCGCGCGTGGCCGCCGCCCGGGTCGCCAGGCGGGTGTCCGGGACCGGGCCGGCCGTGAGGCTCCCCACCGTTCCGGCCCGAGCCCGCTGTCTCGCGTCCGGCGGCCCCACGGCCGGCCCGGTCCCCTCCGCGCCGCCCCGCGGCCTCACAGCTCGCCGTCCCCCTTCCGTGGGTCCGGCGGTGACGCCCCGCCGGCCTCGTCCGCCCGCGCGGGACGGCTCCGTCCTCACCGACCCGTTCCCGCGGGGCCGGCTTCCCGTGCCCCGTCCGTCCCAGGACGCCACCGTCCTTGCCGACCGACCCGCGGGGCCGGTCTCCCGTGGCCCCCGTCCGTCCCAGGACTCACGCACTCGCCGCGCTCCTCCGACGGGCCTGCGCGGCCAGTACCACCAGGCCGATCGCCAGCCAGACCGCTCCCACCACCTGCGCGGTCCCCGAGGCCTCCACGATCACCGCGATCGTGATGGCCGCGCCGAGCACCGGCACCAGCACATGCCGCCACCAGCTCACCGGCCCCCCGCGGCGCCGCACCGCGAACCAGCCCACCACGCTCGCGTGCAGCAGCGTGAACGCGGTCAGCGCGCCGATGTCGACCACCGACACCAGGTGGTCGAGGCCGTCGTCCCGGCGTGCCGCCCACACCGCCGCCACCAGCGTGATCACGGCCGCGACCAGCAACGCGACCCGCGGCACCCCACCGTCCGTGCGCGCCAGCGCCCCCGGCAGCCGCCGGTCGCGCCCCATCGCGAAGAGCAGTCGTCCCGCCGCCGCCTGCCCGGCCAGCGCGGCGAACGCCGCACCGATCGCCTTGCTCACCGCCACCAGGTCGTGCAGCCACGTCCCCACGGACGAGTCCACCGCGTCGTAGAACGCCGACCCCTGCCGCGCCGGCTCCGCCGCCAGCCGCGCCGACGACACCGGCTCCAGCAGCGCCACCAGATACGTCTGCGCCACGAACAGCACGCCCGTCAGCGCCAGGCAGAACAACAGCGCCCGCGCCACCTTCGCCGACCCACCGGTCACCTCCTCCGCGAACGTCGCGATCGCGTCGAAGCCCAGATACGACAGCACCGCCACCGACACCGCGCCGACCACCGCCGACAGCGCGAACGCCCCCTGCGTGCCGTCCCCGGACAGCGGCGACAGCCAGCCCCGCTCGGCCCCGTCGCGCGCGAGGACCACGATCGCCGCCACCACGAACACCAGCAGGACCGCGATCTCCAGGGCGAGGACCAGGAAGCCCACCCGGGCCGCCGTCCGCACCCCCCACAGGTTCAGCGCCGTCGTCACGACCACCGCGAGCGCTGTCCACACCCACCGCGACACCTCCGGGACCAGTGCCTCCATGGCGATACCGGAGAACAGGTAGGCCACCGCGGGGATGAGGACGTAGTCCAGCATCGCCATCCACCCGGCGACGAAACCGGCCCCGTCGCCGAGCCCCACGCGCGCGTACGCGAACACCGACCCCGCCTGCGGGACCACCCGCACCATCTGGGCGTAGCTGAAGGCGGTGAACGCCATCGCGACCGTGGCGACGACGTAGACGAGGGCGACCGCGCCGTGCGACTTGGCGTCCAGGGTGCCGAAGACGCCGACCGGCGCCATGGGCGCGATGAACAGCAGCCCGTAGACCACCAGGTCCCGGAAGCCCAGGCTGCGCCTCAGCTCGTGTTCCCCACCGGCCCGGGGGGCCGTCGTACCGGTCTCGGACATCGTGCCTCCGCCAGCGCATCGCATCTGTGCCTCGGACTGTGCCTCGGACTGTGCCTCGGAACGTCCCCGTCAGTGTCCCCGCCGGCGCCGCGCCCACGCGATCTCCGACCCGCCGAACGCGGCCTTACGATGGGTGCCATGACCGCTTCGCCTGGCCGCCGTGTCCTGCTCGCCGCCCCCCGTGGTTACTGCGCGGGTGTGGACCGCGCCGTGATCGCCGTCGAGAAGGCCCTGGAGCAGTACGGGGCCCCCGTCTACGTCCGGCACGAGATCGTCCACAACAAGTACGTCGTGCAGACCCTGGAGAAGAAGGGCGCGATCTTCGTCGAGCGGACGGAGGAGGTCCCGCCGGGGAACATCGTCATGTTCTCCGCGCACGGCGTGGCCCCCGTCGTCCACGAGGAGGCCGAACGCGGCAGGCTCGCCACCATCGACGCCACCTGCCCCCTCGTCACCAAGGTGCACAAGGAAGCCGTCCGCTTCGCGAACGACGACTACGACATCCTCCTGATCGGCCACGAGGGCCACGAGGAGGTCATCGGCACCTCCGGCGAGGCCCCCGACCACATCCAGCTCGTCGACGGCCCCGGGGACGTCGCCAAGGTCGAGGTCCGCGACCCGTCGAAGGTGGTGTGGCTGTCGCAGACCACCCTCTCCGTCGACGAGACCATGGAGACCGTCGACGCGCTCAAGGAGAAGTTCCCGCAGCTCGTCTCCCCGCCGAGCGACGACATCTGCTACGCCACGCAGAACCGCCAGCTCGCGGTCAAGCAGATGGGCGCCGAGGCCGACCTGGTGATCGTCGTCGGCTCCCGCAACTCCTCCAACTCCAAGCGCCTGGTCGAGGTCGCCAAGCAGGCCGGCGCGCGCGCCGCCTACCTGGTGGACTTCGCCGACGAGATCGACGAGGCATGGCTGGAGGGCGTGACCACGGTCGGCGTCACCTCCGGCGCCTCCGTCCCGGACGTCCTGGTCGAGCAGGTCCTGGAGTGGCTGTCGCAGCGCGGCTTCGCGGACGTGGAGATCGTCAAGGCCGCCGAGGAGTCGATCACCTTCTCGCTGCCCAAGGAACTCCGCCGCGACCTGCGCGAGGAGGCCGCCGCACTGGTGGCCGAGCGGGGCGGCTCCGGCACGGCCGGGGCGTGACCGCCCGGATCACCGCCCGCGTGACGGCCGGTGGCCCGTCGTAACGTAGAGCCATGCAGATCTTCGGCGTGGACATCGGCGGATCCGGGATCAAGGGCGCCCCTGTGGACCTCGACAGGGGCGATCTCGCCCAGGAGCGCTGCAAGGTGCTCACCCCGCACCCGGCGACCCCCGACGGGGTGGCCGACGGGGTGAAGCAGGTCGTCGACCACTTCGGCTGGACCGGCCCGGTCGGCCTCACCTTCCCGGGCGTCGTCACCGGCGGCGCCACGGTCCGTACGGCGGCCAACGTCGACAAGAGCTGGATCGACACGGACGCGCGCGCCCTGTTCGGCGAGCGGCTCGGCGGACTGGACGTCACGGTCGTCAACGACGCGGACGCGGCCGGTGTCGCCGAGATGCACTTCGGCGCCGGGCGCGGCCGGCGGGGCACGGTCATCCTGCTCACCTTCGGCACGGGCATCGGCAGCGCCGTCTTCACCGACGGCGTCCTCGTCCCCAACAGCGAGCTGGGCCACCTCGAGCTGGACGGCCACGACGCCGAGAAGCGGGCCTCCAGCAAGGTCAAGGACGACCACGACCTGTCGTGGGAGCAGTGGGCCCAGCGGGTGCGGAAGTACCTCGCCCACGTCGAGATGCTGTTCTCGCCCGAGCTGTTCATCATCGGCGGCGGGGTCAGCCGCAAGTCCCACAAGTTCCTGCACCATCTCGAGGGCATCAGGGCGGAGATCGTCCCGGCGCAGCTGCAGAACAACGCGGGCATCGTGGGAGCGGCGATGCGCGCGGCCGGCTGAGAGGTCGGCACTCGGGCCACCGTACGCACGGAGGCCCGGCTGCCACGGCGCGGGGGCCGTCGCCGGGCGGCCATCGGTGTCATCGGGCGGCTGTCTCCCGGCGGCCGTCACCGCGCGGTCCGGTGGCTGTCACCCGGTGGCCGTCACCGCGCGGCCGCCGACCGACATTCGCTGACCGTCATTCGCCGGCTGCCAGGTCGTCGGTTGTCAGGCCGCCGGCTGTCAGATCGCCGGCTGTCAGGCCGTCGGCCGGTTCCGGGCGGCGGCAGCGGCGGCCACCCGGCGGCGTGCCGCCCGGATCCGCCGGGCGATCACGACCGACCCGGCGATCAGCGTCCCGCCGTACAGCCAGCCGGCCTCGGTGGCCAGCGCGGTCACGATCCCCATCAGCCGCCCGCCGACACCGTCACCGCCCTCGGCGACGGTCGTCACACCCGCGGCGAAGGCGATCGGCACGACGACGGGCGCGATCAGCAGGTCGCCCTTGCGCACCCAGAACGCCGTGAGCACGCACACCGGCAGGAACAGCACGCCGTACACCGTCAGGGACGCGCCGAACAGCACCTGGTCGAGGAACCCGAGCACGACCATCACCGCCGTGCAGAACAGTCCGCCGCCCAGCCCGGTCAGCCGGGGATTGGGCGTCGCGCGCACCCGCCGCAGGACCCGCAGCGCGGCCGGCACCGGCGCCCCCGCCCCGGAAGGCCGGGGCCCCGCCTCCGCCGCCGGACGACGCGGCCCGCCGCCCGCGCCCGGTACGCCGGGCCGCCGGACCGGCGGTCTCGCCGGTCCGCCGCCCGCCTTCCGCCCCTGCGGGGGCAACGGCGTCCGGCCCCGTCGCGGTCCGTACTGCGCAGGTCGCGTCCTGTGTTGCTCCACTGGACCAACTTAGGTCGGTTTATGTGTCGAATAGCCCGACAGACACGCCGTGGGACGAGGTCCGGCCAGGTGTTCGACGCCCGGCGCGGCCGTTACCGGGCACCCCGTAGACTGGTGGATCGGCCCAGTCTGGCCTGCCCCGCCCTCCGCATCCTCACGTACGGGAAGTCGCAACGTGTCGCTCACGATCGGAATCGTCGGTCTGCCGAATGTCGGCAAGTCGACCCTGTTCAACGCCCTGACCAAGAACGACGTGCTCGCGGCCAACTACCCGTTCGCCACGATCGAGCCCAACGTCGGCGTCGTGGGCGTCCCCGACCCGCGCCTGACGAAGCTGGCCGAGATCTTCTCCTCCGAGAAGATCCTCCCGGCGACGGTCGACTTCGTCGACATCGCGGGCATCGTGCGCGGCGCGAGCGAGGGCGAGGGCCTGGGCAACAAGTTCCTGGCCAACATCCGCGAGTCCGATGCGATCTGCCAGGTCATCCGCGCCTTCAAGGACGAGAACGTCGTCCACGTCGACGGCAAGGTCTCGCCCAAGGACGACATCGAGACGATCAACACCGAGTTGATCCTCGCCGACCTCCAGACCATCGAGAAGGTCCTGCCCCGCCTCCAGAAGGAGTCGCGGATCAAGAAGGACGTCGCGCCCAAGGTCAAGGCGGTGGAGGAGGCCAAGGAGATCCTGGAGAAGGGCGACACGCTCTTCGCCCACGGCATCGTCCAGGGCACCGAGCGCGCCGAGCTCCTCCACGACCTGCACCTCCTCACGACGAAGCCCTTCCTCTACGTCTTCAACGTCGACGAGGACGAACTGACCGACGAGGACTTCAAGAACGAGCAGCGCGCGCTGGTCGCCCCCGCCGAGGCGATCTTCCTCAACGCCAAGCTGGAGGCGGACCTCGCCGAGCTGGAGGAGGACGAGGCCCTGGAGCTCCTCCAGTCCGTCGGCCAGGAAGAGCCCGGCCTGGCCACCCTCGCCCACGTCGGCTTCCGCACCCTCGGCCTGCAGACCTACCTGACGGCCGGCCCCAAGGAATCCCGCGCCTGGACCATCAAGAAGGGCGCCACCGCCCCCGAGGCCGCCGGTGTCATCCACACCGACTTCCAGAAGGGCTTCATCAAGGCCGAGGTCATCTCCTTCGACGACCTGGTCGCGACCGGCTCGGTCGCCGAGGCCCGCGCCAAGGGCAAGGCCCGCATGGAGGGCAAGGACTACGTGATGCAGGACGGCGACGTGGTGGAGTTCCGCTTCAACGTGTGATCGCATCACCACAGGCGGCCTGACCCGCGAGAACGCGGGTCAGGCCGTTGTGCTGTCCGCAACAGTCCGCAGAACCGGGAGCGGCTACGTGTCATGGACCGGGGAGCGGTGTCCGATGTGTACGACCCGCACGGTCAGTTCCCCGTTGTCGATCGTGTAGACGACACGGTGGTCGCCGACTCGCGGGCGGCGGCGCTCGGGCTGGGATACGAGTGCGGTGGTGTCGAAGCCGAAGGGGGCGCTCTCCAGCTCTGTCGGTTTGGCCAGGATTCGAAGCGCGATGCCACGCGGGATCTTGCGTAGCCCGGCCCGGGCCTCGGGCCGGAACACCGTGCGGTAGTCACTCACCGCGTGCCAGCGTCTCCCTCATCACGTCCTCGACGAGGCCGCCGGCGGCCGGGCTCGCCATGCGCTCGTCGATGATGCGGTTGATCTCACGCTCTTCCCCCTCCTGGTACTCGCGCAGCACCTCGATCGAGACCACGGCGGCGACCTGCTCGCCGCGACGGGTGATGACCGTGGGCACGTCGTCGCGGTCGGCCCGTTCGACGACTTCGGCCAAGTGGGCGCGCACGTCGCGGACGGACTCTATGGGCAGTGGCTGCGCCATGCCCGAAGGTGCCGAGTGTGCCATGTGTGTGCAATGCCTGCGGGCCGGTCGCGCCCCGAAGGTCGCTTGTGTCTCCGTTGTACCGCGGCCCTCGCAGTGGACGCCGCCCCAAGCGTCATGTGCCCGTTCGCCGCAGCAGGCCCCGCTCCATCGCCACCACCACGGCCCGGGTGCGGTCGCTGACGTCGAGCTTGGCGAAGACCCGTAGCAGGTGGGTCTTCACCGTCGCCTCGGCGATGAAGAGGCGCTCGCCGATCTCCGCGTTCGACAGCCCGTCGGCGACCGCGGTCAGTACCTCCACCTCCCGGCTGGTCAGCTCCACCGGCGCCGGTCGGCGCATCCGCGCCACCAGCCGCTGTGCGACCCGCGGCGCCAGCACCGTCTCGCCGCGGTGGGCCGCGTGGATCGCCTCCACCAGGCGCTCCCGGGTGGCGTCCTTCAGCAGATAGCCGGTCGCGCCGGCCTCCACCGCGCGCTCGATCTCGGCGTCGGTGTCGTACGTGGTGAGGATCAGAACCCGGGTGCCGGCGTGTTCCGCCACGATCCGCTCCGTGGCGCCGACCCCGTCGAGCACCGGCATCCGCAGGTCGAGCAGCACCACGTCCGGCCGTACCTCGCCGACCAGCGACACCGCCGCGCGGCCGTCGCCCGCCTCGCCGACGATCTCGATGGACGGCTCCGCGGAGAGCAGTGCCACCAGTCCGGAGCGCATGACGGTGTGGTCGTCCGCCACGATGATGCGCAGCTTGGGCTCGTCCGTCATGTCACTCCTGACCTTTCGCGGGGAGTACGGCGAGGACGAGGGTGCCGTCGCCGGGGGAGCTGGTGATGGTGAGGTCGCCGCCGAGTTCGGCGACCCTTCGGCGCATGCCGTCCAGGCCGAAGCCGCTCGCCTCGTCGACGTGGAAGCCGCGGCCGTCGTCGGTGATTTCGAGCTCGACCGCGTCGGGGCCGACACTGAGCACGACGCCGACGGCGGTGGCGGCGGCGTGCTTGCGGACGTTGGCCAGGGACTCCTGGGTGCAGCGCAGCAGGGCGATGCGGGTGGTCTGGTCGAGCTCGAGGCCGTGCTCGGGCAGCTCGGCCGTCACCGGGATGCCGGTGTCCTCGGTGAAGCGCTCCAGGGTCCGGCGCAGCGCGTCGGCGGACGCGCCGGTCCGCGGGGCCGAGCCGACCAGGGCGCGGGCCTCCACCAGGTTTTCGCGGGCGGTCTGCTCGATGGAGCGCAGCTGCTGCGCCCCGCGCGCCGGGTCGGACTCCAGCGACGTACGGGCCGCCTCCGCCAGCACCACGATGGAGGCGAGGCCCTGTGCGAGCGTGTCGTGGATCTCCCGCGCCAGCCGCTCGCGCTCCGCGGCGGCGCCCTCACGGCGGTGTGCCTCCGCCAACTCCTGCTGTGCGTGCTGGAGTTCGGCGCCCAGCCGCTCGGCGCGAGCGTCGTTGCGGGTGGCGATGTGGTGCAGCCAGAGCCCGAGCAGCGAGCCCGTGGCGTAGCCGATGAGGGCGGCGGTGGCGTTGCCGGTGCCGAAGTCCGGGCTCCAGCCCTGGTCGGCGACGCCGCCGAGGACGGTGGCGGCGGTGGCCACGCCGCTGAGCGCGACCGCGCGGCGGGGCCCGTCCGCGTAGATCCAGAACATCGGCAGCGACACGATCAACAGCGCCGCCCCGCCGCCCGGCAGCGCCGCCATCGCTCCGAGCGCGGGGATCAGCAGCCACAGGAAGACGAGCGGTCGCACCGGCCGGTTGCCCGGCCACAGCCGCAGCAGCCCGTAGCTCACGCCGAGTACGGCGAGCACCACCGCCGACAACCAGCCCGCCCGGCCGCCGTCGTGCAGGGCGATGGCCGAGGGGGTCAGCCCGAAGAACACCCAGCAGGCGTCGTACCAACGGCGGAGCCTGCGTATGCCGATGGCTTCCTCGGGCTGCCGCGGTTCGCTGCTCATGCCGCGTCAGCCTACGGGCACGGCCGGCTCGGTCCGCGCGATGCGGGCCGCGGCCCGGCGCGACGGCCACCACGCCCGGTTGTCGAGCAGCAGCAGCGCGGCCGGCAGCACCATCATCCGGATCACCACCGCGTCCAGCAGCACCGCCACCGCGAGGCAGAAGCCCATCTGCTTCATCTCCGCCAGGTGCAGGGCGACGAAGCCGCCGAAGACCGTGACCATGACGATCGCCGCGCTGGTGACCACCTTCGCCGACTTCCCGATGCCGTCCAGCACCGCCTCGCGGGAGGAAAGACCGCGCTGCCGAGCCTCCTGGATCCGGCTGACCACGAACACCTGGTAGTCCATCGAGAGCCCGAAGAGGATCACGAAGAGGAACAACGGCACCCGGGACGCGATCGCTCCGATCGAGTCGAAGCCCAGCAAGGTCTCCGCCCAGGTTCCCTGGAAGACCGCCACCATCAGCCCGAGCGCGGCGGCCGCGGAGAGAAGGTTCAGTACGACGCCGAGGAGGCCGATCACCACCGAGCGGAACGCCCACACCGTCATCAGGAACGTCACCAGCAGCAGCGCCCCGAGCATCAACGGCAGCTTGCCGCGTTCGTGGTGCACATAGTCCTGACCGCGCGCGACATCGCCGCTGACGGCGGTCTCGGCGCCCCGCAGCTCCCCGGTGGTGGCCGGGATGTAGACGTCCCGCAGCCGCTCCAGCGACCGGACCGCCTCGTCGGCCTGGGCGGGGTGCGGCACGGACAGCTCCAGAACGCTGGTACGGCCGTCCGCGGACGTGCGCAGCGAGGGCGCGGCATGCTTCGCGAAGAGTGCGTCTGCCTGCGTGCGTTCGTCCAGCTCGGTCAGCGCCCGCCGTGCCTCGCCCTCCTGCCCGGGCGCGTTCCGCACCACCACCTCGTGCTTCACCAGCAGCTCGGGAAAGTCCGCGGTCAGCCGGTCATATGCCTGCATCGCAGGGATGTCGCGGGAGAAGGTGTCCCGCCCCGGGTCGATCAGCTTCATCTGCAGCACGGGCATCGCCAGCGCCAGCAGCGCGAGTACGGAGACGACCAGCGTCGCCACCGGGCGCCGCTGCGCGGGCCGCAGCAGGGCGGCGAAGAACCGCCCGGTCCCGGCCCGTTCGGCGCGCGGCGCCTTCCCCTTCCGTGCCCGCTGCGCGGCCCGGCGCTCGGTGCGCCGGCCGAGCTTCACCAGCAGAGCCGGCAGCACAGTCAGCGAGCTCACCACCGCCACGGCGACGACCAGGACGGTGCCCGTGGCGAGCGAAGAGAAGATCACGTCGGTGGCGAGATAGAGGGTGGCCGTGGACGCGATCACCGCGAGCCCGGAGATCACGATCGACCGCCCGGCCGTCGCCGCCGCCAGCTCCACCAGCGCCTCCGACGTGAGCCGCCCGCCCGCGCGTGCCCGCTCCTCGCGCTCCCGCTTGAGGTAGAAGAGCGTGTAGTCGACGCCGACCGCCAGGCCGATCAGGAGGATCAGGTTCGTGCCCACGCCCGCGTCCGGGATCAGGTGCGAGGCCAGCATGTTGAGGCCCATCGCCGCGGCGATCGAGGCCAGCGCCAGCAGCAGCGGCACCCCGGCCATCACCGCCGAGCCGAAGACGACCAGCAGCGTGATCAGCGTGACCGGCAGCGAGATCCGCTCCGAGAGGGCGAGGTCCTCGTCACGCTGGTCGTTGACGCCTTTGCTGATCGCGGGGGAGCCGGTCTCCTCGATCTTCAGATCAGGGTGGGCCTTCGCCACCTTCTCGGTCTCCGCCAGCAGCGGGACGACGTTCTTCTTGCCCTCCAGCTCGGGGCCCTCGAGGGTCACCGACACGCGGACGGTGTCACCGTCGCGCGAGCGCACCGGATCGGCGACGCTCGCGACTTCCGGCAGCTTCGCCATCCGCGCGGCGACGTCCCGGGCCGCGGCCTCGGTGCCGTCGCCGCCGCGGATCGTGACGTGCTCGACCGGCTTGCGCTGCAGTCCGGCCTCGGTCGCCAGTTGCTCGGCCCGGCCGGCCTCGCCGACCCAGTAGTCCTCGGTGGTTGCTTGGTGGGTTCCGGCCGTGATCCCTGCGCTGAGACACAGCACCACGAAGACGAGCCAGCCGGTGATCGCTCGCCAGGGGTGGAGGGCGCTCCAGCGCGCCATCCTCACGGAGATGTTGGTCATGACATTGATGCTGGTCGCGAGGCCAGGGGCGGCATGAGGGTCAGCAGGTTGAACCTCGTGTCCACCGACCGGTGGACACGAGCACCCCGGCCGGTCCGCAGTCGGTCCGCAGGACACTCGCAAACAGTCATCGGGAACCGGCAGACGCCAACGGGGAAATAGCCGGTCAGAACTCCGGACGGGGCTCCGTCGCAGATCAGGGTCGGGCCGCAGGCATTCCGCTTCAACGTGCAGGGCGATTTCCCTTGACCGCCAAGAAGGCTGGTCAAGGCGCATAACAGCACCCATGAGGGCTGGGGTTGCCAAGGGCCGCAGGCGCCTCTCTTCGATTCTTTATCCACAGGACACGGGCTGACCGGTAGCCCCCGGCTCGTGCCTGCACCGTGGCGACCGGTGACACGGGAGCGGCGGAGCGGCTGCTGCGGCAGCAGTCGGCGTACACGCCGCCGACATGACGGTGAGTCCGTGCCCCGGGCTCGTCGGGGGCACGGACGCGCTGGCTACGCCCGCACGATGCGCTCCACCAACTCCGGGACCCATTCCACGTACTCGACCTCTGCGCCACCGTGATGGCGCGCGTACAGGAACCGACCGGTGGCGCTGGCGCTTTCCGGTGTGGTGATCTCGGCGCCGGCGGTCGCGAGAGTCTCGATCAGGGTATCGAGGTCGTCGACGATCACGGTGGCGCTGGCGTGGGAATAGCGAGCACGCTCCGCCGGCGGCCCCGCGATGACGAGGAAGTCACCGATCGCTGCGAGTTCGACGGAGTCGAAGGCGAAGCGGAGATCGGGCTCTGCGCCGGTCAGTTCACGCAGTAATGCCAGCGACTTGTCCAACTCGTCGGTCCACAAGCGTGCGTACGTCTTGAGAATGGTCATTGCGTGTCCTCACGGTAACTTGTGAATACCTGGGAACCGTAGGAGAGTGAAGAGGTCAGAGGGAAGAGCGCACTTTTGCGAGAGAAGGGCACCTGGTGGTTACCGAAGAGGTCAGGCGCGTGTCGGAGGACGCCGATGTGACACGCGCCCACTCCCTCGCGCGTGAGATCTTCTCCGGCATCGCGAACAAGTGGACGCTGCTGGTGGTCAGCACCCTCGGCGAACGCACCCTGCGCTTCACGCACCTTCGCGGTGAGGTGAAGGGCATCAGCCACAAGATGCTCACGCAGACGCTGCGCGGCCTCGAACGCGATGGGCTCGTCGAGCGCACCGTCTACCCGACCGTGCCGCCGCGCGTGGAATACGCGCTCACGGACGCAGGTCAGGAGCTGCGGCACACCGTCTACGGCATGTGCGCATGGACTCGCCGGCACCTGGAACACATCGAGGAATCCCGCGAACGGTACGGCCGGGCGCCACAGACCGCGGCCACGCCCGTCAAGAGCCGACCGGCGTCAGCCGGTCGCTGAGACCAGGTTTCGCCATGGATGCCGCCGACGAACTCCGCATCGACCTCCCGCACCGTGAACTGCTCGACCAGGTCCTCGACAAGTGGTCGCTCAGCGTCCTCAACGAGCCCTGCGAGCGCCCGTGCCGTTTCAACGAACTGCGCCGTGCCGTCCCCCAGGTCACCCAGAAGTCGCTGACCGCGACGCTCCGGAGGCTCGAACGGAACGGTGTGATCGAGCGCGAGGTCGTCTCCACCCGCCCGGTTGCGGTCAGGTACCGGATCACCCCGCTCGGCAAGACCCTCCGGCCCCCCGTCGAGGTGCTGCTGGCGTGGGCCTCGGAGAACATGCCCGCCGTGGCACGCGCACGCGCAGCCTTCGACGAGCGGGAGGAAGGGGCGGGTCTCTGATCCCGTTCCGCCTGCCGGTCGGGCCCCGGTCCCGCTGACGCCGTCCCGCCCGGCGGCCCGCGCTCCGGCGGCCGCCGCCGCGGCCGTGCGACTCCGGTGCCCCACCTGCTGTCGCACCGTCACCCGCGGGCGACCACCTGCCGGCACGCCTCCACGTATCCCCGTACCAGCGGGCGCTCCTCGTCCTCCCGGCGCCAGGCGAGCGCGTACCGGCTCGGGCTCAGCCCCCGGACCGGGCGGGTGGTGACGCCGCCCAGGGTGATCAGCGGGGCGTTGCCCGAGGCCACGAGACAGATGCCGAGACCCGCGACGAGGGCCTCGTACGTCTCCTCCGTACCGGCGATCTCCGCGCCGATGCGCGGTGGGCGGCCGGTGCCCACGGCCGGGGCGCGCCGTTCGTCCAGTTCACGCCGTTCGTCCAGTGCCAGCCAGAAGTCGCGCAGGACGCCCGCCTCCGGCGGCAGGGCGAGGAACGGCTCGTCGACCAGGTCCGCGAAGTCGACCTCGGGACGGGCCGCGAGCGGGTGGGTGTCGGGGAGGGCGACCAGGCGGGGCTCCTCGGCGACCGGGGTCCACGCGTAGCGGCCGGCGTCGGGCAGCGGCAGCCACACGTAGGCGACGTCGGCCGTGCCGTCGGCCAGACCCGCGGTCGGGTCGTGCCAGCTCATCTGCCGCAGCCGCGGCAGCGCCCGGGGGTGGGCCGCCGTGAAGCGGGAGCGGATCGCCGGCAGCAGGCCGCCGCGCCCGGGACTGGTGCTCATGCCGACCACCAGCGTGCCGCGCCGCGCCGCCAGGGTCGCCCGCACGGCCGCCGCACCCTCGGTCCAGTCGGCCAGCACCCGCCGGGCGTGCGGCAGCAGGGCCGTGCCCGCCTCGGTGAGCGTCACACCGCGCGGCTCGCGCCGGAACAGCTCGGCGCCCAACTGTCGCTCCAGCGCCCGGATCTGCTTGCTCAGCGCCGGCTGGGACACGTACAGCCGCTCCGCCGCCCGCGTGAAGTGCAGTTCCTCGGCCACCGCCGCGAAGTAGCGCAGCTCCCGCACGTGCACGTCCGTCGTCATGCCCGTTGGTTATCACCGCGGGTCTTGGACGGGCAACCGGCTTCGTCGGCAGGGTGGTTGGCGATGGCAGGCCGGACGGAAGACGAGGGAGCCGGAATGAACAAGGTGTGGCTGATCACGGGTGCGAGCAGCGGCTTCGGGCGGGCGATCGCCGAGGCGGCCCTCGCCGAGGGCGACGTGGTCGTCGGCGCGGCCCGGCGGCCCGAGGGGCTCGACGACCTGGTGGCCGCCCATCCCGACCAGATGGACGCACTGCGCCTGGACGTCGCCGACACGGCCGCCGCCGAGGCCGCCGTGCGGGACGTGGTGGCACGGCACGGACGGATCGACGTGCTGGTCAACAACGCGGGCCGCACGCACGTCGGCGCCTTCGAGGAGACGGGCGAGGACGAGCTGCGCGCTCTGTTCGACGTGCACGTCTTCGGGCCGGCCGCGCTGACGCGGGCCGTGCTGCCGCACATGCGGGAGCGGCGCTCGGGCGCGATCGTGCAGATGAGCAGCATGGGCGGGCAGATGTCCTTCGCGGGCTTCTCGGCGTACAGCGGGACCAAGTTCGCGCTGGAGGGCATGAGCGAGGGACTCGCGGACGAGGTGCGGGAGTTCGGGATCAAGGTGCTCGTCGTGGAGCCGGGCGCCTTCCGCACCGGCCTGTTCGCGAGCGGCGCGGCCGGGATGAGCGCGGACAGCGGTGTGTACGCCAAGGTCAGCGAGACCCGCGGAATGGTCTCCGGCGGCGACGGCAGCCAGCCCGGCGACCCGGCCAAGGCGGCGGCACTCGTCCTCGCCGCGCTGGCGGCCGACGACACCCCGCTGCGGCTGCCGCTCGGCGACGACGCCGTCAGCGCGGTCCTCGACCACCTGGACCAGGTCCGGGCGGACGTGACGGCCTGGGAGAAGCGCACGAGGGCCACGGGCTTCGACGACTGAGACCCACCCCGGCCGGGAACGGTTCGTGCGGACCGTTCCCTCCGGGCTGCCCTCTCCGGGCCGTTCCCTCCGGGCTGCCCTCTCCGGGCTGCCCTCTCCGGGCTGCCCTCTCCGGGCCGCCCTCTCCGGGCCGCCCGCCCACGGGCTGCGGCTCCGATCGTCCGTCCGGGCCGCAGGGGGCGCGGCTCCGGGCCGTCCGTCCGGTCCGTCCCCTGCGGGCCGTGGCTCCGGAGCATTCCTCCGGGAGGCCACCCCGGGGCACCCCGGCCCGCCCCCGGAGGGGCGCCGCTCCGCCCGCCGCCCCCGGCCGTCGTTCCTGATCTCGCGTACCGCCCCGGCTCGGCGCGCGCATACCATGCGGTCAGTCACGCGGCCGTGCGTTCCGGACGGTCGCTCCCACCCCGCGGGGCCTTCCGCGCCGCCGCACGGATCAGGAGTACGGCACCCGTGTCCATACCGCCGCCCACCGGCCCCCAGGGACCGTACTCCCCAGGGCCCTACCCCCAGGGGGCGTACGCCCCGCAGCAGCCCCAGCCGGTCTGGGGCGGTCTCTACGGTGCGTACCCGCGGCAGGCGCCCGTCAACGGTGTGGCCATCGCCGCGCTCGTCCTCGGCGTGCTCTGCTTCCTGCCGGCGGTCGGACTCGTGCTGGGGCTGGTCGCCCTGCGGCAGATCAGGAGGAGGGGCGAGCGGGGCAAGGGGCTCGCCGTGGCCGGTTCCGTGCTCTCCTCCGTGGGCCTCGCGCTGTGGGTGGTGTCGCTCTCCACGGGCGCCGCCGCCGACTTCTGGCAGGGCTTCAGGGACGCGGCGCGGGGCGAGGGCACCGCGTACGCGCTCTCCAAGGGCGAGTGCTTCACCACGCCCGGCGGGTCCCTGGAAGGGGTCGCCTACGACGTCGACGTGGTGCCCTGCGCCGAGGAGCACGACGGCGAGGTGTTCGCGGCCTTCGACCTGCCCGGCGGCTCCTACCCCGGCGACGTCGAGATCACCCGGTCCGCCGACGACCGGTGCTACGCGCTCCACGACACCTACGCCATGGACCGCTGGGCCCTGCCCGCGGACGTCGACGTGTACTACCTGACGCCGACCCGGCAGAGCTGGCGCATGGGCGACCGGGAGGTCACCTGCCTGTTCGGCAACACGGACGAGCGGGGCACGCTGACCGGCTCGCTGCGCAAGGACGCCATGACGCTCGACCCGCACCAGCACGCCTACCTGCTGGCGGAGGGCGTCCTCAACCGGGCCATGGACGAGATGCCCGAGGCCGAGTCCGTCGAGGACGACTTCCCGGCGTACGGGACCTGGGCGGGGCAGGTGTCCGAGGCGCTGACCCGGGAGACCGGGATGCTGCGCGGGCACACCTGGCCCGCGGGGTCCGAGCGGCAGGTCACCGATCTGCTCGAGGACCTCGACGAGGCGCAGAGGGAATGGAGCCTGGCGGCCGAGGCCACCGACGTCGACACGTACTACGAGCACTACGACAAGGGCTTCGACCTCGTCGAGGCCGACACGACGGTCACCGCGCGCAAGGCCCTGGGGCTGTCCACGACACCGCCGGTCTACGAGGACGAGGGCGGCCACGGGGGAGACGGCACCGGCATGGAGGTGTGAGGGCGTCCACAGGGGGGAGAAAGTGCCTGCGTGAAGCCCCCGGCGGCACACGTCATCACATCGAGTGATTCTCTGGCCTTTGCTTGCCTGGCACAACCTACGGTTGCCACGCTGTTGCTGTCTGTACAACCTGATGGGAGCGGCCAGTGACAATCGGTGAGCAGCCGGCGTACCTGCGCGTCGCGGGTGATCTCCGCAAGAAGATCGTCGACGGCCTGCTGGCGCCGCACACCCGCCTCCCCTCCCAGGCCAGGATCCGCGAGGAGTACGGCGTCTCGGACACCGTCGCCCTGGAGGCGCGCAAGGTGCTCATGGCCGAAGGACTGGTCGAGGGCCGCTCGGGCTCCGGCACCTATGTGCGCGAGCGGCCCGTGCCCCGGCGCATCGCCCGCTCCGGATACCGGCCGGCCGGTGACGCCACGCCCTTCCGCCAGGAGCAGGCCGACGCCGGGGTCCGCGGCACGTGGGAGTCCCGCAGCGAACAGGCCGAGGCGAGCGGCGCCGTCGCCGAGCGGCTCGGGATCAAGCCCGGGGACCGGGTGATGTGCACGCGCTACGTCTTCCGCGAGGGCGGCGAGGCGATGATGCTCTCCACCTCCTGGGAGCCGCTCGACCTCACCGGCCGCACGCCCGTGATGCTGCCCGAGGAGGGCCCGCTCGGCGGCATGGGCGTCGTCGAGCGGATGGCCGCCATCGACGTCGTCGTGGACAACGTCACCGAGGAGGTCGGCGCCCGCCCCGGCCTCGCCGAGGAGCTGCTCACCCTGGGCGGCGTCCCCGGACACGTGGTCCTGGTCGTCCAGCGCACCTTCTACGCCTCCGGCCGCGCGGTCGAGACGGCCGACGTGGTCGTCCCGGCCGACCGGTACCGGGTGGCGTACCACCTGCCCGTCAAGTAGGGCCCCTCCGGCCGGTCGGACAGGGCCCTTCCCGTCGAGCTGGGTCCGGGTCCGTCGGCGAATTCCGGGGGTGTCCGCCGCCGACGGACCCGCCCGCTCTGCGAGATGGCGCACGCCTCCGTGCGCCTCTCGCGCCCCCTCGCCCGCGTCGGCACCGTGTTCCGCGGTCCGGGCCACCGGCCCGCACCGCGTCGTTTCGGTCGTTCCTGCAGGTCGCCTCCGTCCTGCCGGACACGCCCCTGACCGGAAGCATCGGTGCCACAGGAGGGCGCATCGGGTATCGCGCGCCCCCTGCATTCTGGCTGGATGCGTACCTCTTTGTGAAAAACCGTATTCGCTGCGTAAAGGTTAGGCGTAGGCTCGGGCATATGCGGATTGCGGTTTCCTCGGCGAGCGGGGTGTGACGGGGGCCGCGGGGTGGGAAGCGGAGGGGCGCGATGAACGACAGCACGGTCACTCTTCCCTGGCTGGTCTTCCGCCAGGACGACAACGGCAATCGCTACCGCGTGGGCAGGTACGCGACCCGGGCCGAGGCCCAGAGGATCGCGGACACCCTCGACGGCCGGGGTCACAAACAGCTCTACTGGATCGAGAAACTCGGCCCGAACACCACCGGCCCGGCCGACTGACCCGGCGCACCACCGCGACGGCCGGCCCGGCCGGGCGACTAGGCTCCGGCGCATGACGGAACGGATCGTGGTGGGTGCCGCGCTGATCGACGGCGGGCGCCTGCTCGCCGCCCGGCGCAGCGCGCCGGCCGAGCTGGCCGGACGCTGGGAGCTGCCCGGCGGCAAGGTCGAGAGGGGCGAGACGCCCGAGGCGGCCCTCGTGCGTGAGCTGCGCGAGGAGCTGGGTGTGGCGGCCGAGACCGGCGAGCGCGTCCCGGGGCAGTGGCCGCTGAGACCTCCGTACGTCCTCCAGGTGTGGACCGCCCGCCTGCTGCCCGGCTCCGCCGCTCCCGAACCCCTCGAGGACCACGACGTCCTGCGCTGGCTCACCCCCGCCGAGATCTGGGACGTGCCCTGGCTCGACCAGGACGTACCGGCCGTCGAGCGGGCGCTCGCGCACCTGGCACCGGAGGCGAACGACGCGCGGGGCGCGTAGGGGAGCCGGTGCGGGCGCCTCGTGGGCCGGCGGTGCTTCCACGCGCCCATGTGTCCTGAGATGTTCCAGATCTTCCAGGATGAACAAAGACGCCCGGAGATGTGGAGATATTACGAGATGCCCCGGGATTCCCCTCTGGACGGTATCGGGCCTCCGAATCGGGTATGGGCCCATTAATCCTACGAAACCGGACAGGGTGGGGTCGCAGGTCGGGGAAGTGAGCGGCGTGATCAGGACCGAAGGCGACTGCGTCGAGTGGGTCTTCCCGGGGGAGCCGGACACCGTGCGGACCGCGCGCTCCCTCGTCCGCGACCGGCTGCGCGGCTGGGGCCTCGACGGTGTCGGTGACATCGCCGCCCTGCTGGTCAGCGAGCTGGTCACCAATGCCCTGCGGCACGCCACGGGCCCCGTCGGGGTCCGTCTCGTCCACCGTCCCGGAGGTCTGCCGGGCGTCCTGCTCGTGGAGGTCTCCGACGCGCTCCCCGACCCTCCCCGTGAACGGGCCGCCCGGCCCGAGGACGAGAGCGGCCGGGGGCTGTACCTGGTGGCCTCCTCCGCCCGCCGCTGGGGTTCGCGACCCGCGGAGGCCGGCAAGACGGTCTGGTTCGAGCTCGCGGTGCCGGAATGACGTGGCCGTGGTCGCACCGAAATGTCCCGACATCGGGTGCGGTCCCGTCGGCCTGCCCCTTCGGGCCGGTGGCAGTCGCCGACGCGCGTGATTCGATGCCGTGTCCGCTGGTTAGAAGACTGGGAGTGCTGTCACGGTCCGGACCGAAATGCATCGGGACCGTGCTGTGATCGTGAACACCGTGTTGTGCGGCGCCGTAGTGCTGGATACTGCGGGCAGCCGCCCCCGGTGACCGGTGCCGGACGCGGTGAGCTGGAGGGGACGGTTCGCGTGAGCGAGATACCAGCGAGGGCCACGGAGTCCGAGGGGTCGTCGGACGCTGTCCGGGCCGGCGCCGCGGGCGCGGCCGGGAGCGCGACGGGCGCCGGACCCGGCGGGGGCCCGCCCGGTGACGTGCCGTCCGGTGACGCCGTGTGGCAGAGCAGCCCGCCCGGCTCCATGTACGACTACATCAAGGTCGCGTCCTTCTCCATCGGCCCCGACGGTCTCGTCGACCAGTGGAGCCTGCGCGCCGAGCAACTGCTCGGCATCCCCGCCGAACACGCCGTCGGCACCGACCCCATCGAGACGTTCATCGACCCCGACCTGCGGGAACGGGGCCAGCGCAAGATGGCCGAGATCCTCGACGGACGCGAGTGGACCGGCGTGGTCCCCTTCCGGGCACCGGCCGCCCGCACCGGGGGCGGGGAGCGTGAGCGGCGCGGACCGCGCGGGCTCGCCGAGGTGTACGTCATGCCGACGCGGACGGAGGACGGCGAGAAGGCCGCCGTCTGCATCGTCGTCGACGTCCGCACCCTGCGCAGCATCGAGACGGACCTCGCCGCCTCCCAGGCCATTTTCGGCCAGTCTCCGTTCGGCTTCCTGCTGATCGACCCCGATCTGCGGGTGCGCCGCGCCAACCAGCGGTTCGCCTCCGTCTTCGGCGGCACGCCCGACGCCCACCGGGGCAAGGGCGTCCACGACTACCTGCCGCGCGCCGAGGCCGACCGCGTGTCCGCCACCCTGCGCCGGGTCCTGGAGACCGGCGAGTCCATCACCGACATGCACGTCACGGGCTTCGTGCCCGGCTCCGACGAGCGCCGCCACTGGTCCGTCAACCTCTACCGGGTCCACAGCGGTTCGGGCCGGCCCATCGGCATCGCCTGGCTCGGCACCGACATCACCGCCCGCCGCGCCGCCGCCCGCGAGGCCGCCGCCGCCCGGCGCAACCTCGCCCTCCTCAACGATGCGGGCGCCCGCATCGGCAACTCGCTCGACCTGGAGACCACCGCCCGCGAACTCCTCGACGTCGTCGTCCCCGGCTTCTGCGACCTGGCCACCGTCGACCTCTACCAGGGCCTGCTGGTCGGCGACGAGACCCCGCCCGGCCTCGCCGACGGCAGCGCCGAACTGCGCCGCGTCGCCTTCTCCAGCGCCGTCTCCGAGGCGCCCTTCCACGGCGCCGGGCAGCGGGTCAAGCTCGGTGCCGTCCACCACTACCCGTTCAACTCGCCCTGCGCGGACGCCCTGCGCACGGCCCGTCCGCGCTCCGTGCCCGCCGAGGACGGCGGCCTCGTGCAGTCCACGCTCGCCGTCCCGATGGTCGCCCACGACACGGTCGTGGGACTCGCGCAGTTCGCCCGGACCAAGGGCAGCGAGCCGTTCGGGGACCGCGACCGCGACCTCGCCGTGGAACTGGCGGCGCGGGCCGCCGTCTGCATCGACAACGCCCGCCTCTACCGGCGCGAGCACGAACGCGCGCTGATCCTCCAGCGCTCCCTGCTCCCGCCCGGCGACCCGGAGGCCTCCGGACTCGACATCGCCTGCCGCTACCTGCCCGGCAACGCGGCCACCGGCCGGTCCAGCGAGGTCGGCGGCGACTGGTTCGACGTCATCGAACTCCCCGGTCACCGCACCGCCCTGGTCGTCGGCGACGTCATGGGACGCGGACTGCGCGCCGCCGTCGCGATGGGCGAACTGCGCACCGCCGTACGGACACTGGCGCAGCTCGACCTCGAACCGGCCGAAGTGCTCTCCCACCTGGACGAGATCGCCCGCGGCCTCGGCGCCCCCGGGGGGCCCTCCCAGGCCTTCGGCACCGGGGGAGGCGTCCAGCAGGCGACGCGCGCGGCCCGCCGCCCCCGCGAGAAGGACCTCTCGGAGGTGTACCTGGCGACCTGTGTCTACGCCGTCTACGACTCGGTGACCCGGCGCTGCACCTTCGCCAACGCCGGCCACCTGCCGCCCGTCCTGGTCGAGCCCGGCGAGGCCGCGCTGATGCTGGACGTCCCGCCGGGCCTGCCGCTCGGCGTCGGCGGGGAGCCGTTCGAGGAGGTCGAGGTCGAACTGCCCGAGGGCTCCCTGCTCGCGCTCTACACGGACGGCCTGGTCGAGAGCCGCGACCACCCCCTCGACGAGGGTCTCCAGGCGTTCGTCGGCGCGCTGACCGATCCGACGCGCCCCCTGGAGGACGTCTGCGACCAGGTCCTCCACACCCTCGGCTCCCATCACGGCGAGGACGACATCGCCCTGCTGATGGCCCGCGTCCAGGGCCTGCCCGCCGAGTCCGTCGGCGACTGGACCCTGCCGCGCGAACCACGCAGCGTGGGCCGGGCCCGCGAGTACGCGCGCGCCCAGCTGCTCAGCTGGGACCTGGAACCCCTGGTCGACACCACCGAGCTGCTGGTCAGCGAGCTGGTCACCAACGCGCTCCGGTACGGCGAGGGCGAGATCAGACTCCGCCTCCTGCTCGACCGCACCCTGGTCTGCGAGGTCTGGGACTCCGGCCTGGTCCAGCCCCGTCGACGCCGCGCCCGCGACACCGACGAGGGCGGCCGCGGCCTGCAGCTGGTCGGCCTGCTCAGCGCGGCCTGGGGCTCGCGCCGGACGCCGCGCGGGAAGACGGTGTGGTTCGAACTGCCCCTGCCGGGCGGCGACACCCCGCTGACCGACCCGGCGGAGGCCCTGCTCAGCCTCTTCTGACGCGTCCCGGTGTCGTACGGGTCCGGGTGCGCCGGATGCGGCGTGCCCGGGCGCAGCCGGCCAGCAGCAGCGCCGCCCCGGCCGTGACCAGGGGCGGCACCAGGTCGGTGGAGATCATCGCGCCGCACCCCGGACCGCAACCGGAACACCGGTTCGAGTCGTCCCCGCTGGCAACACGCTCGGAGCGTATGCGCCGGATCGGGTCACCGCGACCGGGGACGGTCACAGGGAGGGGAACACCGTGGAGCACACGGAGCCGAAGACCACCGAACCGGTGGCCGCCGACGGCGACCAGGCCCCGCAGGAGCCACCCGCACCCGACACCGGAAGCGGCACGGGTGACGCGGGTGGGAGGGCGAGAAGAGGAAAACGCCTCCGCCGCGTCCGCCGCACCGCCCTCGTCGTCCTCCTGGTCCTGCTCGTCCCCCTCCTCGCCGCCGAGACGGCCCTGCGCGTCAACTACGCCGGTGACCCCGCCGACGGCACGTACACCCGCGACCGCGACGCGATCTGGCTCGGTCACGCCTGGGTCGACGGCCGCAAGGACGACGCGGACCTCACCGCCCTCGCCCGCGACCTGAGGACGACCGGCATCCGCGACCTGTACGTCCACACCGGCCCGATGGAGCACGACGGCACCCTGCCGGCGTCGCTGTACCCACGGGCGCGCTGGCTGACGGAGGCCGTGCACCGGGAGATGCCCGGCGTCCGCGTCCAGGCCTTCCTCGGCGACGTCCTCGCCACCGAGAGCCCCGACGGCATGCGGCTGGAGGAGGCCGCCACCCGGGCCGCCGTCGTCGACTCGGCCCGCCAGGTCCTGGACGTCGGCTACGACGGCGTCCACCTCGACCTGGAGCCGCTCCACTCCGGCGACCGGAACTACCTCTCCCTCCTGGACGACGTACGCGCCGTCACCCGGGCCCGGGACGCGCAGCTCTCCGTCGCCGCCCACCAGATCGACCCGCTCCCCGGCTTCCACTCCTTCTGGGGCACGGTCGCCGGGCACCCCAAGTGGTGGTCGCAGGAGTTCTTCGGCCAGGTCGCGCGCCGCGTCGACCAGATCGCCGTCATGTCGTACGACACCATGCAGCCGCTGGAGAGCCTGTACGGCGGCTACGTCGCCCAGCAGACCTCCCTCGCCCTGGAGGTCACGCCGCCCACCACCCACCTGCTGATGGGCCTGCCCTTCTACCACGAGAACCGCTTCGGCCACTGGAGTCACGCCGAGACCGTCGCCGCCGCCGTCCGCGGCGTCCGCCTGGGCCTGTCCCGCACGGACGCCGGCCGGGAGCGGTTCGGCGTCGCCGCGTACATCGACTTCGCGGCGACGGAGGAGGACTGGGCGGCGTACCGGGACGGCTGGGTGCGCTGAGCGGACCCGCGGGGCCCGCGAGCGGCGCCTGATCTTCTCCCCGGGCCGCACCAGCGGGTCGTACGCGCGGTCCAGGCCGGTCTCCGCGCCGCGTCCAGCAGGTGCGCGTCCGGTTCGGCGACCCGCATGAGGAAACTCGCCCGAGCCCGTCCACGGGGAGCCGTCGTACGGCGTGTCGGGGAGCGGGACGAGACCGGGCCGCCCGGCCGCACCGGAGGAGGCGGCCGCCGCCCGCGGCGGCGCGACGCTCTCCCGCGGGTGGCCGGCGACGGTGCGGACCCGGTGCGTCTCCGGGCCGTAGCCGCCGAGCCGCTGTGCCAGGCGGTCCGCCGGCCGGGACAGGTCGGCGAGGCGGCGCCGCGGGGACGACCGGTCGTGCACGGGCCCGAGGCGACCCCGCCCCCGCAGGGCCCGGCACGCGGCCGGACCCGGGCGGCGCCGTTCCCGCGCCTGTGGGTGCCGCACGTCGCACCTGCCGCGGGGAGGGCGTGCACCGATCACCCGGGACGTACCGGTGCGCGGGGCGGTGCGCTGAGCGGGGCGGCGCGTTGCGCCGCACGGGTGGCCTTGCGCACCGCCGCCGCCGTGTCTCCCCGCGTCGCCGAACCGTTTCCTCTTCAGTGGCCGCATATCGCACGGATACAAATGATCAACTCCAAATACCGCAAAAGCGATCATCGTGGAACCGATCACCACGGACGTGATCACCACCCCGCGGCCTTCCGGAGGTAGCAGAGATGTCCCACGTCGGCGTCGGACCCCGCGCGGTCACGCGCTCGGTCGCCTTCCTCACCGCGGGTGTGCTCGCGCTCCCCGTGCTGGCCGGCTGCAGTTCCGAGGACCCCGCCGGGAAGCCGCTCGCCGGGCAGGACATCGCCCTCGCGGCCCGCGCCCGGATCGCCGACGGCGGCACCCTGCACTGGGCGGTGGACTCCGTGCCGGAGACCCTGAACACCTTCCAGTCGGACGCCGACGCCACCACGGCCCGCGTCGCGCAGGCCGTGCTGCCCTCGATGTACCGGACGGACGCGACCGGCCGCCCGGTGCGCAACCCCGACTACCTGGAGTCCGCGAAGGTCGTCGGCACCGAGCCCAAGCAGGTCGTCCTGTACAAGCTCAACCAGCAGGCCGTCTGGAGCGACGGCCGGGAGATCGGCGCCGCCGACTTCGCCGCCCAGTGGCGCGCCCTGTCCGGCCGGGACAGCGCCTACTGGACCGCGCGCAACGCCGGCTACGACCGCATCGAGAAGATCGAGCGCGGCGACAACGACCTGGAGGTCAAGGTCACCTTCAGCCGTCCCTACGCCGACTGGAAGTCGCTGTTCACACCGCTGTACCCGAAGGACGTCATGGGCACCCCGGACTCCTTCAACGACGGGGCCCGCCGCAGGCTCAAGGTCACCGCCGGGCCCTTCTCCCTCAAGAAGGTCGACACCAAGGCCGACGAGATCGTCCTCACCCGCAGCCCCCGCTGGTGGGGCGACCAGCCCAAGCTCTCCGAGATCGTGCTGCGCTCCGTACCGCGCGACAAGCGGGTCTCCGCGCTGGCCGCCGGCGAGGTGGACCTGGCCGAGCTCGACCCGGACACCGCCGAGCAGGTCTCGCTGGCCGCGGGCCCCCGGGACGCGGGCACCGGCACCCCGGTCATGGGCGCGAGCGGCAGCCCGGCCCCGGGCGGTACGCCGCAGCCCGGCTCCGACGGCAAGCGGTCCGCCGCGGACGACCTGCGTTCCTGGGCCGTCGCCAACGGCTCCGACGAGGAGGACGCCGACGAGGAGACCCTGGCCCGCGAGAAGCGCCGCGAGGCGGCGGAGAAGGAGCGGCGCCGGCAGCAGGCCCTGCGCGGATTCGAGCTGCGCAAGTCGCTGGAGCCCGCCTACACCCAGCTCGCCCTCAACGGCGCCGACGGCCCCCTCGCCGACGAACGCGTCCGCCGTGCCGTCGCCCGCGCCCTGGACCGCAGGGCACTGGCCAAGGCGGTCCTGGGCCCGCTGGGCCTGCCCGCCGAGCCCGTCGGCAGCCACCTCGCCCTGGCCGGCCAGCCCGTGTACGCCGACAACAGCGGGGCGCTCGGCGACCAGGACGTCAAGGAGGCCCGCGCCCTCCTCGCGGACGCCGGGTGGGTGTCCGGCGGGCCCGTGGACCAGCGGAAGAAGGGGGAGAAGGCGGCCGGCGCCGAGGGCGAGAAGTCCGAGGACGGCCGGAAGGGCGAGAACTCCGAGGACGCCGAGGACGACGGCACCTACATCGTCGGCGAGGACAACAAGAACGAGGAGTCCGACCGGGAGAGCGGCGAGAAGCACCGGAGCGGGAAGAACACCGCCCGGGGCGGCGCCCCCGGCGCCTACGCCCCCAAGGGCACCGCCGCCCCGGCGGGATCGGGCTCGGCGGTGAAGCCGCTGGCCAAGGACGGCAAGGCCCTCACCCTGCGCTTCGTGCTCCCCACCGGCCCCGGCTCCGAGACGCTGCGCACCGTGGCCGACCGCGTCTCCGGCATGCTGAAGAAGATCGGCATCGGCACCGACATCACCAAGGTGTCCGACGAGAGCTACTTCAAGGACCACATCGCCTCCGGCGAGTACGACCTGGCGCTCTACTCCTGGCCGGCCACCGCCTTCCCCGCCACCGACGCCCGCCCCATCTACGCCAAGCCCGTCCCGGCCGCCGACGGCTCCCTGAACGTCGCGCAGAACTACACCCGGGTCGGCACCGACCAGATCGACCAGCTCTTCGACCAGGCCCTGGCCACGCTGGACGAGAAGGAGGCCCGCGACCTGCTGCGCAAGGCCGACTCGCGGATCTGGGCGTCGGCGGGCTCCCTCCCCCTCTACCAGCGCCCGCAGCTGACCGCCGCCCGCAAGAACCTCGCCAACGCGGGCGCCTTCGGCTTCGGGACCCCGGTCTACGAGGACATGGGCTTCCTGAAGAAGGGCGCCGAGGGCGCGCCGCGGTCGGCGGGCCCGACGTCCTGAGAGGGCGCTCCCGGCCCCCGGACACGGCCCGGCAAGCCCCCGCCCTCGCGGCCCCGTACCATTGGGTGAGGCCGTGGCATGCATCGCCCGGCAGGCCCGCGTGACACGGACGTCCGCGAGGGCCGTCCTCACACCCTCCGGGAGTACGCCACACATGGCTGTGTCTGTTACGCGTCACAACATCCGCAACGTCGCCATCGTCGCCCACGTCGACCACGGCAAGACCACCATCGTCGACGGGATGCTCAAGCAGGCCGGTGCCTTCGCCGCGCACCAGCTCGACTCCGTCGACGACCGCATGATGGACTCGAACGACCTGGAGCGTGAGAAGGGCATCACGATCCTGGCCAAGAACACGGCGGTGAAGTACCACCCGAAGGATGGCGGCGACGTCATCACGATCAACATCATCGACACCCCCGGCCACGCCGACTTCGGCGGTGAGGTCGAGCGCGGTCTGTCGATGGTCGACGGCGTCGTCCTGCTCGTGGACGCCTCCGAGGGCCCGCTGCCGCAGACCCGCTTCGTGCTCCGCAAGGCGCTCCAGCAGCGGCTGCCGATCATCCTGTGCATCAACAAGACGGACCGGCCGGACGCCCGGATCGACGAGGTCGTCAACGAGACGTACGACCTCTTCCTCGACCTGGACGCCGACGAGGAGCAGATCGAGTTCCCGATCGTCTACGCCTGCGGCCGTGACGGCGTCGCCTCGCTCACCAAGCCGGAGGACGGCACGGTCCCGTCCGACTCGGACAGCCTGGAGCCGTTCTTCTCGACGATCCTGGAGCACATCCCGGCCCCCACCTACGAGGAGGGCGCCCCGCTCCAGGCCCACGTCACCAACCTGGACGCCGACAACTTCCTCGGCCGTATCGCGCTGCTGCGCGTGCACCAGGGCGAGCTGAAGAAGGGCCAGACCGTCGCCTGGATGAAGCGCGACGGGTCCGTGCAGAACGTGCGGATCTCCGAGCTGATGATGACCGAGGCGCTCACCCGCAAGCCCGCCGAGAAGGCCGGCCCCGGTGACATCTGCGCGGTCGCCGGCATCCCGGACATCATGATCGGCGAGACCCTGGCCGACCCGGAGAACCCGGTCCCGCTGCCGCTGATCACGGTGGACGAGCCCGCGATCTCCATGACCATCGGCACCAACACCTCCCCGCTGGTCGGCCGCGGCGCCACCGGCAAGGGCGCCGACAACAAGGCGGCCGTCAAGGACCGCAAGGTCACCGCCCGCCAGGTCAAGGACCGTCTGGACCGCGAGCTGATCGGCAACGTCTCGCTCCGCGTCCTGGACACCGACCGCCCGGACGCCTGGGAGGTGCAGGGCCGCGGTGAGCTGGCGCTGGCCATCCTGGTCGAGCAGATGCGCCGCGAGGGCTACGAGCTGACCGTCGGCAAGCCGCAGGTCGTCACCAAGGAGGTCGACGGCAAGACGCACGAGCCCGTCGAGCGCATGACGATCGACGTGCCCGAGGAGCACATGGGCGCCGTCACGCAGCTCATGGGCGTGCGCAAGGGCCGGATGGACAACATGTCCAACCACGGCTCGGGCTGGGTCCGCATGGAGTTCGTGGTCCCCTCCCGCGGCCTCATCGGCTTCCGCACGGAGTTCCTGACCCAGACCCGCGGCACCGGCATCGCCCACTCCATCCACGAGGGTCACGAGCCGTGGTTCGGCACCCTGACGACCCGTAACAACGGTTCGCTGGTCGCCGACCGCTCCGGCGCCGTCACCGCGTTCGCGATGACGAACCTGCAGGAGCGCGGCGTCCTCTTCGTGGAGCCCGGCACCGAGGTGTACGAGGGCATGATCGTCGGCGAGAACTCCCGCGCCGACGACATGGACGTGAACATCACCAAGGAGAAGAAGCTCACCAACATGCGGTCGTCCTCGGCCGACTCGTTCGAGGCGATCGTCCCGCCGCGCAAGCTCTCGCTGGAGCAGTCGCTGGAGTTCTGCCGCGACGACGAGTGCGTCGAGGTGACCCCCGAGGCCGTTCGCATCCGCAAGGTGAACCTGGACGCCCGCGAGCGCGCCCGCGCCGCGAGCCGCGCCAAGCACGGCTGATCCACCGGGCGCCGGCGGACAGTCGGCGCACAGCGAGGCCCGGGTGCCCCCGTCACGGGGCACCCGGGCTTTTTTCAACCGCTTTTCCGGGACCGGGACGTCCTCCCGGGACCCTCCGCGAGCCCTCCGGTGCCCGAAACGCGGTGATCGACGCCCGATAGGCAGGTAACACGTCCGTTTCGCGGCCTTCTCGTCCCGAACAGTTTGTCCAGATTTTGGAAGATCGACCTGGCAGCTGTGACTGAATTGAGATTTAAAGACGGTGGTCGGCCCTTCTGGTCATGGCAGATAGTTAGCCGCGTAGCGCTCGGGTCAATGGGTCTCGCGCTGTGGGGACAGCGCTCGACTCACGAGCACCAGGGGGTGTCCGGTCTTCCGTCAGGGGTGTCGGAAGCAGGACGTGTACCCCCTCCCGTCGGTGAACACGTGAAGTCATGAGGAGGAGTCCCATGCGCGGTGTCACACACGCCAGGTGGGTCACACGGTCACAGTTCCTTGCTGCCGTCCGGCCACCGTCCCGCGGCGATCGGCCCTGAGGATCCGGCCGGCCACGGGCGTCCGCCCTCTCGGCTACGCGCGTCCGGCTGCGGGTTTCCCGTCTTCTTCGGGGCTCCCTGACGCATCTTCATGATCCGTACCGCGATCGCGCACACCCTGCGCCGGTCGCCGGTCGGGCACACCCACACCTGTGAAATGGGCGAACTGTGACAAGTCCTATCGGCATCGAGGGCGGCGGGACGTCGGTCGTGGCCGACGGCGCACCGAAGCCGGATGCGAAGCCCGCGGCCGAGAAGCTCGAAGGCCGCTCCCCCGGCCAGTTGATGTGGATCCGCTTCAAGCGTGACCGCACCGGTGTGCTCTCGGCCTGCATCGTCATCTTCTTCTTCGTCATCGGACTGGCCGCACCGCTGATCTCCAAGGCGTACGGCAAGGGCCCGTACACCGTGTACGCCGACGAGCGGCCCGAGCTGTTCGACAGCGCCGGCGTACCGGTCCAGCCCAACGGCGGCATCAGCGGCGAGTTCTGGTTCGGCCTGGAGCCCGGCAACGGCTACGACGTCTTCACCAAGCTGCTCTACGGCATCCGCACCTCGCTGATGATCTCCGTGGCGGTCACCCTGGCCACCGTGCTCACCGGCATCGTCCTCGGCGTGGTGGCCGGCTACCTCGGCAACAAGACGGACTACCTCATCAGCCGCGTCATCGACTTCCTCCTCGCCTTCCCGGCCCAGTTGTTCTTCATCGCGAGCATGCCGGTCGTGGTCTCCCTGTTCGTCGACCCGCGCGACGAGACACCGGTCTACGTCCGGGTGGTGGCGCTGATCGCGGTGCAGTGGTTCCTCGGCTGGATGAGCCTCGCGCGCATCCTGCGCGGCACCACACTGGCCCTGCGGGAACGGGAGTTCATCGAGGCGGCCAAGGTGAGCGGGGCCTCGCCCTGGCGGATCATCCGCAAGGAGATCCTGCCGAACGTGGTCACACCGATCCTGGTGCAGTCGACCTACATGCTCCCCAACTTCGTGACCGCCGAGGCCGGTCTGTCCTTCCTCGGCGTGGGCATCGTCGAACCGACGCCGGACTGGGGACAGATGTTCTCCAAGGCCGCCACCGAACTCGTGATGCAGAACGACATCACGTACATGTTCTTCCCGGGCATCTCGATGATCATCTTCATCGTGGCGTTCAACCTGCTCGGGGACTCGGTCAGGGACGCCTTCGATCCCAAGTCGGCCCGCTGACCAGAAGGTTGTGGGCGTCCTCGCCCGGATACCGGATGGCACTTCTCGTTGCACTGGTGACAGACAGATGGGTGGGAACAGAAACATGAGCAGGGGCGGACGCCACATACACGCCACACTCGCACTGCTAGCGGCCGGGGCCCTCGTGCTCACCGGCTGCAGCGAGGGCGGCAGCAAAGACGGCGGTAAGGACAAGAACCAGGAGAAGAACGCCCAACGGCAGCAGTCCACCATTGAGTTCGGCAAGGCCGCCGACTCCCAGGGCCCCGCGGCCGAGGTGCCCGGCGCCAAGCCCGGCGGCACCATCTCGGTGCTGGCCCGCGACACGTACGCCCACCTCGACCCGGCGCAGATCTACGTGCAGGACGAGATGTCCGTCGCCCAGCTGCTGCACCGGGGACTGACCGGCTACAAGGCGACCAGCGACGACGGCTCCAAGCACCTGCTGGTCGGCGACCTCGCCACCGACTCGGGCACCACGACCGACGGCGGCAAGACCTGGAAGTACACGCTCAAGGACGGCATCAAGTTCGCGGACGGCTCCCCGATCACCGCGAAGGACGTCCGCCACACCTTCGAGCGGATGTTCGCGCCGTTCATCAACCAGGGCCCGAGCTACATCCAGCAGTGGCTGGCCGACGCCTCCGGCGCCGACTACCGCAAGCTGCTCCCGGACGGCCCCTACAAGGGCAAGCACCTCCCCGACACCGTCCTGGAGACGCCGGACGACAAGACGGTCGTCTTCCACTTCAAGAAGGCGCGCCCCGACCTGCCGTACGCGCTGGCCATGGCCGGCTACTCCATGGTGTCCGAGAAGGCCGACACCAAGCAGAAGTACGACAAGGCGCCGATGACCTCCGGCCCGTACAAGATCCAGTCGTTCAAGTCCGGCAAGTCGATGGTGCTGGTCAAGAACACCAACTGGGACCCGAAGACGGACCCGCTGCGCCACCAGTACGTGGACGGCTTCAACATCGCCTTCAACTACCAGTACGAGCAGTCCACCAAGGCGATGCTCGCCGACAACGGCGCCGACCAGACGGCCGTCAGCTTCAGCAACGCCGTCGACGCGGGCAACCTCTCCAAGGTCCTCGGCGACCCGAAGATGAAGGACCGCACGGTCAAGGGCTACCAGCCCTACGTCGGCCAGGTGAACATCAACATGAGCCACGCGCAGATGAAGGACAAGAAGATCCGCGAGGCCATCGCCTACGCCCTTCCGGTCACTCCGTTCGTCCGCGCCTACGGCGGCGCCGAGGCCATGGAGGTCGCCGGCGGTCTGATCAGCCCCACCGTCAGCGGCCACGACCCCGCCTTCGACCCGTTCGGCAAGAAGAAGAAGCCCGCGGGTGACCCGGTCAAGGCCAAGAAGCTGCTGGAGGAGGCCGGCAAGGTCGGCATGAAGCTGACCTTCGGCTACATCAACACCACCGAGGGCCAGCAGTACTCCACCGCCATGGCGGCGGGCCTGGAGAAGGCCGGCTTCAACGTCCAGCGCCAGGAGATCCCGGCCGAGACGTTCTACGACCAGGTCAGCAAGCTCGACAACAACTACGACATCTTCCACACCGCGTGGGGTGCCGACTGGCCGTCCGCCTCGACCGTGCTCCCGCCGCTGTACGACGGCCGGCAGATCGCCGAGGGCGCGCAGAACTACTCGCAGATCAACGACCCCCACGTCAACCAGGAGATCGACCGCATCAACACCATCACCGACCCGGTGAAGGCCGCGGCCGAGTGGGAGAAGCTCGACAAGTACCTCCTGACGGAGGTCGTCAACGTCGTCCCGACCGCGTACTACAAGCAGGTCCAGATCGCCGGCTCCAAGATCGGCGGCCTGGTCTACGACGACGTGATCAGCGGCGTCGACGCGCGCCGTCTGTACGTCAAGTAACCCCCGCCCGCCCGGCCTCCGGGGCGGCCCCGTCACACGGGGCCGCCCCGGATGTCCCCGGCCCGCCGACGCCAGAGAGCTGACCAAGCCATGCTGCGCTTCCTCGTACGCCGGATCATCGGCGCCGTCGTCATCCTCTTCCTGCTGAGCGTCGTCGCCTTCCTGCTGTTCTTCGGCATGCCGCGCGACCCGGCCCTGCTGATGTGCGGCAAGACGTGCAACCCGGCGCAGATCGAGAACATCCACCACGTGCTCGGCCTCGACAAGCCGGTCGCGGAGCAGTTCTGGATCTTCCTCCAGGGGCTCGTGATGGGACGCGACGACTTCGACCAGGGCCCCTGCCCGGCGCCCTGCTTCGGCTACTCGTACCACACCAACGAACAGGTCTGGGGCACGCTCCTGGACCGGCTGCCCACCACCCTCTCGCTCACCCTGGGCGGCGCCGTCTGCTTCCTGCTCATCGGCCTCGGCTCCGGACTGCTCGCCGCCTGGAAGCGCGGCACCCTGGTCGACAAGACCGCCACCGCCGGCGCGATGGTGATCAGCTCGATGCAGATCTACTTCCTCGGCCCGCTGGCCCTGGCGATCCTCGTCTACCAGACCCAGATGTTCGACCGGCCCGCGTACCACCCGGTGACCGACGATCCCGTCGCCTGGTTCTCGGGACTGATCATCCCCTGGGTGATCCTGTCGACGATCTTCGCCGCCCAGTACACGCGTATGGCCCGCTCGGCCATGGTCGAGCAACTGCAGGAGGAACACGTGCGCACCGCCCGCGCCAAGGGCATGTCCCGGCGGTACGTCTTCTTCCGCTACGCCTGGCGCGGCTCGCTGATACCCATCGTCACCATCTTCGGCATCGACCTCGGCTCCCTGCTCGGCGGCGCCATCATCACCGAGTACACCTTCGGACTGCCCGGTCTCGGCCGCGTGGCCGTGGACGCCGTCTCCTTCAACGACCTGCCGCTGCTGCTCGGCGTGATGATGTTCGGCGGCGCCATGATCCTGCTGTTCAACATCCTCGTCGATGCCGCCTACGCCTTCATCGACCCGCGCGTTCGGCTGTCCTAGGAGCACTGTCGTGACCACTTTGACCAAGGAGGCCGGCGCTCCCCGTCCGGCCGGCCCGGGCGCGTTCCTGTCGGTACGGGACCTGCACGTCAGCTTCAGGACGGAGGACGGCGTCGTGCGCGCCGTCGACGGGCTCTCCTTCGACCTGGACAAGGGCCGCACCCTCGGCATCGTCGGCGAGTCGGGCTCCGGCAAGTCCGTCACCAACCTGACGATCCTCGGGCTGCACAACCCCATGTTCACCGAGATCGAGGGCGAGATCCTGCTGGACGGGCAGGAGCTGACGACGGCCCCGGAGAAGGAACTGGAGAAGCTCCGCGGCAACAAGGTCGCGATGATCTTCCAGGACCCGCTGACCGCGCTGTCCCCGTACTACACGGTGGGCCGGCAGATCGCCGAGCCCTTCATGAAGCACACCGGCGCCTCCAAGAAGGATGCCTGGGCGCGGGCGGTGGAGATGCTCGGCAAGGTCGGCATCCCCAACCCCGCGCAGCGTGCCAAGGACTACCCGCACCAGTTCTCCGGCGGCATGCGCCAGCGCGCCATGATCGCCATGGCCCTGGTCTGCGACCCCGACCTGCTGATCGCCGACGAGCCGACCACCGCCCTCGACGTCACCGTCCAGGCGCAGATCCTGGACCTGCTCAAGGACCTCCAGCAGGAGTTCGGCTCCGCGATCGTCTTCATCACCCACGACCTCGGCGTCATCGCCGACATGGCCGACGACATCATGGTGATGTACGCGGGCAGCGCGGTGGAGCGCGGCACCACCGAGGAAGTACTGCGCGCACCCCGGCACCCGTACACCTGGGGCCTGTTGAACTCCATGCCCCGGCTGGACTCCGACCTCAGCGCACCGCTCACGCCGATCCCGGGGACCCCGCCGTCGCTGCTCAACCCGCCCGCGGGCTGCCGCTTCCACCCGCGCTGCACCTTCCAGGACCGGGTCGGCGGCAACCGCTGCGTCACCGAACGCCCGCTGCTCGGCCCGGACCGGGCCTCGGCGTGCCACCTCACGGTGGAGCAGAAGCGGACCATCTTCGCCGAAGAGATCAAGCCCCGGCTGGGCTGAAAGAGGAGACATGAAGGAAGACCTGGTCCTCCCCGCCCCGCGCGGGACCACCGCAGGGCAGGAGAGGGAACCGCTGCTGGACGTCAGCGGTCTGACCAAGCACTTCCCGGTCAAGGGCGGCTTCCCGGTCAAACGGACCATCGGCCAGGTCCAGGCCGTCGACGGCATCGACCTGACCGTCGGGGTGGGGGAGAGCTTCGGCCTGGTGGGGGAGTCGGGCTGCGGCAAGTCGACGACCGGGCGGCTGATCACCCGGCTCATGGAGCCGACCGCCGGGACGATCACCTACCGGGGACAGGACATCACGCACGCCTCGCGCAAGCAGCTGGCGCCGGTCCGGTCCGAGATCCAGATGATCTTCCAGGACCCGTACTCCTCGCTGAACCCGCGCCAGACGGTCGGCAAGATCATCTCCGGTCCGATGGAGATCAACGGGATCGACCCGGCCGGCGGCCGGGAGAAGCGCGTGCGCGAGCTGCTGGAGATCGTGGGTCTCAACCCCGAGCACTACAACCGCTTCCCGCACGAGTTCTCCGGCGGCCAGCGCCAGCGCATCGGCGTCGCCCGCGCCCTGGCCCTCGAACCCAAGCTGATCGTGGCCGACGAGCCGGTCTCCGCGCTGGACGTCTCCATCCAGGCCCAGGTCGTGAACCTGCTGCAGAAGGTGCAGCAGGAACTGGGCATCGCCTTCGTCTTCATCGCCCACGACCTGGCCATCGTCCGGCACTTCTCCCAGCGCGTCGCCGTCATGTACCTCGGCAAGGTGATCGAGGTCGGCGACCGGGACTCCATCTACGCCCACCCCCGCCACCCCTACACCCACGCCCTGCTGTCCGCCGTGCCCGAGGCCACGGTGGAGGACACGCCCCGCGAGCGCATCCGCCTGGCCGGCGACGTGCCCTCGCCCATCAACCCGCCCTCCGGCTGCCGCTTCCGCACCCGCTGCTGGAAGGCGCAGGACAAGTGCGCGAGCGAGGTGCCCCCGCTGGTCCGGATCGACGGCAACCACGACGGGCACCTGACCGCCTGCCACTTCCCGGAGGAGCCGACGATCGCGGCCCGCGGACACGACGTCGTCATGGACCCGGCGCTGGCCGCGCTGGAGAAGTCGGACGAGGACTGAGCCGCCCGACGGCAAGACCGAGGGCCCGCGCCTGGGGAGGCGCGGGCCCTCGGTTTCCCTGGAGCGGACGTTCACGGGCTCGGGTCAATGGGCCTGGAAGGTCCGTTCCGCAGGCGGTGCCGACAGAAAAGGGGTGTTGTCAGGCGGCCGCCTGGGGGCTTTCGACGACACGGGACGAGCGTACGTCATCCGTCTCGGGGTAATGGCAGGCGGTCAGGTGACCAGGCTTGTTGCCCTCCACCTGCACCAGCGGCGGCGCCTCGGAGGCGCACTTCTCCGTCGCCTTCCAGCAGCGGGTGCGGAAGCGGCAGCCGGAGGGCGGGTTGATCGGCGAGGGCACGTCGCCGACGAGCCGGATGCGCTCGCGGGGCGTGTCCTCCACCGTGGCCTCGGGCACGGCGGACAGCAGGGCCCGCGTGTAGGGGTGGCGCGGGTTGCCGTACAGGTCGTCGCGGTCGGCGATCTCCACGATCTTGCCGAGGTACATGACGGCGACGCGCTGGGAGAAGTGCCGGACGATGGCCAGGTCGTGGGCGATGAAGACGAAGGCGATGCCCAGTTCCTGCTGCACCTTCTGCAGCAGGTTCACGACCTGGGCCTGGATGGAGACGTCCAGCGCGGAGACCGGCTCGTCGGCCACGATCAGCTTGGGTTCGAGGGCCAGGGCGCGGGCGACGCCGATGCGCTGGCGCTGGCCGCCGGAGAACTCGTGCGGGAAGCGGTTGTAGTGCTCGGGGTTGAGACCCACGATCTCCAGCAGCTCGCGCACGCGCTTCTCCCGGCCGCCGGCCGGGTCGATCCCGTTGATCTCCATCGGACCGGAGATGATCTTGCCGACCGTCTGGCGCGGGTTGAGGGACGCGTACGGGTCCTGGAAGATCATCTGGATCTCGGACCGGATCGGCGCCAGCTGCTTGCGGTTGGCGTGCGTGATGTCCTGGCCCTTGTAGAGGACCTTCCCGCCCGTGGGCTCCAGCAGCCGGGTGATCAGCCGTCCGGTCGTCGACTTGCCGCACCCGGACTCGCCGACCAGGCCCAGGCTCTCGCCCTCGCCGACCTGGAAGTCGAGGCCGTCGACGGCGTGGACGGCACCGACCGTGCGAGAGATCGGGAAACCGCCCTTGATCGGGAAGTGCTTGGTCAGACCGCTGACGTCCAGGAGCGGTGTCGCGTTGCTCATGATGGTGAAGTCCCGTCTCTTGTACGTCAGTTGTGCCGGTGTCCGGCGTAGTCGGCGAAGAGTTCCTTGCGCTGCGCCGGCGTGAGGTGACAGGCGGAACCCCGGCCGTCCACCACCTCCAGCAGCGGCCGCTCGCCGGCGCACAGCCCGCCCGGCACCTTCTCGACGAAGGAGCACCGCGGGTGGAAACGGCAGCCGGAGGGCGGGTTGAGCAGCGAGGGCGGCGAACCGGGGATCGGCGACAGCGGCACGTCGACCGGGCCGTCCAGGCTCGGCATGGAGTTCATCAGGCCCAGCGTGTACGGGTGCTGCGGGTCGCGCAGCACCTCCTCCTTGGTGCCGCGCTCCACACACCGGCCGCCGTACATCACCAGCACGTCGTCGGCGATGTCGGCGATGACACCGAGGTCGTGGGTGATGAAGATGATCGCCGTGCCGAACTCCTGCTGGAGGTCCTTCAGCAGGTCCATGATCTGCGCCTGGACGGTGACGTCGAGGGCGGTGGTCGGCTCGTCGGCGATCAGCAGCTCCGGGTCGCAGACCAGCGCCATCGCGATCATCGCGCGCTGGCGCATGCCGCCGGAGAACTGGTGCGGATAGTCGTCCACCCGCACGTCCGGCTGCGGGATCCCCACCCGCCGCAGCATTTCCACCGCCCGTTCCCGGGCCTCCTTCTTCGACGCCCCGGTGTGCTTCCGGTACGTCTCCCCGATCTGCCGGCCGACGGTGTGGTACGGCGACAGCGAGGCGAGCGCGTCCTGGAAGATCATGGACATCTTGTTGCCGCGGAGGCGTTCCAGCTCCCGCTCGGTGGCGGTGAGCAGGTCCTTGCCGTCGAGGACGATCCCCCCCTCGATCGTGGTGCTGCGCCGGTCGTGCAGGCCGAGGATCGTCAGGTTGGTGACGGACTTGCCCGAACCCGACTCGCCCACGATGCCGAGCGTCTTGCCCTTGGCGAGGTCGAAGGAGAGCCCGTCGACGGCCTTGACGATGCCGTCCTCGGTGGAGAAGTGGACCTTCAGGTCCCGGACGGAGAGGAAGGGCTGCTGGTCGGTGCTCGTCACGGGGACGCTCCAGATGATGCGGGGGGTAGCCGGGTGGGGCGGTGGGAAGGGCGACTACGGGCGGAGGTCAGGCGAGCCGGATCCGCGGGTCGATGAGGGCGTAGACGGCGTCGACGACGATGTTGAAGAACACGATCGCCCCGGCCGAGAGCACGGTCACGCCGAGCAGCATGGGCAGGTCGCTCTGGTCGACCGACTGCACGGCGAGCCTACCGATGCCCTGCAGCGAGAAGACCGACTCGGTGATGATGGCGCCACCGATCAGGGTGCCGAGGTCGATGCCGAAGATGGTGACGATCGGACCCATCGCCCCGCGCCAGGCGAACCGGAAGAAGACGTTCGGGCCGGACAGACCCTTGGCCCGTGCGGTCCGGACGTAGTCCTCACTGAGCTGCTCCACCAGTTGCGAGCGCGTCATACGGGTGTAGTTGGCGGTGAAGATGACCGAGAGCACCAACCACGGCAGCAGCAGTCCGGAGAACCAGGCGGCCGGGTTCTCGGTGAGCGGCGTGTACGACGGCTGGCTCAGGATGCCGAGCTGCGAGACCAGGAAGAACATCGCGATGTAGCCGACGAAGTAGACCTGCAGCGAGGAAGCGAGCAGCGAGACGGAGCTGGCGAACTTGTCCAGGAACTTGCCCTGCTTGACCGCCGCGAGCATGCCCGCGCCGATGCCGACGAGCAGGAAGACGATGGCCGCGCCGAAGGCGAGCGACAGGGTCAGCGGCAGTCGATCCATGATCGTGCCGAAGACGGGCTCGCGGTTGGCGAAGGAGTAGCCGAGGCAGGGCGCGTCGCAGTAGCCGTAGCCACCGTAGTCCCGGCCGGCGAAGACGCCTACGAGCCAGTGCCAGTACTGCATGATGATCGACTCGTCGATGCCCAGGTTCTTCCGGATCTGCTCCAGGTTCTCCGGGGTGCAGTTCTTGCCGCAGGACATCATGGCAGGGTCACGCGGAATGGCATAGAAGAGCCAGAAGGTCACGGCGCTGATGATCAGGAGGATGACCAGCGCGCCGGTGACTCGGCGGACAAGGAAGCGGAACATGGGGCGTGACTTTCCGGACGGGGCGCCGTCGCCGGGGTGTTGGAGGGGGGTGGGCCACCGGGGCGGCCGTGCAGGACGGCCGCCCCATGGGGTGCGCGCTTACTTCTTGGCGTAGAGCTTGCAGAGCGCGACGCAGGTGTTGCCGGCGTCGTACACGACGTTGCCGACCTTGGATCCGTACATCCAGTTGCGGATGGGGTGGTAGTCGGGCACGAGGGCGGCCAGTTCCATGATCTGCCGGTCGATGGCGGCCCAGGCCTTGTTGGCCTTGTCCGAGTCGGTGATCTTGGAGGCGGCGTCGATCGCCTTGTTCACACTGGGATCGTTGAGCTGGGCGTAGTTGTTGCGGCCGTCGCCGATGTTCTTGCCGCTCCAGCAGGGGTAGAAGACCGAGTAGCCGTTCGGCCAGTCCGGGCTCCAGCCGGCGGCGAACAGGTCGAAGCCGTTGTCGAGCTTGCCGATCTGGGAGTAGAAGGTCGACTTGTCGACCTGCTTGTTGACGACCTTGAAGCCGGCCTCCTCCAGCGCGTTCTTGATCGCGACGGCCTGCTTCACCGAGTTGTCCGACTGCTGGTAGGCGATGACCAGCTTCTGGCCGACCTTGCCGGCCTCCTCCAGCAGCGCCTTGGCCTTGGCCGGGTCACCGCCGGGCTTCTTGTCCGTGCCGTACAGGTCGAACTTCTCGTAACCCGGGGTGACCGGGCTGAAGATCGTGGTGGCGGTCTCGGTGAGGGAGGCGCCGCCGCGGATGGTCTGAAGCTGCTGGTGCGGCCAGGCCCAGTTGATGGCCTGTCGGACCTTGACGTCCTTGATGCGGGTGGTGTTGATCGGCCAGTAGTAGGTGGCCGTGTCGATCGCGGTGAGGACGCGCTTCTTCAGGTCGGCATTCCTGAGCACCTGGGCGACGCGCTCGGGTGCGACCTCGTTGAGGATCGGCACCGCGTACTGGTCGTTGCCCTTGTCCGCGATGTAACGGTCGGTGGACGCCAGCGGCTGGAAGCCGAAGGAGAACTCGAACTTGTCCGGGTAGGCGTTGCGGATCGGGTCCGTCTTCGGGTCCCAGTGCTCATTGCGCACGTACGTCATCGACTTGCCGATGCTGCGGCTCTCGATGCGGTACGGACCGCAGGAGAACGGCTGCTTGTCGTACTTCTCCTTGGTGTCCTTCTCCTTGGACACCAGGGCGTAACCGCGCATCGCGAGGGTGTAGTTGAAGTCACCGCGGGCCTCGTTGAGGCGGAAGGTGACGGTCTTGCCGTTGATCTCGATGGAATCGAGGTGCTTGCCCTCGAAGGGGCCCTTGTACTTCTCGCCGCCCTCGAGCCACTGCTGGACGAAGCGCGGACCCTCGGTGATGAACGAGGCGAAGAGGCGCTCGAAGGTGTGACGGACGTCGTCCATGGTGACGTCCGAACCGTCCTCCCACTTCAGGCCGTCCTTCAGCGTGAAGGACCAGGTCTTGCCGCCGTCCTTGACGGTGCCGGCGTCGGTGGCGAGGTCGCCGACCAGGGTGGCGCCGCCCTTTTCGTCGATCTTGTAGCCGGTCAGGCCGCGCAGGATCGGAACGGTGATGGCGCTCTCGGTGCTCGTGTAGATCTGCGCCGGGTCGAGGTGGTCCATGTCGATCTGATCGATCGAGTAGATCGTCCCGCCCTTGACCGCGTCCTTGACCTCGGGGGCCGGACCGGTGGAGTCGGCCTTGGTGCCGACCGGGATCTCCATGGTCTTGGAACCGGACACCTTGGGGGCGCCGTTCGACGCGGAGCCGCCGCCACCACCGCTGCCGCACGCGGTCAGGACCGAGGACGAGGCCGCGACCACACCGGTGGCGATGAGGAAGTTTCTACGGGAGAAAGACATAGGGCACCTGCCAGAAGAGGGCAAACGGGATGGCCGGCCGGACGGCGTTGAACGAGCCGGGTGGAACGGAAAGCTCAGCGCTTGGACTTCGGGTCGAGTGCGTCACGCACCGAGTCGCCGAGGAGGTTGAAGGCGAGGACGAAGGTCACCATCGACAGGCCCGGGAAGAGCATGAAGGTGATGTCCTCGGTGTAGAACTGGGCGCCACGCTGGATCATGACACCCCAGTCCGGGGTCGGGTCGATGATGCCGACGCCCAGGAAGGCCAGGCCCGCCTCGGCGGTCACGAACGCCGGGAGCATGAGCGTGGACTGGATGATGATCGGCGTCCACAGGTTGGGCAGCAGCTCCTTGAAGACGATCCGCCATGGGGAGGCGCCGGTCACCTTGGCAGCCTCGACGAACTCCCGCTCGCGCAGGCCGAGGACCTGGCCGCGCAGGAGTCGGGCGAGGGAGGCCCAGCCGAAGACCGCGAGGACGAGGATGAGCGAGACCGCCCGCAGCGAGGTCGGGATGTTCTCGTCGTCCGCGACGAAGAGGCCGTAGACGACCGGCATGAAGGCGATGAAGAACAGGGTCGACGGGAACGACAGGAGGATGTCGATGACCCGGCCGACGACGTAGTCCGTCTTGCCGCCGAGGTAGCCCGCCGTGACGCCGATGACGACGCCCACGAAGCAGGTGAGCAGGGTGGCCGCCAGCGCGATGCCCAGCGAGGTGCGGATGCCGTAGATCAGGAAGGTGAAGACGTCCCGGCCGAGCTGGGGCTCGATGCCGAACCAGAACTCCGAGCTCATACCGCCGTTGGGGCCGGCCGGGTACGAGAAGGCGTCGAGCAGCTCCGGGCGCTGACTGGCGTACGTGGTGTACGGGTCCTTGCCGTAGAGCTTGGCGATCAGGGGAGCCGCGAGCGCGATCACGAAGAAGAAGATCACGATGCACGCGGAGACGACGCCCGTCTTGTCACGCTTGAAGCGGGTCCAGGCCAGGCGCCCGGGAGAGCGACTCTCGTTGCCCTGGGAGGTGGCGGGCGCGGGCGACGCGAGGACGCTCTCGTCGGTCACCTCGAGCGGGGCAGCCGCTGATGGAGTTGGGGGGGTCATGGTGCTCCTGGCCCAAGGGAGGGTCTGATGAGCGGACTTTTTCAACGCAATTCGTTCAAGGTCAATAAAAACTAGGGCGCCTTGAGTTTCTCTTTACCTTCTTTACTCTTGCTTGGTGTTTTCGTAGCTACGCGTGTAGCGCGCCGTGATCCTCCTGTGCCTTATATCGGGCTAATCGGGCTATTCGGGCAAGATGTTCGTTATGCGGATGCCAAGGTGTCGAAATCCGTACATCGAAGGTTCGCAATCCAACGGTTCGGCATCGGATGGTGAAGATTCGTTGCATCGATGTCCGAGATCCTCTGCGGCGGGTCGGGGAGGCCCGCTCCGAACGTCCCGCCTGACGCCGAAGGCGAGTGTCGAGTTCCTCCAAAGGGAGATGTGTGAGTGCGATATGCACCTTTTTTTGATGCTGTCCGATAAGGGGGCAGCGGAGGAACCGACCCGCTCCGCGCGGTCCCGGGTCCAGGGATCCGTGAGGCCCGGACCGACCGGGACCGCCGCCGACGCCGTCGTCACCACCACCACCGCCGACGGGCCCACCGAAGCCGGGCCGGAGAAGACCCGCGGCCTGCGGGGCGACGCCCGGCGGGGCCCGCGCGGCAACCGGATCTCCGTGTGTGCCGTTCCCGCTGCTCGTCGTCGTGACGGCCTCACCGGTTCCGGGCGGCGCAGTGCACAGGGGCCCACCCGCCGATCACGCCCGGCATCACGGTGCCGGCGCCCGGCGGGTCCGGTTCCGGCAGGGCCGTCACCGTGCGGACGGTCATGGGCGTCCTCGGCATGCCTCCGGCGGAGACCCCGCGGTACGGGTGATCCTTGTGGGCTCCGTCCAGGGCGACGAGTCCGTTCAGTGGCTGCTCAGCCGCTCGCCGGCCGCTCGCCCGACGCGCCGTACCCGTTCACCGTGGCGCTTCCACCACAGGCGTGCCCACAGACCCTGCAGGCCGACCAGGACGAGGGCGGTGGCGAGCGCGTCCAGCCGGACGTACCAGTCCGAGCCGTTCACCAGGTGGTGGAGGGAGCGGCGCAGCAGCGGCCAGGTGACCTCGGTCAGGATCTGGAGGCCGATGACCAGGCAGGCCCCGCTTCCCACGGTCATCGCGACGGCGTACGCCGTGACGAAGCGCCGTTCGGCCGGCGGCAGCGACCGCAGCGGGTGCGGAGTCCTGCGGCCGCACGCCCGCGCGGCGACGTGGCGCAGCCAGCGGGCCGTGTCGCCGAACAGGTTCCGGCAGCCCGTCAGGTCCTGGACGACGAAGTACAGGTCCGTGCGCATGAACACGAGACACTGGTTCGCCAACGCGAGCAGCAGGGTCGTCACGATGACCGGGAGCAGGACCCAGTCCGCGCCCCAGCCGCGGGCCAGCAGGCAGCCGCCCCAGATCACGCCGTCGAGGACGATGCCCGACAGATAGACCGTGAGCCGTTCCCGCCGGCCCCTGAGCCAGATGCCCGACACCTCCGTCTGCGCCACCAGGAACTGCAGACGGGTACCGAGCCGGACCCGCCCGGGGACACCCGCCGCACGGGCCGTCAGCAGGTGCGCGGCCTCGTGCAGGGCGATGAGGCACCAGACGACCGCGCACTGCACCAGCACCATGAAGGTGCCGTACTCCGTCCACAGGAGATCGTCCCAGGAGGGGAGGATGCCGGGACGCACCGCTGCGGCCGCGAGAGCCGCGACGGGCACCGACAGGGCGGCCCCGTGCAGCACCGGGTTCATGAGCCAGCGCACGTGACGCGTCCGCAGCCGCGGGAACGTGACCTCGGGCGGTGCGGCGGGAAACCGGCGCTCGCCGATGGACGCCACCAGCCCGGCCGACGCGAGCTGCTCCACGAAGGACCGGACGTCCATGTCCCGGCCGGTGGTCGCGCGCAGGCTGCTCCTGGCCTCCTCGACCGTGCTGCCCGCGGCCAGCAGACGCACCGCTGACATACCGGTACCGGGCAGGGCGACGACCTGGTCGGCACCCTGCCGTCTGACGATCCACTCACCCCGGTCCGGACGGATCTCCAGGGCGTGGAAGGAGACCCGGGTCCCCTGCTGCCCCGTCAAGGGTTGCACAACGTGCATTCCGGCCGTGCCGGATGCCGCACATGGACGAGCTGGTCGGGGGCGATCAGGTTGAGACCGCGCACATAGCCAGGAGCCGTTCTGCCCGTGCCGGTGACCAGCGAGACCACCTCGTTGGCGATCAACTGCCCGGAGATCCCCGCAGTGGGGGCCAGCGCTCCCGCGCCTCCCATGTCGGGGTGCCAGCCGGGTTTCAGCTTCGCCTCCTCACCGGCTCCGACGCACTCGAAACAGGGGCCTTCGGGGCCGTAGACGCCGACCGTCACCAGAGGGCCGTTGTAGCCGGCGGTCACCCAGGGAACGCGCAGCGCGGCACACGCCCTGCTGGTCATCTTCGCGATGGCGTCGTTGCGCGGCTCGTCCGCGCACAGGACGAAGACGTCGGACCCGGCGACGAGTTCCCGCAGCGCGTCCTCGGTGTCCACGCGCCGCACGTCGTACGTGAACGTCCCGGAGGAATTGAGCGCGCCGAGCCGTTCGGCGGCGACCTGCGCCTTGGGCCTGCCCAGATCGGCCTCGGTGTACAGCGCCTGCCGGGTCAAGTTGGACAGCTCGACGCGGTCGGGATCCACGAGATGAAGGGTGCCGACCCCGACCGCGGCCAGTGCCCAGGCGGCGTGGCTGCCGGTGCCGCCGACACCCAGAACCGTCACCCGGGAGCGTGTGACGCGCCGCTGGGTCTCCCAGGGGTCGCTGCCCGGGCGTAGATCGATGCGCCGGAAGTAGGCGTGGTTGCGGCTGTACCGCTCGATCTCGTCGTCCGTGAACCCTTCGGGACGACCGGTGTCCGCGTCTTCCACGTAACCGGTGTCGATCAGCTCCTTTACCAACCGATGGGCGCCGTCAGGACCGAGTCGCGGGTGCCGCCCGGCCAACTCCGTCTCGATGTCCTGGAGCGAAGTGGCGCCGTCCATCGACGTCAGGGCGTCCCAGACCCAGCCATGGGGATCGGTGACCTCCGCCGCGATTCCGTAGACCTCGCCGCCGAGGCGGATCGTTCCGTCGTCGAACCGGTGAGGGGTGTGTTCCCGTTTCACTCGTGGACGTCTCACAACTGGCCCTCCCCGACAGCATCTTCGACGAACCGATCCACCGGCGAACCGTCGGCTACCTGGAGATCGCCTTGCTCTGAATGGTCTCGATCTTGTCGAGCAGGCGGATCTCGATGAGTTCGGGCTGCTCCTTCGCTTCCGTCGCGAGGAGCGGGGCCTTCTCGTCGTGCTGCGTGACGTGCGTGTCGTCCTGCATGTTCGCGTCCCTCTCTTCCGGTGTGAACTTCTCTTCCGTGCCGAGTTCCCTCCGCACCACAGGAGGCTCATGGGTGGTCGCGAAACCCTGGATCCCGCGGTCGCCGCCACACCGTACCCAGAGCCCTTTCCACGGGGAAGAGGTCCAACCGGCACGAGCCGGAACTGGACGACGACGGCGTTCGCGTCGCGTACCCGCCCCGGGCCGCCACCGCGGGTGCGTGCCCGGTCGGGCGGCGGACTCCGTGTGCGGTGTCCCGGCGACCGGAGACCGCCGCCGGCCGGTGACGGGCGGTGCGGCGGTGCCGCCGCTCGGCTCCGCGGACCGGGCCGCTGGTCCCGGCCCGACGGCCCCGGCGTCGTCGTGCCCCGTCCGGAGGACCCCCGAACCCATACGGACCGGACGAATGTGCGCCGCGGGACCCGCCCCCCGATGCTTGCCGGGAACGGACCAGCGGACGAGTCGGGCACGAGGAGGCACTCCATGCGCGGAGCCACGCACGCCACATGGGCCGCATGCGCGGCGGTGGCAGTCCTCGCCGTGACGGCCTGCGGCGGCGGGGGCGGTGACGGCGGCTCGGGCGGCGGTGCCGTGCTCAGCTCCTCCTGGGGCGACCCGCAGAACCCGCTGGAACCGGCCAACACCAACGAGGTGCAGGGCGGCAAGGTCCTCGACATGATCTTCCGGGGGCTGAAGAAGTACGACCCCGGGACCGGCGAGGCGAAGGACATGCTCGCCGAGCGGATCGAGACGTCGGACTCGCAGAACTACACCATCACCGTCAAGGACGGCTGGACCTTCAGCAACGGCGAGAAGGTGACCGCCCGGTCCTTCGTGGACGCCTGGAACTACGGCGCGAGCCTGAAGAACAACCAGCGCAACGCGTACTTCTTCGCCTACATCGACGGCTACGACAAGGTGCACCCCGAGGACGGCGGCAAGCAGAGCGCCGACGCGCTCTCCGGACTGAAGGTCACCGGCCCCCGCACCTTCACGGTCAGGCTCAGCCAGAAGTTCTCGACCTTCCCCGACACCCTCGGCTACCCGGCCTTCGCCCCGCTGCCCAGGGCCTTCTTCGACGACCACGCCGCCTGGCTGAAGAAACCGGTCGGCAACGGGCCGTACCGGGTCGACAACTACACCCGCGGCTCCCAGATGTCCCTGCGCACCTGGGACAAGTACCCCGGCCCGGACAAGGCCGTCAACGGCGGCGTCGACCTGAAGGTCTACACCGACAACAACACCGCCTACACCGACCTGTTGGCCGGCAACCTCGACCTCGCCGACGACATCCCCGCCGCCCAGCTCAAGAACGTCGGGAAGGACCTCGGCGACCGGTACATCAACACCCCCGCCGGCATCCTCCAGACCCTCGCCTTCCCGTACTACGACAAGAACTGGAACAAGCCAGGCTCCGAGAAGGTCCGCACGGGCCTGTCCATGGCGATCGACCGCAAGCAGATCACCGACACGATCTTCCGGAAGACCCGCACCCCGGCCACCGACTGGACCTCGCCGGTCCTCGGCGCGGACGGCGGCTACAAGGCCGGTCTGTGCGGGAAGGCCTGCGCGTACGACCCCGGGCAGGCCAAGAAGCTGATCAAGGAGGGCGGCGGCCTGCCCGGCGGCCAGGTCAAGATCACCTACAACGCCGACACCGGCTCCCACGGACAGTGGGTCGACGCCGTCTGCAACTCCATCAACAACGCCCTGGGCAACGACCGCGCCTGCGTCGGCAACCCGGTCGGCACCTTCGCCGACTTCCGCAACCAGATCACCGGCAAGAAGATGAGCGGCCCCTTCCGCGCCGGCTGGCAGATGGACTACCCGCTCATCCAGAACTTCCTCCAGCCGCTCTACTACACCAACGCCTCCTCCAACGACGGCAAGTGGTCGAACGAGGAGTTCGACGGCCTCGTCGACCGGGCGAACGGCGAGTCCGACACCGCCAAGGCCGTCCAGTCCTTCCAGCGGGCCGAGGAGGTCGTGCGGGACAACATGGCCGCCATCCCGCTCTGGTACCAGAACGGCAGCGCCGGCTACTCGCAGCGGCTGTCCGACGTCCGGCTCAACCCCTTCAGCGTCCCCGTCTACAACGAGATCAAGGTCAGCTGAGGAGGCGTCATGGGACGGTACGTCGTCCGGCGGCTGCTCCAGATGATCCCGGTCTTCATCGGGGCCACGCTGCTGATCTTCCTGATGGTCAACGTGATGGGCGACCCCATCGCGGGCCTGTGCGGCGACCGGGAGTGCGACCCGGCGACCGCGGCCCAGCTGAGAAGGGAGTTCGGCCTCGACAAGCCCGTGTGGCGGCAATACCTCACCTACATGGGCAACGTCTTCACCGGTGACTTCGGCACCGCCTTCAACGGTCAGCCGGTCACCGAGCTGATGGGGACGGCGTTCCCGGTCACCATCCGGCTGACCGTCGTGGCGATCGTCTTCGAGATCGTCGTCGGCATCACGCTCGGCGTCGTCACCGGCCTGCGCCGCGGACGCCCCGTCGACACCGGGGTGCTGCTGCTCACCCTCGTCGTCATCTCGGTCCCCACCTTCGTCACCGGCCTGCTGCTCCAGCTCCTGCTCGGCGTGAAATGGGGCTGGATCGACCCGGCGGTCTCCACGGCGGCCCCCTTCGACGAACTGATCCTCCCCGGCCTGGTCCTCGCCTCGGTGTCCCTGGCGTACGTCACCCGGCTCACCCGCACCTCCATCGCCGAGAACCGGCGCTCCGACTACGTCCGCACGGCCATCGCCAAGGGCCTGCCCCGGCGCCGGGTCATCGTCCGGCACCTGCTGCGCAACTCCCTCATCCCGGTCGTCACCTTCATCGGCACCGACATCGGCGCCCTGATGGGCGGCGCCATCGTCACCGAGCGGATCTTCAACATCCACGGTGTCGGCTACCAGCTCTACCAGGGCATCCTGCGCCAGAACACGCAGACCGTCGTCGGCTTCGTCACCGTCCTGGTCCTGGTCTTCCTGGTCGCCAACCTCGTCGTCGACCTCCTGTACGCCGTACTCGACCCGAGGATCCGCTATGTCTGACGACCCCTACGAGCCCGAGCGCGCCATCGCCGCCACCGGCACGGGCGCGACGATGGACCTCGGCACCGGCGAGGCCGTCACCCTGGAGAAGCCCCCGGAGAGCCCCGGCGGCCCCCGCCCCCAGGAGCCGGACCCGTCGGCCGCCGCCGGCACACGGGCCCGCAGCCTGTGGTCCGACGCCTGGCACGACCTGCGCCGCAACCCCGTCTTCATCATCTCCGCCCTGGTCATCCTCTTCCTGATCGTGATCTCCATCCGGCCGTCCCTGATCGCCTCCGGCAACCCCCTCGCGTGCGACCTGGCCAAGGCCCAGGAGGGCTCCCAGCCCGGCCATCCCTTCGGCTTCAACGGCCAGGGCTGCGACGTCTACACCCGCACCGTTTATGGCGCCCGCACATCGGTGGAGGTCGGCGTCCTCGCCACCCTCGGGGTCGCCGTCCTCGGCAGCGTCCTCGGCGGACTCGCCGGGTACTTCGGCGGGGTGGGGGACGCGGTCCTGTCCCGGATCACCGACGTCTTCTTCGCGATCCCCGTCGTCCTCGGCGGCCTGGTGCTGCTCTCCGTCATCACCAGCAACACCGTCTGGCCGGTCATCGGCTTCATCGTGCTGCTCGGCTGGCCGCAGATCTCCCGCATCGCCCGCGGCTCCGTCATCACCGCCAAACAGAACGACTACGTCCAGGCCGCCCGCGCCCTCGGCGCCTCCCACTCCCGCCTCCTGCTGCGGCACATCGCGCCCAACGCCGTCGCCCCCGTCATCGTCGTGGCCACCATCGCGCTCGGCACCTACATCTCCCTGGAGGCGACCCTGTCCTTCCTCGGCGTCGGCCTGAAGCCGCCCAGCGTCTCCTGGGGCATCGACATCTCCGCCGCCGCCCCCTACGTCCGCAACGCCCCGCACGCGCTGCTCTGGCCCTCCGGCGCCCTGGCCGTCACCGTCCTCGCGTTCATCATGCTCGGCGACGCGGTGCGCGACGCCCTCGACCCGAAGCTGAGGTGAGCCGCCGCCATGCTGCTCGAAGTACGCGACCTGCACGTGGAGTTCCACACCCGGGACGGCGTCGCCAAGGCCGTCAACGGCGTCGGCTACGCCGTGGACGCCGGCGAGACCCTGGCCGTCCTCGGCGAGTCCGGCTCCGGCAAGTCCGTCACCGCCCAGGCGGTCATGGGCATCCTCGACGTCCCGCCCGGCCGGATCACCGCGGGTGAGGTCCTCTTCGAGGGCCGGGACCTGCTGAAGCTGAAGGAGCCGGAACGCCGCAGGGTCCGCGGCGCCGAGATGGCGATGATCTTCCAGGACGCGCTGTCGTCGCTGAACCCCGTCCTCACCGTCGGCGACCAGCTCGCGGAGATGTTCACCGTGCACCGGGGCATGTCCCGCAAGGACGCCCGCGCCAAGGCCGTCGAGCTGATGGACCGGGTCCGCATCCCCGCCGCCGGGGAGCGGGTGAGGCAGTACCCGCACCAGTTCTCCGGCGGCATGCGCCAGCGCATCATGATCGCGATGGCGATGGCCCTCGAACCCAAGCTGATCATCGCCGACGAGCCGACCACCGCCCTCGACGTCACCGTCCAGGCCCAGGTCATGGACCTCCTCGCGGAACTCCAGCGCGAGTACCGCATGGGGTTGATCCTCATCACCCACGACCTGGGCGTGGTCGCCGACGTCGCCGACAAGATCGCCGTGATGTACGCGGGCCGGATCGTGGAGACCGCGTCCGTCCACGACGTCTACAAGGCCCCCGCGCACCCGTACACCCGCGGCCTGCTGGAGTCGATCCCGCGCCTGGACCAGAAGGGCCGGGAGCTCTACGCCATCAAGGGCCTGCCGCCCAGCCTCACGCACATCCCGCCCGGCTGCGCCTTCCACCCCCGCTGCCCGATGGCCCAGGACGTCTGCCGCACCGACGTACCGCCGCTGTACGACGTGACGCAGCCGGAGTGGAACGGCGCGGAACGCGGGAGCGCCTGCCACTTCTGGAGGGAGTGCCTGCATGGCTGAGGCCACCGAACCGCTCCTCGAGGTCCGCGGCCTCGTCAAGCACTACCCGCTGACCTCCGGCATCCTCTTCAAGAAGCACGTCGGCGCGGTCAAGGCGGTCGACGGCGTGGACTTCGACCTCGCCCGCGGCGAGACCCTGGGCATCGTCGGCGAGTCCGGCTGCGGCAAGTCCACGGTCGCCAAGATGCTGGTCAACCTGGAGAGGCCGACGGCGGGGGAGATCCGCTACAAGGGCGAGGACATCACCCGCCTCACGGGCAGGGCCCTCAAGGCCGTGCGCCGCAACATCCAAATGGTCTTCCAGGACCCGTACACCTCCCTCAACCCCCGGATGACGGTGGGCGACATCATCGGGGAGGCCTACGACATCCACCCGGAGGTGGCCCCGAAGGGGGACCGGCGCAGGCGGGTCCAGCACCTGCTGGACGTGGTCGGCCTCAACCCGGAGTACATCAACCGCTACCCCCACCAGTTCTCCGGGGGACAGCGCCAGCGCATCGGCATCGCCCGCGGACTCGCCCTGCGCCCGGAGATCATCGTCGCGGACGAACCGGTCTCCGCCCTCGACGTCTCGGTCCAGGCGCAGGTCGTCAACCTGATGGGCCGGCTCCAGGACGAGTTCGACCTCTCGTACGTCTTCATCGCCCACGACCTGTCCATCGTCCGGCACATCTCGGACCGGGTGGGCGTGATGTACCTGGGCCGCATCGTGGAGACCGGCCGCGACGCCGAGATCTACGACCACCCCACGCACCCCTACACCCAGGCACTGCTGTCCGCCGTGCCCGTGCCCGACCCGGAGGCCCGGGAACACCGCGAGCGGATCATCCTGTCCGGTGACGTGCCCTCCCCGACGAACATCCCCTCCGGCTGCCGCTTCCGCACCCGTTGCTGGAAGGCCCGGGAGCGGTGTGCCCTGGAGGTGCCGGCGCTGGCGGTGCCCGCCGGGTTCCGGGACGCCCCGGGCCCCGCCGCGCACGACTCGGCCTGTCACTTCGCCGAGGAGAAGCGAGTGGTGCCGACCGGGGCGGGCGGCGGGGGAGACGGCAGCGGGCCGGGGTGACATGGCGCTCCCCGGCCCGCTCACGGCACCCGCACGGCCGTACGACACTCAGTCTCGCGCGTCCGTATATCGGTGCCGCTTCGGTGAAGTTGCCCGCGTGTTACGGCGGTTTGCCCCCTACGGGTGGCGCTGCGGCAGCGACCTCTTCAGGAAGTCCACCTGGAGCAGCAGCAGGTTCTCGGCGACCGACTCCTGCGGGGTCATGTGCGTGACGCCGGACAGCGGCAGCACCTCGTGCGGGCGTCCGGCCGCCAGCAGGGCCGAGGACAGGCGCAGGGAGTGCGCGACCACCACGTTGTCGTCCGCCAGTCCGTGGATGATCATCATCGGGCGGTGCGGCTCGGCGGCGTCGACCAGGCCCGCGTCGTCGATCACCGAGTTGCGGCGGTAGACCTCCGGCTGCTCGTCCGGGTGACCGACGTAGCGCTCCTGGTAGTGGGTGTCGTACAGCCGCAGGTCCGTCACCGGGGCGCCCACGATCGCCGCGTGGAAGACGTCCGGCCGGCGCAGTGCCGCCAGTGCCGCCAGATAGCCGCCGAAGGACCAGCCGCGGACGGCGACCCGGTCCAGGTCGAGCGGGAAGTCGGCGGCGAGGGCCTGGAGCGCGTCGACCTGGTCCTGGACGACGACCGCGGCCACGTCGTCCTTGATGGCCTTCTCCCAGGCGGGCGAGCGCCCCGGCGTGCCCCGCCCGTCGGCGACGACCACCGCGAAGCCCTGGTCGGCGAACCACTGGGAGGTGAGGTGCGCGTTGTGCGCGGCCACCACGCGCTGGCCGTGCGGACCGCCGTAGGGGTCCAGGAGCACCGGGAGGGGGGTGTCACCGTGGTAGTCCGTCGGCATAAGCACGGCGCACGGGACACGGCGTGCGCCCCCCTGGGTGAGCGTCACGCGCGGGGACAGACCGGGGTGTTCGGCGTACGAGGCGACGGTCGCCACCGCCTTCCCGTCCCGCAGGACCTGAGCCCGGGCCCCCGGCCGGTCGAGCGTCGCGGAGACGAGAACGGTCACGCCCCCGGCGCGCACCGCCGCGTGCACGCCGGGCTCCTGCGAGACGCGCTCCACACCGAGCTCGTTCACCCGGTACACGTGGACCTCGCCGGTCTCCGCGTCCGCCGCGGCCTCGCCCGCCGACGCGGAGACCAGCACGTCGTCCTCCGACACGTCCAGCACCGCCCGCAGGTGCAACTGCGCCCCGGTGAGCGGCCGGTCGCCGACCGCCAGCACCCGCGCCCCGCCCTCGTCTGCGATCCGCACCAGCTGCCCGGACGGGCTCCAGCAGGGCACACCGGGGAAGAGTTCCAGCCAAATCGGATCTTCGTCGGCGTGCACCATCCGGGTCGCCCCGGACGCGGTGTCCACGGCCAGGAACAGCTGGCTGCGCTGGTCGCGCGCCTGTACGAGGAGCAGTGGCGCACCCGCCGCCGACCAGTGCACCCGTGCCAGGTACGGGTACCGCGCCCGGTCCCAGAGGACCTCCGTGCGCTCCCCGTCCAGGCCGACCGCGAACAGTCGTACGTCCGCGTTGGGGGTGCCCGCCGCCGGGTACGGGATGTGTTGTGGATCACGCCCGGGGTGGGCCGGGTCGGAGATCCACCACCGTCTGACCGGCGTGTCGTCCACCCGTGCGACCAGCAGCCGGTCGGATTCCGGGCCCCACCAGAAGCCCCGCGTCCGCCCCATCTCCTCGGCGGCGATGAACTCGGCGAGGCCGTAGGAGACGCCCTCGGCGTCCGGCTCGGCCAGCACCCTGTCCCCGTCCCCCTCGGCGCCCACCACGCGCAGGGCGCCCCGGGCGACGTAGGCGACGTGCCGTCCGTCGGGGGAGGGGCGGGGGTCGACCACCGGGCCGGGAACGGGGAGTTCGCGGGCCGTCCCCGCGCGCAGCTCGGCCGTGAAGAGCCGCCCCGACAGGGCGAAGGAGGCCAGCTCGACGGCCGCGTCGGTGGCGTAGCCGACGATGCCGGCGCCGCCCTCGCGGCTGCGCTCGCGCCGCGCCCTCTCCTCGGCCGACAGGTGCTCCTCCGCGCCGCCCAGGAGGGCGCGCGGGTCGGCGGCGACGCGCTCCCCGCCGTCCGCGACATCGAGGACCCACAGGGAACCGGCCCGGTCCGTACCGGAACCGGAGCGAAGGAAGGCGACCCGTGAACCGTCGGGTGCCACGGTGAACGAACGCGGCGCGCCGAGCGTGAACCGCTGGGTGCGGGCGTGCCGTCTGGGGAAGGAGTCGGACTCGGTCGTCATGCCCTGACCATATTGGCCATGCGCCCCCTTGTGCGGCCGTGCGCCGATCGATGCGCGCGTACGGATAGTTATGATCACTAGCGCATAGTGGGTATCAACTCGGTGCCCGCTGCGTGGATTTATCTGTTCCTGTGGTTCCAAGTGTGACGAAGTGTTCCGATAGTCCGACCGCGTCCGACCTTCCCATGTCCCTGGGTTCTTTGGAGGTGAGCCGCCGTGGCACTCTCGATTTCGGCGGTGGTGCTGCTGGCGATCATCGTCTTCCTGCTGGTCAAGAAGTCAGGACTGAAAGCCGGCCATGCGATCGTCTGCATGCTGCTCGGCTTCTACCTGGCCTCTTCGACCGTCGCGCCCACGATCAGTGAGGTGACGACGAACATCGCGGGGATGATCGGAAGCATCAAGTTCTGACGGCCGGCCGCGCCTTCGAGTGACCGGGGTCACTCGCTTCTCGGTCGGTGTCGTGGTTCCGCGAGCCGCGTCAAGGGCGCTCCCTGCGGTCGCGTCGCCTTCGGCGATGGCCCTGCGGGCCGCCCTTGACCCGGCTCGCTCCACCACGGGTGAGAAGCGAGCGATCCGGAAGGACGGGTGGCCGAACCGGGTTCACGGGCAACCGCCCGACGCGGCCCGGCACCGACGGCACGCGCTCGCACTTCACCGGCACGCCGGGCGGCCTCGGTGGCTACCGGTGGGTGGGTGGGGGTTTCAGCGGCTACCGGTGGGGGCGCGGTGACTCCTGCGGTGCGGTGGCGCGGTGACCTCGATTGTTCCGGTGGCGCGGTGATTCCGGTTGCTCTGGTTGCTCCGTGGCCCCGGCGGCGGCGTACCACCTCGGCCTGATGGCGGACGCACCGCTTGGGCCCGATGGCTGCGCACTGCCTGGGCCCGATGGCCGCACCACACATCCCCTCGGGGATCGAACGGCCGACACCCAGACGACGATTGGAGCGTTTGTCCCGTCCCGGACGCGACGTTCTGCAGGCGGACAGGGCACGGGCGGGCGAGAGATGGGACAAACGCTCCAATCCGCCCTCCTCGCCACTCTCCCCACCCCACCCCGCCCCACTGCTTCGAAGTGAACCACTCACGCACCGCAAGCCGCCGAGCCGACCCGGCGTGCTTGCGAGACGCGGACGCGCCCCGGCGCGCCGGGGTGGTACGCAGCCGACCCGAGGGACGTCACCGGTCGGCCACCGCTTTCCCCGGGCCGCCCGCTCGCTTCTCACCCGTGGTGGAGCGAGCCGGGTCAAGGGTGGCCCGCAGGGCCATCGCCGAAGGCGACGCGACCGCAGGGAGCGCCCTTGACGCGGCTCGCGGAACCACGACACTGACCAAGAAGCGGGCGGCCCCACGGCCACGTGAAAGCAGGGCTCCCCGCGCCGCCCCGGACGTCCCCGCCGTGCCACCCGAAAGGAATCCGCCCACGGCGAGGCGGCCACCGCCACGGAGGCCACCGCCACGGAGGCCACCGCCACGGAGGCCACCGCCGCGGAGTGGACGATTCCCGCGGACGGTCTCCCGCGTTACGGGGACAGGGGCGCCGCCTCATAGGGTGGTCCCATGACGGATCTCCCCGCCCGGCGTCTGCTGCTGGTGCACGCGCACCCGGACGACGAGTCGATCAACAACGGCGCCACCATGGCCAGGTACGCGGCCGAGGGCGCGCACGTGACCCTGGTGACCTGCACCCTCGGCGAGCGGGGCGAGGTCATCCCGCCCGGGCTCGCGCACCTGACCGGAGCCGCCCTGGGCGGGCACCGCAGGGGCGAGCTGGCCGAGGCGATGCGCGCGCTCGGCGTCGACGACGTCCGGCTGCTCGGCGGGCCCGGCCGGTACGCCGACTCCGGGATGATGGGCCTGCCCGACAACGACGACCCCGGCTGCCTCTGGCAGGCGGACCTCGACCAGGCCGCGGCCCTCCTCGTCGAGGTGATCCGCGAGGTACGCCCCCAGGTCCTCGTCACGTACGACCCCGACGGCGGCTACGGCCACCCCGACCACATCCAGGCCCACCGCATCGCCATGCGCGCCGTGGAGCTGGCGGCCGAGGCGGGCTGTCCGGTCGCCAAGGTCTACTGGAACCGCGTGCCGCGCACCGTCGCCGAGGACGCCTTCGCCCGGCTCCGCGAGGACCTGCCCGGCCTGGCGTTCGAGAAGGCGGCCGGTGTCGAGGACGTACCGGGTGTCGTGGACGACGAGCGGATCACCACCGAGATCCGCGCCGAGGGCACCCCGTACGCCGCCGCCAAGGCCGCGGCCATGCGCGCGCACGCCACGCAGATCACCGTGGACGGGCCGTACTTCGTCCTCTCCAACGAACTGGCCCAGCCGATCTTCACCACGGAGTACTACGAACTGGTGCGCGGCGAGCGGGCCGGTGACGGGGGCGGGCGCGAGAGCGACCTGTTCGCCGGTACCGAGGCCGGGGAGACGTCGTGAGCGGGCGCGGCGAGCCGACGGCCTCCGCCCTGGCCCAGCCGCTGCGGCCGCCGTCCCCCGGGCGGGCCGCCCTCTACCTCGGGCTCCTCGTCCTCGGTGCGGTGACCGGCGTGGCGGGAGCACTCGTGCAGTCGGCCTGGTTCCCGGGAGGGCTGCTGCTCGCGCTGGCCGCCGAGGCGGGACTGTGTCTCGGTGCCGGGCGGGCCGTGGGCCGTCGCGGCGGGGCCGTGGCACCCGCCGTCGGCTGGGCGGTCGCCGTGGTGCTGCTCACCGCCAGCCGTCCGGAGGGGGACTTCGTCTTCGCCGCTGGCGCCGGCTCGTACCTCTTCCTGCTCGGCGGCATCGCCGTCGCTGTGATGTGCGCCACCCTTGCCCCGGTGCGGCAACCGGACGGCGACGGCGCCCGACTTGGCAAATGACGTACTGCTTCGCCGTGGCACGGGCGTGCGCGTCCGGTGTGGGTTTCCCCGGCAGTCGTGGGATACGCGTGAGAAGTGGCCAGTATGGTGGTGCGCGCCGCCGAGCCGCCCGCTTACTGGTGTGCCGGGCGGCGGAGCCAACCGGGAGAACCTGCCTTGAGTCGTGAAACTGACAGTCCGTCCTCCGGGCCCAACGGGCGCGGTGGAGCCGCGTACCCGTCGGGCACCCCGCCCTACGGGACCCCCGTGGCTTCCGGCGCCGGTGCGGACGCGGGCCGTTCGGCCTCGCGGCCGGAGGAACGCAAGACCGAGACGACGCTGACGACCCGGATCCGGATCAACATCCCCGGGTCGCGGCCCATTCCGCCGGTCGTCGTGCGCAAGCCCGTCGCGGACGCCGAGAGCGACGCCGCCGACACGGAGGCGACCGAGCACCCCGTGCCGGGCGCCACCGCGCCCACGGGCACCGTCGAGGCTCCCGCCGGGCCCGCGCAGCCGGCCGAGGAGAAGCAGACCAGCGACTGGTTCGCGCCCCGCAAGTCCGCGACGGGCAAGGGCGGTCAGGCCGGCGGCTCCACCAACGGCGCCGGTCTGCCCGGCGGTTCCGGAGCCGGTGCCGCCGGTCCGGGTGCGGGCCCGGGGCCGGTGTCCCCGGGCGCCGGTACGGCCGGCGGCGCGCGACCGGGCGGCGGGAACGGCCGCCCCGGTGGCGTGGTCGGCTCCATGGGCGCGCCGGGCGGTTCCCGACCTGGTTCCACCAACGGCGCCGGCCTGCCCGGCGCGACCGGCGGACCCGTGGCGCCCGGACACGGTGGTGGCACCGGTTCCTTCGACGTGACCGAGGCGCTGGCGGCGGGACCGCTCGCCGGCAACGGGACGCGCCCGGGCGGCAACGGCACCGCCGGGCCGGGCCGTGACGACCTGCCGTTCTCCCCGGAGGGCGGGCGCGGCGAGCGGAGCGTCTTCGACGGACTCGACGGGCAGAACGGGCAGAGCGCCCAGAACGGTCAGGGCATCCAGAACGGTCAGGGTGGCCGGAACCGGCAGAACGGGAAGCCCGCCTTCGGCGGTCCCCAGGCGCCGACGGGCCCGACGACCGGCCCGGTCACCGGGGACGGTCCGCCGGTTCCCCCGCTCGGCGGGCCGGGCGCACCGGTACGGCCCGGCGGCCCCGGCGCGCCCGACGGACAGCGCGGCCCCGCCCCCACCGGCCCGCGCGGCCCCGCCCCCACCGGCCCGCGCGGCTCCGGTGACCCCGGCGGCTCCGCCGTACCGGGTGCCCCGGGCGGACCGGGTGCCCCGGGCGGACCGGGCGGACCGGCCGGGCTCCAGGGCCCCGGCCACGGTCCCGGCACCGCACGCCCCGGTGGCGGGCTGAGCGACGACACCGCGATCCTCACCCCGCAGCGGCCCGCTCCGGAACCGCCGGGCGGCCCCCGCTTCGGCAACCCGGACAACGTCTCCGGGAACACCGTCACCAGCGGCATCCCCGTCGTACCGGGTGACCGCGACACCCCGTTCCCCGGCGGCGCGCCCTCCAGCGGACCGCACACGCCCCCGAAGGCGCCCGAACCGGCCCCCGCGGCCCCGGCGAGCTCCGCCAAGCCGGCCGCCAGGAAGAAGGGCCGGAAGAAGCTCCCGCTGCTCGTCGGCGGCCTGATCGTCGTCGCCGGTGGTGCCTACGGCGCCGGCCTGCTGATGAACCACTCCGACGTGCCCAAGGGCACCACCGTGCTCGGCGTCGACATCGGCGGCGGCACGCGCGACGACGCCGTCGAGAAGCTGGACGCCGCCCTCGGCGCCCGGGTGAACAAGCCGCTGAAGCTCACGGTGGGCGGCGACACGGTCTCCCTGAAGCCGGACCAGGCGGGGCTCCAGTTCGACACCCAGGCCACGGCCAGTGCGGCGGCGACCAGCGACTACAACCCGGTCTCCGTGATCGGCTCGCTCTTCGGCAACCACCGCGTCGTCGACCCGGTGATGCCCGTCGACGAGGAGAAGCTGCACGCCGCCCTCCAGGACGCGGCGGGCGGCGCCGGCTCGATGACCGAGGGCACCATCAAGTTCCAGTCCGGCAAGGCCGTCCCGGTGTACGGCAAGGCAGGCAGGAGCATCGACGTCGCCAGGTCCACCGAGGCGGTGGAGAAGGCCTACCGCACCCAGGTGGAGACCGGTACGTTCACCGCAGTGAACGTACCGACGACCACCCGGCAGCCCACGGTCTCCGACGCCGAGGTCGACCGGATGATGAAGGAGTTCGCCGAGCCGGCGATGTCGGGCCTGGTCACGGTCCGCACCGACGCAGCGCACTCGGTCCCGATGAGTCCCGAGAAGTCGCTGTGGAAGTTCCTCGCCGTCAAGCCGCAGAACGGCAAGCTGGTCGAGTACTACGACCAGGCCGCCCTGAAGGAGCTGTACGGCGACACCTTCGACGGCGTGCTCATCACCCGCGCCACCGGCCAGAAGACCCCGGTCACCGTCCAGGACGTGATCGGCGCCCTGCGCCCGGCGCTGAAGAGCACCACCAACCGCGTCGGGATCATCGACACCGACCCCAGCTGACGCGCGACCGGCACGACGAGGGGGGCACCCGGCGGACACCGGGTGCCCCCCTCGTCATGTGGCGGCAGCCCCGGGGCCCGCGCCCGTATGACATCTGTCATCCGCCACCCGGGACCGCCGACACTGCCGCGCACCCGGCCCCGGCCGCCACGATGGCTGTCATGACGACGACAGAAGTGGTCGGATTCGACCAGGTGACCAAGAGCTACGGGGACGTCCGCGCCGTCGACGGCCTGACGCTCGCCCTGCGCCCCGGCGAGACCGTGGCCCTGCTGGGACCGAACGGGGCGGGCAAGTCGACCACGCTCGACCTGCTGCTCGGCCTCAAGCAGCCCGACACCGGCACCGTCCGGGTCTTCGGCACCGGCCCGCGCGAGGCCATCGTCGCCGGGCGGGTGGGCGCCATGCTGCAGAGCGGCGGGCTGATGAACGAGATCACGGTCGCCGAACTGGTCCGGCTCGGCTGCGCGCTCCACCCCAGGGCCTACCCGGTCGCCGACGTCCTGGCCCGGGCCGGCCTCACGAAGATCGCCGACCGCAAGGTCGACAAGCTCTCCGGCGGCCAGGCCCAGCGCGTCCGCTTCGCCCTCGCCACCGCCGGCGACAGCGACCTGATCGTCCTGGACGAGCCCACCACCGGCATGGACGTCTCCGCCCGCCAGGCCTTCTGGGCCACCATGCGCGAGCAGGCCGACCAGGGCCGCACGGTCCTGTTCGCCACGCACTACCTGGAGGAGGCCGACGCCATCGCCGACCGGGTGCTCGTCCTGCACCGGGGCCGGCTGCTCGCCGACGGCACCGCCGCCGAGATCAAGGCCAGGGCCGGGGCCCGCAGGATCTCCTTCGACCTCGAGGGCGCCGTCGACGAACAGGCGCTGCGCGCACTGCCGTTCCTGACGTCCCTCACCGTGTCCGGCCGGGCCGTCCGCATCCAGTCCTCCGACGCCGACGCCACCGTCCACGCCGTGTACGGGCTCGGCCTCTACCCCCGCAACCTCGAAGTCGCCGGCCTCGGACTCGAGCAGGCCTTCGTCGCCATCACCGCCGCCGAGGAGGCCAAGCAGCCGTGAACAGCCTGATCAAGCTCGAACTCGTCCGCGCCCTGCGCAACCGCAAGTTCCTGTTCTTCTCGGTGGTCTATCCCTCGGCCCTGTTCCTGCTCATCGCGGGCAGTGCCGACGCCACCACCGAGGTCGACGGCACGGGCCTGACCCTGCCGACCTTCTTCATGGTCTCCATGGCCTCCTTCGGCGCCCTGACCGCCGTGCTGATGGGCAACAGCGAGCGCATCGCCAAGGAGCGCGAGAGCGGCTGGGTACGGCAGTTGCGGCTGACCACGCTCCCGGGCCGCGGCTACGTCCTCGCCAAGACCGCGAGCGCCGCCGTCGTCAGCCTGCCCTCCATCGTCATCGTCTTCGTGGTCGCCGCGGCCGTGAAGGACGTACGCCTGGACGCCTGGCAGTGGCTCGCCCTGACCGGTGCCATCTGGGCGGGCAGCCTGGTCTTCGCCGCGCTCGGCGTCGCCATCGGATACCTGGCGACCGGGGACGCGGTCCGCCCGATCACGATGATCGTCTACTTCGGCCTGTCCATGCTCGGCGGCCTGTGGATGCCCACGACCACCTTTCCCGACTGGCTCCGGAACATCGCCGAATGGCTGCCCACACACGCGTACGCTGCCCTGGGGCAGGCGATCGAACAGAGTCACGCCCCGCACGCGAAGGACCTCGCCGTCCTCGTCGTCTCGTTCGTGCTCTTCACGGGCGGCGCGGCGTGGCTGTACCGGAAGGACACGCTGAAGGCGTGAGCGGCGTCGGCATCGGGCAACGCCCGGAGAACCGCAGGCAGAAGGTCATCAAGTCGCTGTGGGCCGGCATCTGGCTGGTCTACCTGAGCGCGCCCGTCGCCGACCTGCTGAACGGCGGCCACGGCACGGGCGCCCGGGTCCTCGGCTGGGCCGGTCTCGTCGGCTTCGTCGTCTGGTACATGCTGCTGCTCTTCCGCACCGGACGCGGCGACCGCATCGACGTGGTCCTCGGCTCCCTCGCCGTCCTCGCGGCCGAGTCCACGCTCCTCGCCCTCACCCTGGGCCGGGAGTGGCTGGTCCTGTTCGTGTACGTCTCCATCGCCTCCGGCGCCGCCCTGCCGCTGCGCCTGGCCCGCTGGACGGTCCCCGGCGCGTCCGCGCTGATGACGGCGCTGGCGTTCATCGTGCCGGACGCCCGGTCCTTCCTCGGCGGGCTGCTCATCCCGGCGCTGCTGGGCGGCTTCGCCATGACCGGCGTGCGCGAGCTGATCCGGACGACGATCGCGCTGCGCGAGGCCCGCGCCACCGTCGCCCACCTCGCCGCCAACGAGGAGCGGCTGCGGCTCGCCCGGGACCTGCACGACCTGCTCGGCCACTCGCTGTCCCTGATCACGCTGAAGAGCGAACTCGCCGGCCGCATGCTCCCCGGCCACCCGGAGAAGGCCGCCCAGCAGATCGCCGACATCGAACAGGTCAGCCGCCAGGCCCTCGTCGACGTCCGCGAGGCCGTCACCGGCTACCGGCGTGCCCGCCTGGCCGCCGAACTCGCCGGCGCGCGGGTGGCGTTGACGGCGGCCGGCGTGGTCCCCGAACTGCCCGCCGAGCCCGACCTCGCCGGTGTCCCCGAGGAGTCCGAGTCGGCCCTCGCCTGGGCACTGCGCGAGGCGGTCACCAACGTCGTACGGCACAGCGGCGCCCGGCGCTGCACGGTGGAACTGCTCAGGCGCCAGACCCTGGACGGGCAGGTGCTCGAACTGTCGGTGGAGGACAACGGCTCCGGCGGCCCCGGGTCCGCGCACGCCCCCGGCAACGGTCTGACCGGACTGGCCGAGCGCCTCGAGAAGGCGGGCGGCGAGCTGGAGGCGGGCCGGACCCGCCACGGCTTCCGGCTGGTCGCCCGTGTCCCGGCCGGCGCCGCGGCGGACGTAGGATCCGGGGCATGAGCCGCACGATCAAGGTCCTGCTGGCGGAGGACCAGGCGATGGTCCGCGAGGCACTGGCCGCCCTGCTCGGCCTGGAGGAGGACATCGAGGTCGTCGCCCAGGTGGCGCGCGGCGACGAGGTACTGGACGCCGCCCGCGCCCACGGCGTGGACGTGGCGCTGATGGACATCGAGATGCCGGGCGCGACCGGCATAGAGGCGGCGGCCCTGCTGCACCGGGAACTGCCGGCGGTGAAGCTGATCGTCCTCACCACCTTCGGCCGGCCCGGCTATCTGCGCAGCGCCATGGAGTCCGGCGCCGACGCCTTCCTCGTCAAGGACGCCCCGGCTTCCCAACTGGCCGAGGCCGTACGGAAGGTCCTGGCGGGCGAGCGGGTCATCGACCCCACCCTGGCGGCAGCCGCCCTCGCCGAGGGCGCCAACCCCCTCACCGACCGCGAACGCGAGGTCCTGCGCGCCGCGTCCGACGGCTCCACCAACGCGGAACTCGCCCGGACCCTCCACCTCTCCCCGGGCACGGTCCGCAACTACCTCTCCACAGCCATCCAGAAACTCGCGGCCCGCAACAGGGCGGAGGCGGTCCGCATAGCCAGAGACAAAGGCTGGCTGTAGCGCCCCGTAGGGGCGCGGGGAACCGCGCGACCAGCCAGATCCTGACGCCAGTCGCCCGACAACCGAGGTGCTGGGGCGCTCGGGCGAAATCTCAGTTCAGCAACGCCCGAGCCGCCCGCGCCTCCCCCCGCACCCGCTCCGCCGCCCCCTCGTCCACCGCCCCGACCACGTCGGCATACGCCTCCAGTTCCACCGCCCCCGTCACGAACTCCCCCCGCTGCACCAGCAACCGCGCCCGCTCGTACCGCAACCGCGCCGCGTGCGACGGCAACAGCAACGCCAGCTCGATCGCCCACAGCCCCACGTCCGACCGCTCCGGCCGGGCCGCCGCCCACGCCCGGACGTTGTTCAGGATCCGCGCCACCACGTCCAACGGCGCCGCGGGCTCCAGCATCGACGGATGCAGCCCCGACCCCGTCGCCCCCGCCACCAGCACCTCCGCGTCGTTCCCGCTGAGCACCCGCCCCCCGTCGAACGGGTCGGCGAGCACCCGATCCCCCTCCGGCCCGAACCCGACCACGAAGTGCCCCGGCAGCGCGACCCCGTACACCGGGGCCCCCGCCCGCCGGGCCACCTCCAGCCACACCACCGACAGCAGGATCGGCAGCCCCCGCCGACGCCGCAGCACCTCGTGCAGCAACGACGACTCCAGGCGCCGGTAGTCCGCCGCGGTCCCGTGGAACCCGTACCGCTCGCCGAGCAGGTCCCGCAGGGCCACCGCCCAGGCATGGGGCGAACCGGGCCGGAACGGCACCTGCCCGGCCAGCCGGTCGAGCTCCATCTGCGCGGCGTCCAGGCCCGCCTCGTCCAGCTCCCCGTCCGCCACGGCGCCCACCAGGAGGCACAGCGTCGACAGATCGGGCCGCTCGGACCGCGCCTCTTCGGCGAACCGGCGCCGCACTTCGGCGGAACGCCCGGGCGGCGGCGGATGGGGGAGGTGACGCATATCAGGCTCGTGCCCTCTCACGGCGAACAGCGAACAGCGAACAGCGAACGACGAACGGCGAACGGTGGGCGACAAGGACGACGGGCGAAAGCCGAGCGGCGCAAGGCGGCCGGCGCTCATCCGCGCCCCACCCCGGCGTCCCCTTCGGGCGCCCGGTAGTGGTGGTACGCGTGGTGCGCCGAGAACCCCGTCCCGGCGTACAGCGCCCGCGCCCCCGCGTTGTCCGTCTCGACCTGCAGACACGCCGCCGAGGCGCCCTCGTCGAGCGCCCGCCGGGCCAGCGCGGCCATGACCTCGGTGGCGAGCCCCCGCCGCCGCTGCCCGGGATCGACCTCGACGGCCGCGAAGGAGGCCCACCGCCCGTCCACGACGCACCGCCCGATCGCGGCCGGCGCCTCCGCACCGGGCACCGTCGCGAACCACACCGAGGGCCCGCTGCTCAAGACCCGCAGAGCCACGTCGCTCACCCCCTTGCGCTGGTACCGCGAGAGCCACGCCTCGTCGGCCTCCCGGGACAGCACCACACCGGCCCCCTCGGCCCGGTCGGCGACCGGCGCCAGCGCGCCGGTCCACACCTCGGCCGTCACCTCCCGCACCCAGCCCCGCCGCTCCAGCTCCGCGCACAGCAGCTCCTGCGTGCCCTCGGCCCCGGTGGCGGTCTGGACGTACGCGGGCAGGCCGCGCGCGCCGTACCAGCGGCGTACGGCGGCCAGCGCGTCGTCGAGCGGCAGCCCCGGGTCGCCGAGCGGCAGCACGGAGTTGGCCCGCCGCGTGAACCCGCCGGCGGCCCGCAGCTCCCACCCGCCGAGCCACTCGCTCTCCACCGGCCGCCAGGCCCGCGCGACGACCCGCGCCAGCTCCTCGTACGACGCGGCGGGACCGCGCCGACGCGCCGGGGCGGACGGGACGACTTTGCCGGCGACGAGCGCGGATTCCGCGATGCGGACCGGCTCGCCGTTCTTCCGTGTGATCAGCAGCACGCCGGCGTCCCAGGATGTGAGAACACCGACCGTGTCGGTGAACTTCCCACCCGCGACATCCGGTTCGACCAAGCACCGCACGGAGACTCGTTTGCCCACGTCAGCAGCGGTGATACGGACCTCGAGACGGCCTGCTGCGGAGATTTCCACGGGTCGGTACACCCCTCCTGTTCGGATCATGCCCAAGAACGGAGATACTAGGGGCGGGCATCGACGACGCCGCGCTCCCGCGCGCCAGGCGGCGGAGCCTGAGGAGGCCCGCCAGCGCCCAATCGAGGAGGAACGACAGCGTGACCTACGTCATCGCGCAGCCTTGTGTCGACGTGAAGGACAAGGCGTGCATCGAGGAGTGCCCGGTCGACTGCATCTACGAGGGCCAGCGGTCCTTGTACATCCACCCGGACGAATGCGTCGACTGTGGTGCCTGTGAGCCGGTCTGCCCGGTCGAGGCGATCTTCTACGAGGACGACACTCCGGAGGAGTGGAAGGACTACTACAAGGCGAACGTCGAGTTCTTCGACGAGCTCGGCTCGCCCGGCGGCGCCAGCAAGCTGGGTCTGATCGAGCGCGACCACCCCTTCGTCGCCGCGCTGCCGCCGCAGAACCAGTAACGGCGGCCCGCACGCGCGCCGCCTCGGTCCCGTACGGCCCGGTCACCCCGACCGGCGCCGCACGGGACCGAGGCGTTTGCCGTACCGGGCGCCCACGACGAAAGTGAGCCAGTAACGTGTCCGCAGTCTCCGACCGCCTTCCGACCTTCCCCTGGGACAAGCTGGAGCCGTACAAGAAGACGGCCGCCGCGCACCCGGACGGCATCGTCGACCTCTCCGTCGGCACCCCGGTCGACCCGGTCCCCGAGCTGATCCAGAAGGCCCTGATCGACGCGGCGGACTCCCCTGGCTACCCGACCGTCTGGGGCACCCCGGCACTGCGCGACGCGATCACCGGCTGGGTCGAGCGCCGCCTCGGCGCCCGTGACGTCACCCACCGCCACGTCCTGCCGATCGTCGGCTCCAAGGAACTCGTCGCCTGGCTCCCGACCCAGCTGGGCCTCGGCCCCGGCGACCGGGTGGCCTTCCCGCGCCTCGCCTACCCGACCTACGAGGTCGGCGCGCGCCTGGCCCGTGCCGGGTACGAGGCGTACGACGATCCGACCGAGCTGGACCCGGCGGGCCTGAAGCTCCTCTGGCTCAACTCGCCGTCCAACCCGACCGGCAAGGTCCTGTCGCAGGCCGAGCTGACCCGGATCGTCGCGTGGGCCCGCGAGCACGGCGTCCTCGTCGTCTCCGACGAGTGCTACCTGGAGCTGGGCTGGGAGGCCGACCCGGTCTCGGTCCTGCACCCGGACGTCAACGGCGGCTCCTACGACGGTCTGGTCGCCGTGCACTCCCTCTCCAAGCGCTCCAACCTCGCGGGCTACCGCGCGGCCTTCCTGGCCGGCGATCCGGCCGTCCTGGGCCCGCTCCTGGAGATCCGCAAGCACGGCGGCATGATGACCTCGGCGCCGACGCAGGCGGCCGTGGTGGCGGCCCTCGGCGACGACGAGCACGTCCGCGTCCAGCGCGAGCGGTACGCGGCCCGCCGCGCGGCCCTGCGCGAGGCGCTCCTCGGCCACGGCTTCCGCATCGAGCACAGCGAGGCCAGCCTCTACCTGTGGGCCACCCGCGACGAGTCCTGCTGGGACACGGTCGCCCACCTGGCCGAACGGGGCATCCTCGTGGCCCCCGGCGACTTCTACGGTCCGGCCGGCGAGAACCACGTCCGCGTCGCCTTCACGGCGACGGACGCCCGCGTGGCGGCGGCCGTGGCCCGCCTGTAACCCCACCGCACCGGCGCGGGCCCAGGCAGAGCGACGGGGCCCGGGAACGAATCCCGGGCCCCGTCGCCGCACAGCCGACGGCAGTCGGCCGTCAGCGGATCGGCAGCCCCCGCACCGGCAGCGTGGCGCTCCCCGGCAGCCCGCCGCCCTTCGTGGCCGACACCGACGTGCCCTCGAGGAGGTTCCCGGTGGCCTTCTTGGCGGCCTTGCCACCGGTGTCACCCCCGGCCTTGGTGACGTTCTGCGCGGCGCCGTCGACGGTCTTGCCGACGTTCGCCCCGTCCAGCGTGCTCAGCCCGCCGAGGTTCGGGGTGGCGGGCAGCCCGGGAGCCGCGCTGGCGGAGCCGGCCGCACCGACCCCGGCAGCCGCTCCCGCAGCGACGAGCAGCGCGGCACGGGCGATCCGGCGGGTCAGGGGGAGGGACATGATGCTCCTTCGACGGAAGTCAACGATGAGGTTCCGACCGGGCCCGGCGGGTGATCGGCGGGCGCGGACGCAGTGACTACCGCTCGAAGGCGGCGAAGGTTGCGGCGTCGCGATGTAAAGAGTTGGCAATGCGTCGCATTATCGGTGCACGGAAAAATGGGCAAAAGGGTTCCGTCCGGAAAGCCCGCCGATCCCTTGCAACCCTTTGCTTTCCCGGGTTCCGGCGAATCCGGGGAGGGGGCGCGGAAACCCGCGCGCCCCGTCAGCCTTCCGCCGGTACGGCTACCTCCCGCGGGTGACGCCTCGTACTACCGCGCGGACGTGATCCGCACCGGACCCGTGCTCCGTTCCGCACCGTGGGCGCCGCCCGCGCCCGTCGGGGACCACGTGCTGTCGGTGTGCCCGGCGGTCCACTGCCGGCCGGCGTAGCTGACCCGTTCGATGCGCAGCGCGGACGCGTTGGCCACGGCCCAGTGCGCCAGCTGCCAGCCGCGCCGCTCGGCGTCCCGGTCCGTGCCCGGGCCGTGGCCGCCCACGGGGAGCGTCACGGTCCGTCCGTCGGAGCCGACGCGGGCGCTCGGGGACGGGGCCGCACCGGGCCCCTTCGAGGCGCCCACCTCCGCGCCGGCCGGCTGGAGCGCGTCACGTCCGAAGTCCCGCACGAGCGCCGCACGGACCGCGTCCGGCCCCTGGGCCCGGTGCGCGCCTGGACGCCCTTCGCAGGTCAGCGTCGCCGCGGACCGCCCGGTCAGGGCCGCCGCCAGCAGCGCGGCGTCCGGCTCGTGCCTGGCGTACGCCTCGGGGAAGGCGCTGCGCTGCACGCGCTGCGCGGCGACCGTCAGGGGCAGTCGCGTGTAGTCGGGCACCTTGACCAGATGGTCGTAGAACATGCCCGCCGAGTACGCCGGGTCCATGATCTCCCGCGCGTCGCCCCAGCCCTGCGAGGGCCGCTGCTGGAACAGGCCCAGCGAGTCGCGGTCGCCGTGGTCGAGGTTGCGCAGCGCGGACTCCTGGAGCGCGGTCGCCAGGGCGATCGTCACCGCCCGTTCGGGCAGGTTCCGCGAGGTGCCCACCGCGGTGATCGTCGCCGCGTTCACCGCCTGTTCCGGCGTGAACTCGTAGGCCGTGCGGCCGTCCTCGCGCGAGACGACCTTGCAGCCCGGGGCGCCGGCGCCGCCGGTGACGTACTGGACCGTGAGGTAACCGGCGACCGCGAGCAGGACGACGAGGGCGGCCCCGGCGCGGAGGAGGCGGCCGCGGCGTTTGCGGGTGGAGGACGGTTCGAGCACGCGTACAAGGTACTGGAGGGTAGGACTCCGGGCAGGCCGGGAGCGGATGAGGTGCCGACCCGCCGCCCACGACCCGGCGGGTAGGGTCGACGGCATGGCCGATACCCCGCTTGACCTCACGCTGGACGCCGCGGAGCTCACCGCGCGGCTCGTCGACCTCCCCTCCGAGAGCGGCTCCGAGAAGCCCTTGGCGGACGCGATCGAGAGCGCGCTGCGCGCCCTGCCGCACCTGACGGTCGACCGGTACGGCAACAACGTCGTGGCCCGTACGGACCTGGGCCGGACGGAGCGCGTGATCCTGGCCGGCCACATCGACACCGTGCCGATCGCCGGCAACGTCCCCTCCCGGCTGGACGAGGACGGCGTCCTGTGGGGCTGCGGCACCTGCGACATGAAGGCGGGCGTCGCCGTGCAGCTGCGCATCGCGGCCACGGTCCCGGCCCCCAACCGCGACCTCACCTTCGTCTTCTACGACAACGAGGAGGTCGCCGCCGAGCTGAACGGCCTGAAGCACGTGGCCGAGGCCCACCCCGAGTGGCTGGAGGGCGACTTCGCGGTCCTCCTCGAACCGTCGGACGGCCAGGTGGAGGGCGGCTGCCAGGGCACGCTGCGGGTGCTGCTGAAGACGACGGGGGAGCGCGCGCACTCCGCGCGGAGCTGGATGGGCTCCAACGCGATCCACGCGGCCGCCCCGATCCTCGCCCGCCTGGCCGCGTACGAGCCGCGCCACCCGGTGATCGACGGCCTGGAGTACCGCGAGGGCCTGAACGCGGTCGGCATCACGGGCGGCGTCGCGGGCAACGTCATCCCCGACGAGTGCGTGGTCACCGTCAACTTCCGCTACGCCCCGGACCGCAGCCCCGAGGAGGCCCTCGCCCACGTCCGCGAGGTCTTCGCGGACTGCGGGGTGGCGGAGTTCGTGGTCGACGACCACAGCGGCGCGGCCCTGCCGGGCCTGTCCCACCCCGCCGCGGCGGCCTTCATCGAGGCGGTCGGCGGCACCCCGCAGCCCAAGTACGGCTGGACGGACGTGTCGCGCTTCTCCGCGCTCGGCGTCCCCGCGGTCAACTACGGCCCGGGCAACCCGCACTTGGCGCACAAGCGGGACGAACGGGTCGAGACGGCGAAGATCCTCGCGGGGGAGGAGCGGCTGCGGTCCTGGCTGACGGCATGATCCGATCCGGGTTTACGCCGCTGCGTGCCGGACATGCTGAGGTCCCCCGTACGTAACCCGCGTCGATCTACGCTGAGGCGGAACCACCTGCAAACGGAGGGAGCGCACATGCCTACAGGCAACCCGGAGGGCAAGAAGCAGCCGCCGGAGGAGCAGCGCCTGGGCCCGGTCCTCCGGCGGCGGGACCAGGTCCAGGGGAGCACCACGGACCAGCGCCTGCTGGACGAGCGTGCCCCCTCGGACTGGGTCCACACCGACCCCTGGCGCGTCCTGCGGATCCAGTCGGAGTTCATCGAGGGCTTCGGCACGCTCGCCGAACTCCCGCCCGCGATCAGCGTCTTCGGATCGGCCCGCACACCGGTCGACTCGCCGGAGTACGACGCCGGCGTCAGGCTGGGCCGCGGCCTGGTGGAGGCGGGCTTCGCGGTCATCACCGGCGGTGGGCCGGGGGCGATGGAGGCGGCCAACAAGGGCGCGCTGGAGGCGAAGGGCATCTCGGTCGGCCTCGGCATCGAACTGCCCTTCGAGCAGGGCCTCAACCCCTACGTCGACATCGGGCTGAACTTCCGTTACTTCTTCGTCCGCAAGATGATGTTCGTGAAGTACGCCCAGGGCTTCGTGGTCCTGCCCGGCGGCCTCGGCACCCTCGACGAACTCTTCGAGGCGCTCACCCTGGTGCAGACCCAGAAGGTCACCCGTTTCCCCATCGTCCTGTTCGGCTCCGAGTACTGGGGCGGCCTGGTCGACTGGCTCCGCGACACCCTGGTCGCCCAGGGCAAGGCCGCGGAGAAGGACCTGCTCCTGTTCCACGTCACGGACGACGTGGACGAGGCGGTCGCCCTGGTCTCCAAGGAGGCGGGCCGCTGACGACACCCCGCCCGCACCACGGCAGGGCTTGAGCGGACCCGGCAGGGGCGCGGGCACGCGGGTCCGGCAGGGCGTTGGGGAGTCCGGCCCGGCAGGGACACAGGGGACGTGGTCCCCGACAGGGCCCAAGGGCGGAGCCCCTACTGGGGTCGAAGGGGCGAAGCCCCTGGGGACGGGAACGGGCAAGGGCGGCGGGGGCGAAACACCCCACGCCCGCCCCACAGGCCGCCCCGAGCCGACTACGCCCCCCGAGCCCCCTGCGCGTCGCCTACGCCAACCCCCGCCGAGCCACCGCAGGTGCCCGGTGCCCGGCGATCGTCGCCACCATGTCCAGCACCTGACGCGTCTCCGCCACCTCGTGCACCCGGTACACCCGCGCCCCCAGCCACGCCGACACCGCCGTCGTCGCCAGCGTGCCCAGCAGCCGCTCCTTCACCGGCCGGTCCAGCGTCTCGCCCACGAAGTCCTTGTTGGACAGGGACACCAGCACCGGCCACCCCGTCTCCACCATCTCCCCGAGCCGCCGCGTCGCCTCCAGGCTGTGCCGCGTGTTCTTCCCGAAGTCGTGCCCCGGATCGATCAGCACCGACTCCCGCGGCACCCCCAGCGCCACCGCCCGCTCGGCCAGCCCCAGCGTCACGTCGAGGATGTCGGCCATGACGTCGTCGTACGTCACCCGGTGCGGCCGCGTCCGCGGCTCGGCGCCACCGGCGTGCGTGCACACCAGCCCCACCCCGTACCGCCCCGCGACCTCCGCGAGCTTCGGGTCGACACCGCCCCACGCGTCGTTCAGCAGGTCCGCCCCCGCCTCGCACACGGCCTCGCCGACCTCGTGCCGCCAGGTGTCCACGCTGATCACGACGTCCGGGAAGCGCCGCCGCACCTCCGCGACGAACCCCACGGTCCGCCGCGCCTCCTCCTCGGCCGACACCTCGTCGCCGGGCCCGGCCTTCACCCCGCCGATGTCGATGATCGCGGCCCCGTCGGCCACGGCCTGCTCCACGCGTGCGAGCGCCGGCTCGTCGCGGAAGGTGGCGCCCTGGTCGTAGAAGGAGTCCGGGGTCCGGTTCACGATCGCCATGATCACCGGCTCGTGCGCCGCGAATTCACGCCTGCCCAGCCTGAGCATCCCCTGTGACATCTCCTCGTCCATACCGTTCCTCACGTCCCGCTCCGGCTCCGACGTCCCGCTCTTCGGCGTTCGTCCACGTCCTTGGACCGCCTGCGATCCCGACTGTCAGACTCGCATGGCACGATCGGACCCGACACAACCGACTCCGATCCAACCAGCCGACGCGATCCGACCGGCCAACCGTGCGATCGCAGCGCTCGTTCCGACCATGGGGGCCCCAGCGATGGTCATGTTCCTCTTCCTCGTCGTCGCGCTCGCCGTCGTGGTCGCCGCGGTGACGCTCGCCGTGGTCAGCGGCGACGACAGCGGTCCGTTGCCCGAGGCCGGCCCCGATCAGCTGCGGGACCCCCTGCCCCCGGACCGCCCGGTGGGCCGCGCGGACGTGGAGCGGCTCCGCTTCCCGCTCGTCCTGCGCGGCTACCGCATGGCGGACGTCGACGACGCCCTCGGCCGCCTCGGTGCCGAGCTCTCCGAGCGCGACGCCCGCATCGCCGACCTGGAGTCCGCGCTCGCGGGCGCCCGCGCCGCCGCCCGTCACGTCTCCATGGAGAAGCCGGCCCAGGAGGAGCAGCAGTGAGCGCCGGCGAGGCCGTCACCGGCCCGGACGGCGCGCCGCGCTGTCCCTGGGCCCTGTCCGCCGCGGACTACGTGACGTACCACGACGAGGAGTGGGGCCGCCCGGTCCACGGCGACGACGCCCTGTTCGAGAGGCTCAGCCTGGAGGCATTCCAGTCCGGCCTGTCCTGGATCACGATCCTGCGCCGCCGCCCCGGCTTCCGCGCCGCCTTCGCCGGCTTCCGGATCGCCGAGGTGGCGGCCTTCACCGACGAGGACCGCGAGCGGCTGCTCGCCGACCCGGGCATCATCCGCAACCGAGCCAAGGTCGACGCGACCCTCGCCAACGCGCGCGTGCTGGTCGGGTGGACCCCCGGCGAGCTCGACGAGCTGATCTGGTCCCACGCCCCCGACCCGGACGGCCGCCCGGTGCCGAAGACCCTCGCCGACGTCCCGGCCGTCACCCCGGAGTCGACGGCCCTGTCGAAGGCCCTGAAGAAGCGTGGCCTGCGCTTCGTGGGCCCCACGACGGCGTACGCGCTGATGCAGGCGTGCGGACTGGTCGACGACCACCTGGCGGACTGTGCGGCCCGCCGGACGTGAGCGGCGCGGGCGGGACGGCCGCTGCCACCCGCCCGCGCCGGGCTCAGCGCCCCAGGTACTTCGGCTTCTCCTTGTCGACGAACGCCCGCACCGCGATCCCGTGGTCCTGCGACGCCCCCGCCCGCGCCTGCAGCTCGTCCTCCTTCTCCAGCGTCTCGGCGAGCGAGTGCGTCAGCCCGTACGCCATCGACTCCTTCAGCGCCGCGTACGCCACCGTCGGTCCCTCGGCCAGCGCCCGCGCCGTCCGCTCGGCCTCGGCGCGCAGGTCGGCGGCCGGCACGACCCGGTTCGCGATGCCGAGGTCGTACGCCTCCCGGGCGTCGATGCTCCGCGGGAACAGCAGCAGATCCGCGGCGCGCCCGGGGCCGACGACGCGCGGCAGCGTCCAGGAGACGCCCGAGTCGGCGCTCAGCGCGACGCCCGCGAACGACGTGTTGAACGCCGCCGTCTCCGCGACGATCCGGTGGTCGGCGGCGAGCGCGAAACCGAGACCGGCCCCGGCCGCGACCCCGTTCACGGCGGCGACCACCGGCTTGGGCGCCTCGGCCAGCGCCCGCACGATCGGGTTGTAGTGCTCGCGGACCGTGCTCATGGTCCGGCTCTCGCCCGTCTCCCGGTCGGAGGCCAGCAGCCCGATGTGCTCCTTGAGGTCCTGGCCGACGCAGAACGCGCGCTCCCCGGCCGCCGTCAGCAGCACCGCCCGTACGGCGTCGTCCGCCGCGGCGGCCCGCACCGCGTCCCGGAGCGCGACCTTCGCCTCGATGTTCAGCGCGTTCATCGCCTCGGGGCGGTTCAGCGTGATCGTCGCTAGCCCGTCGCTCACCTCGTAGAGCACGGTGTCGGCCATGGAAATCCCCTCCGCGTCGCGGCTTGTGTCTGCAGGACAGCATGACGGAGATCACCGCCGGCGGACCGTCGCGGGGATGTGACCTGCGTCAAAGAATTCCGGTCCGTATCCATTCGGCGGAAGTGGGTGGGGGCGCGAAGTATCGCAGTCACATCGCCGAATTGAGTGGTTTTGCTCGCGCGCGTTGCCCAAGCGATGCAGACCGATGTTGGTCATCGGGTCCTGGGATGCGGGATAATGGCTGGGAAGCAATGTGTTCGATGCCGGTGTCGCGCGTCCCGTGCCGGACTGCGTGTGCCCTCACGGGCCGTCGGCGGTGACGGTGAGCTGGTATCAGGAAGGGGAACGAGCATGGCGGCCATGAAGCCGCGGACGGGCGATGGCCCGCTCGAGGTGACCAAGGAGGGGCGGGGCATCGTCATGCGCGTTCCGCTCGAAGGCGGCGGTCGACTCGTCGTCGAGCTGACCCCCGACGAGGCCGACGCGCTCGGCGACGCCCTCAAGAAGGTCGTCGGCTGACGCGCAAGCGACCATACCCGTTCAGTCGCCCCGGTGCCGTACCTGGTGCCGGGGCGATTGTTTTCCCGGTTTTCCTCCGGATTTCCGGGTTTCCCGGGCATTTCCGGTACGTTTTCGACGCGCCGGTCACCTCTTACCGGGGCCGGCCACGTCTTACCGGGGCCGGCCCCGGCTCGCGCGCTCCGGCTGCCGCGGGGCTGCTCCGGCCACCGCTCGCCGGCTCCGGCTATCGCTTCACCGCGCACAGCAGCCCGTCGCCCACCGGCAGCAATGACGGCACCAGTTCCTGGCTCTCCCGCACCGCGCGCAGCACCTCCCGCAGGCGCAGCACCTCGGTGGGCTGCGGCCCCGAGTCGATCGTCCTGCCGGTCCCGAAGACGCCCTCGAAGGCGACGAGGCCCCCCGGACGCAGCAAGCGCAACGATTCGGCGAGGTAGTCCAGGTACTCCAGCCGGTCGCCGTCGCAGAAGACGAGGTCGTAGCCGGCGTCCGCCAGCCGGGGCAGGACGTCCAGGGCACGGCCCGGGATGAAGCGGGCCCTGTTGCTGGCGAAGCCCGCGGCCCGGAAGGCCTGCCGGGCGAACTGCTGGTGCTCCGGCTCCGGGTCCACGGTGGTCAGGACCCCGTCCGGCCGCATGCCCTGCAGCAGATGGATCCCCGACACGCCGCAGCCGGTGCCGATCTCCGCGACCGCCTTGGCGTCCACGGCGGCGGCGAGCAACCCGAGCGCCGAGCCCGTACCGGGCGTCACCGAGCGCAGGCCCGCCTCGCTGGCCCGGTCGCGCGCCCAGCGCAGCGCGTCGTCCTCGGCGACATAGGCGTCGGCGAACGCCCAGCTCGTCTGCCGGTTGCCGGTAATGACCCTCTCCTGTCCCCGTCGTTGCCTCGGCGTGACTGTATCCGTTGCCGTCGGGAACCCGCAGATGGGACCGGTCGTTCGAAGGGGTACGGGAAGACACGACGGAGCGACCGGGACGGCGACGTGGGGCAGCGGACGAGCAGGGGCACCGAGCAAGTGCTGACGCAGCCGTACGAGCGGTACGAGCTCAGATCAAATTCTCGTAAAACCGCTTATCCGGAGCTAACGGGCGAGGTGGCTATGGTAGGGGCTCCACTGGACACCACCAGAGCCGACAGGGGAGGTGCGGCCGTACCTGTGGATCGGGGAGGAGTGCTGCGGCGCTTTCTCGGATCGGCGGGCAGGCCGAAATCCGTGAACGACACCGCTGCTGACCACAGCCACGCCACTGGTCCTGCCTCAGGACACGCCCAGACCGCGACCTTCACCAGCGACGCGGACGGGCAGGCGTGGACTCCGCCCACCTGGGAGGAGATCGTCAGCACGCACAGCGGCCGGGTGTACCGCCTCGCCTACCGCCTCACCGGCAACCAGCACGACGCCGAGGACCTCACCCAGGAGGTCTTCGTCCGCGTCTTCCGGTCCCTGTCGACCTACACCCCGGGCACCTTCGAGGGCTGGCTGCACCGCATCACGACCAATCTGTTCCTGGACATGGTGCGCCGCAAGCAGCGCATCCGCTTCGACGCGCTCGGCGACGACGCGGCCGAGCGGCTGCCCAGCAAGGACCCCAGCCCGCAGCAGGTCTTCCACGACGCCCACTTCGACGCGGACGTCCAGCAGGCGCTGGACACCCTCGCCCCCGAGTTCCGCGCCGCCGTCGTCCTGTGCGACATCGAGGGACTGTCGTACGAGGAGATCGCCGCGACCCTCGGCGTCAAGCTCGGCACCGTCCGCTCCCGCATCCACCGTGGCCGCTCCCAGTTGCGCAAGGCCCTCGCGCACCGTTCCCCCCAGGCCCGTGCCGAGCGCCGCTCCTTCGTGGCCCGTGTTCCCGCACTGGGAGGAGGGGGCACGAGCGCGTGAGTGGGTCACGGCCGAAACCGGAGGGACACCTCGCGGAGCAGCACCTGGGAGACCGACTCTCCGCCCTCGTGGACGGAGAACTCGGTCATGACGCGCGTGAGCGCGTGCTGGCGCACGTGGCGACCTGCCCGAAGTGCAAGGCGGAGGTCGACGCGCAGCGCCGTCTGAAGAACGTCTTCGCCGAGGCCGCCCCGCCGACCCCGTCCGAGAGCTTCCTGGCCCGCCTCCAGGGGCTTCCGGGAGGCGGCGACGCGGACGGCCGCGGCTCGCCGCTGAGCGGCGGCGACTTCTCCGACGGGATGCCCGGCGTGCCCGGGAAGTTCGAGTTCGGTTACGTCCCCGCCCGCCCGCACTCCTCCCTGCTGCCCTCCTCGCCGGCGGGCCGGGGTTTCCGGATCCACGACGTCAGCCGGCACGAGTCGGAGCGGTCGGCGTCGCGCGGGATGCGGTTCGCGTTCGTCGCCGCGGGAGCGGTGTCGCTGGCCGCGATCGCGCTGGGCGGCGTCACCCTCGGCACCCCCGACGTGACGACGGAGGCCCGGGGTTCCGGCACCGGCAGCAATGTGACGCCGCTGGGCACCCAGGGCACGGGAACGGCCAAGAGCCCCGAGAACCAGCGCCGCCGCTCGGCCGGCCCGCTGCTCGGACAGGTCCAGGGCCAGCGGGTGCTCGGCGAGACCTCCGTGGCCCCGACCGAGGTGTCCGCGCCGCTGGTGCCCGGCCTGCCGGCCCCCACGGTCGCCGACCTGCGGCAGCAGGCCGTACGGGCGCTGACCACGCCGGTCACGGCCGGCGCGGTCGCCGTGTCCCCGCTGATACGGCCGCTGGAGACGGTTCCGCCGTTCACGCTGGCCGCCTGGCCGTCGCCGCCCGTGGCCGAGCCGCCCGGTCTTCTCACCGCCCCTGTCCCCGACCCGCCCTCCTCCCCCGGGGCCTCGGCGTCTCCCGCCGCGTCCCACCGTCCGGCTCCCTGACGGGGATCTGCGGGCCGGTACGCGGACCTGATTGAATCCGGGAAGGCGCCAGAGCCCTTGGAGCCGACGATCCGCGGCCAGGTGTGGGGGAGAACATGAACGAGGGGAAGCCCACGAAGGCGAAATGGTGGAGCCGTCCGCGCCCGTCCGGGGACGGCTCCGAAGGAGACTTCGAACTGGCACGTCCCCACGGCACCGGCGCCGCCGAGCGCGACGGGGACGACGTCCCGCCGGAGCGCCCCGGGACACCCCGGACGACCGGCGAGCGGGACCACGACGGCGACTACGAGCTGGCCGGCCCCGCGGCCCGGCCCGCCGGCCCGCCGACGGCCGCCGACACCGCCCCGAGCGCCCCGGCCACCGTCCCGGAACCACGCGCCACCACCGACGCCCCGGCCGCTCCCCACGCCGACGCTGCCGCCACCAGCACCGGCACCGCCTGCGCGGCCGCCCCGGACGCCCTCGGCACCG